>NZ_JASHLT010000049.1:0-108044 GCF_030056615.1 Streptomyces sp. HNM0645 | reverse complement strand
GGGGACCCTGTGGGAGAGTAGGACACCGCCGAACAAATTTTGGGCCTCAACCCCCGAGTGGAAACTCGGGGGTTGAGGCTTTTTTTGCGTTCCCCGTTTCCTGGCCACGTCCTCGGTTTCCTATGCTGTTGGGCATGCGCTATGACCTCGTGATCTTCGACAACGACGGTGTACTTGTGGACAGCGAGCCCTTGTCGAACACGGTCCTGGCCGACTACCTCACCGAGTTGGGACACCCCACCTCCTACGCGGAATCCGTGCGCGACTACATGGGCGCCGCCGTGCACCGGGTGCATGACCTCGTCCTGGAGCGGACCGGGAAGCGGCTTCCCGACGACTTCGACGAGACACTGCACGCCCGCGTGTTCGCCGCCTTCGAGCGTGAGTTGACGCCCGTCGCAGGGGCCGTCGACGTACTGGGCAAACTCACGGCCGACGGAATGCCGTACTGCGTCGCGTCCTCCGGGAGCCACGAACGCATCCGGGTCGGGCACCGCAAGACGGGACTGGACACCTGGTTCCGCGCGGAGAACGTCTTCAGCGCCCAGGACGTGGGCCGCGGAAAGCCGGCGCCGGATCTGTTCCTCCACGCCGCCGAGCGGATGGGCGTCGCACCCGCGCGATGCGTCGTGGTCGAGGACAGCCCCCTCGGTGTCACCGCGGCCCTGGCGGCGGGGATGGACGTGTACGGCTTCACCGCGATGACGCCGGCCGCGAGGCTCGCAGGGGCGCGTGGAGTCTTCGCCGACATGGCCGAGCTCCTCGGATTGCTCGCCTGATCCGTCTACCCATGGGTAGTTGAGCGCCCTACGCTGTGCGGCCATGACGGACGCGCGGTTGCGGCATGGTCGGGCCTCGTTGGCGCTGAGTTTCTTCGTCCAGGGCGTGGCCTTCGCTCTCCTGGTGACGCGGATACCGGCCATCCAGGACCGCTACGGGATATCCGACGGGCTGCTGCCGGTCTTCCTGGCGGCCGTGCCGATCCTCGCCGGGGTCGGCAGTGTGGCGACCGAGAAGATCGTCGCGCGCCGTCCGCCGGGAGCGGTACTGCGGTGGTCGCAGCCGGTCGTGTTGCTCTCCCTGCTGGCAGTGGGCGCCGGCGGCAGGGTGTGGCAGGTCGCCCTGGCACTGGGGGTGTTCGGGCTCGCCGTCGGCGCACTGGACGCCTCGATGAACATGCTCGGCGTCAGCCTGCAGCAGTCGTACGGCCGCAGCATCATGCTCGGCTTCCACGCCGCTTACAGTTTCGGGGGGATTCTCGGTGCCTCCCTCGCCTGGGCGGGTGCCCACTGGGACCTGCCGCTCGTGGTGTCGTACCTGCCGGTGGTCCTCGTGCTGCTGCCCGCGGCGCTGTTCGGGAGCCGGTGGTACGTGGACGCCCCCGGTCCGGAGTCGGGAAGGGGCCCGGCGTCCGGAAACCGCTCGGCGGATGCGGAGGGCGCTGGAGCCGCTTTGCCGTTCAGGCTGCTCCTGCCGCTGTGCATGGTGATGGCCTTCGCCTACATCGGGGACTCCACCGTGTCGAATTGGAGCGCGAAGTACCTCCAGGACGTGCTGGGGAGTTCGGAGGAGCTGGCGACGGTCCCGTACAACGCCTACATGGTGACCACGCTGCTCGGGCGGACCGTGGGAGACCTCGGAGTCCGGCGGTTCGGGGCGGCGGCGGTCGTGCGGTGCGGGACGGTCCTGGCGGCGGGAGGCTTCGCCGTGGTGGCGGTGGCGCCCGGACCGTGGGCGGGTCTCGCCGGATTCACGCTGCTCGGTCTGGGCCTGTGCGTGATCGTGCCGCAGACGTTCGCCGCGGCGGGCCGGCGCGCTGTTGCGCACGGCGGTCCCGGGGCGAGCAACGCGGCTGTCGCACGTCTTAACGTTTTCAACTACGTGGGGTTCCTGATCGGGGCACCGTTGGTCGGAGGATTGGGGGACGCGTGGAACTACCGGGGAGCGATGCTCGTCCCGATGGTGTTGGTGCTCGTGACGTTGCTGTACGCCAGGTCGTTCGAGCCGGAGCCCGACCGATACGGTGTCGACCATGAGCGGCCGCGCACTGTTGATGTGGGACGAAGCGGTAACGAAGTATGACTTCGGGGCCAGTCATCCGATGGATCCGGTACGGCTCGCGTTGACCATGGCGTTGGTGCGAGCCTACGGGCTGGACCGCGAGGTGGACGTGGTGGCGGGCAGGCCCGCCGGCGAGTCCACGCTGCGCCTCGTCCACCGCGAGGACTATGTGGCGGCCGTGCGGTCCGCGTCCGGGAATCCGGGTGCCGCTGACCAGGCGTACGGGCTGGGAACGACGGACGACCCGGCCTTCGCGGGCATGCACGAGGTGTCCGCGACGATCGCGGGCCAGTCGGTTGGGGCGGCCGAGGCGGTGTGGCGGGGCGAGGCCCCGCACGCCGTGAACTTCGCCGGCGGGCTGCACCACGCCATGCCGGGTGCCGCCTCGGGCTTCTGCATCTACAACGACGCCTCGCTGGCGATCGCACGGCTGCTGGAGCTGGGGGCCGAGCGGGTCGCGTACGTCGATGTCGACGTGCATCACGGCGACGGTGTGCAGGCGGCCTTCTGGGACGACCCGAGGGTGCTGACGATCTCTCTGCACGAGCATCCCAGGATGCTCTTCCCGGGCACGGGATGGCCGGAGGAGACGGGCGGCCAGGGGGAGGCCGAGGGCTCCGCGGTGAACGTGGCCCTGCCCGCGGGGACCGGGGACGAGGGATGGCTGCGCGCGTTCCACGCCGTCGTACCCGAACTGCTGGCGGACTTCCGGCCGCAGGTCCTCGTGACGCAGCACGGGGCGGACACGCACTTCGAGGACCCGCTGGCGCATCTTGCGGTGTCGCTGGACGCCCAGCGGCTGGTGCAGGAGGCCTGCCACGTGCTCGCCCACGAGCACGTGGAGGACGGGCGCTGGGTGGCCCTCGGCGGAGGCGGCTACGCGGTCGTGGACGTCGTACCGAGGTCCTGGACCCATCTCGTCGGGATCGCGGCCCATGCCCCCGTGGACCCGGAGTCGGTGATCCCGTCCTCGTGGCGCGACGAGGTGTACGCGCGGACGCGGCAGTTGGGGCCCGGGCGGATGACGGACGGGCGGACTCCGACGTGGCGGTCCTGGGAGGACGGCTACGACCCGGCGGACCGGCTGGACCAAGCGGTGCTCGCGACCCGGAGGGCGGTCTTCCCGCTGCGGGGCCTGCTGCCCTGACCGGTGGGCGCGCGGCCGCGGAGGGCCATTCGCGGCCGTTACGCCGACTGTGGGGATCTGTCCGGTTTCCGGGGTGCGGTGCCGGATGCTGCGGGACCATCGTCGTTGTGTTGAGCAGAGGGGCGCTGCGGGCGCATCTGTTGTCGGCGCGGCTGGCCGGCCCCGTGGCGACGTCCCGGGAGCGGAGCCTGCGGAGCTACCGGCTGTTCGCGGCGCGGGATCCGAGGGCCACGCTCGGGCTGGATCCCGAACGGGTCTGGAGCGAGCGGGATCTGATCAGGTTGATGGCGCACAGGTGCGGGGTCTCCGGGGACCCGGCCCATGTTTCCGGTCAGGACGTCATCGACCCGGAGCGCACGTTGAGCGGGCTCGACGCGTTCGCCGGGCGGTTGGCGGCGGTCGCTGAACGGAGCGGGAGCGTGCTGTTCGGGACCGGGCATCCGCACAGGCTGCTTGGGTTCTACGCCTCGCTGGCAGACGCCCTGTCGGCGGCGGGCTGTCTGGTTCTCACACCCGCGCAGGGGCGATGTGTCGACATAACGACCCGGTTCGGTGTACGCACGCACACCATCGACTACGTACGGGGAGTCGCGATGGTGCGGGAGCCCGGAGCGCGTGAGCCGGGGAGTGCGACCGGCGTGCACACCCATTCGCCCCTGCCGGTACGGGCAGCGCTGGAGGGTGCCGCGGAGTCCGGGGGCCCTCTGCCGGAGTTGGTCGTCGGTGACCACGGCTGGGTCTGCGGTGCAGGTCAGCTCGGTTTCGAGGTCATCGGCCTGGGGGACACGGACGATCCGGCGCTGTTCGTCGGCGAGGCCGAGGGGCGTGTCTCCGTCGCCGTGCCCCTCGATGACGCTGTGCGGTCCGATTACTACCGGCCGCTTACTCGCTATGTACTCAATCGAGCGTGTCTGTCACAGTAAACGGCCGATGGCTGCTCCTCTTCCCCACTCGCACCACCCGCCCCTACTCTGGGAGTGAGCGCACCGCGACGAAGAGTCACCGGAGGGGAAGCCGGTGTGCGTCGTGTGCGGAAGGTACAGGTGGGTCATGGCTGCTGGCGAAAGGCCTCTCAACGAGGTCAAGTTCCTGACCGTGGCGGAAGTCGCCTCGGTGATGCGCGTGTCGAAGATGACCGTGTACCGCTTGGTGCACAGCGGTCATCTGCCGGCGATCCGGGTGGGCAGGTCCTTCCGGGTCCCGGAGCAAGCGGTTCACGAGTACCTCCGGGAATCCTTTGTGGGGGTCGAATCGGCCTGAGATGTCCCTCGGATTACAAGCTCGGAGCTCGGGCCGGTAGGCTAGGCCGACGTAGGTCGTGTGGGCCCAGACGCCCCGCACCGAGTGAAGAGAAGTGAGCGAGGGTAGTCGTGGGCTCTGTTATCAAGAAGCGGCGCAAGCGGATGGCGAAGAAGAAGCACCGCAAGCTGCTCAAGCGCACGCGCGTTCAGCGTCGCAACAAGAAGTAAGCGGCGGCTGTCCGCACACGTCGTGGCCCCTTCCACCTGCGCGGTGGAGGGGCCACGGTGCTTTTCCGGCCGGCCGTGTCGTGCGTTGGGATCAAAGAGCCGGGAAGAAGGCCCTGCGGTCATCACAGCGCAACGTCAACCCGCTACGGTGACGCATAGCCAGGACCGAACGGAAGGCGCTGATCTTGGGCAAGGTCGTGCTTGTCACCGGTGTGGCCCGGCAACTCGGGGGCCGCTTCGTACGCCGTATCCAGCGGGACCCCGAAGTGGCGCGGGTGGTGGGCGTCGACGCGGTGACTCCCGAGCACCGTCTCGGCGGAGCCGATTTCGTACGGGCCGACATCCGGCAGCCCGCCATAGCGCGCGTCCTTGCCGAGCACGACGTGGACACCGTGGTCCACCTCGACGTCACGGGCACACCCCTCGGGTCCGGGGGCCGTACGGCGGTCAAGGAGACCAATGTCATCGGCACCATGCAGCTGCTCGGCGCATGCCAGAAGTCGCCGACCGTCCGGCGCCTGGTCGTGAAGTCCAGTACCAGCGTGTACGGCTCCGCCTCGCGCGACCCGGCCGTCTTCACCGAGACCACGCCCCCCAAATCCCTGCCGAGCGGTGGCTTCGCCAAGGACGCGGTCGAGGTCGAGGGGTACGTACGCGGTTTCGCGCGCCGCAGGCCGGATGTGGCGGTGTGCGTGCTGCGCTTCGCCAACATCCTCGGACCGCGCGCCGATTCGCCGCTGGCGGACTACTTCTCGCTGCCCGTCATGCCGACCGTCCTGGGCTACGACCCCCGACTGCAGTTCGTCCACGAGGACGACGTCCTCGACGTGCTGCGGATCGCCTCCCACGAGCCCCGCCGCGGCACGCTGAACAGCGGCACGTTCAACATCGCGGGCGACGGCGTGCTGCTGCTGTCGCAGTGCTCGCGGAGACTCGGCCGCCCCACGGTGCCGGTGCTTCTGCCGGCCGTGACCTGGGTCGGTTCGGCGCTGCGGACGGTCGGCATCACCGACTTCTCGCCGGAGCAGATCCGGCTCCTCACACACGGCCGGGTGGTCAGCACCGTGCAGATGCGCGAGACACTGGGCTTCGACCCTGTCTACACGACCGCGGAGACGTTCGCGGACTTCGCGCGCAGCCGCGGGCCCGGTCTGCTGCCGCCGGAGACCCTGGCAAGGGCGGTCGACAAGGTCGCCGCGCTGTCGCCGGCAGGTGGCGCCACCCCTCAGAGCGCCGGATAAGGAGCGCGAGCAACGATGGCGGACGCCAAGGTCATTCCGTTCGACGACGACCGGTCGCGCAACGGCGCACCTCAGCGGTCGGTGCGGCGCCGCGCCGGATCGGGCCGGCGGAAATCCGTGGCCGAGTCGGCGCGTGAGATCCCGGTCGGTTCCGTGCCCGGGCAACTGGTTGGGGAGCGGGCGGTGCCGAAGAACGCCTCGGCCGGTGGCGGTACGGGCGCGCCCGGGGCGTCCGCGCGGCCGCCGCGCGGTTCCGGGGCTGTCGGCGCGGACGTCGGCTGGGACCAGCGCATCGCGGGCGGACTGGCGTTTCTGCGCCGCCGGCTCACCGGTGACTACGACGTCGACGAGTTCGGCTACGACGAGGAACTCACCGACCAGGTGCTGATGTCGCTGCTGCGGCCGCTGTACGCGAAGTACTTCCGGGTCGAGGTGAAGGGCATCGAGAACATCCCGTCGGACGGCGGGGCGCTGGTCGTGGCCAACCACTCGGGGACGCTGCCGCTGGACGGGCTGATGATGCAGGTCGCCGTCCACGACAACCACCCGGCCGGGAGGCATCTGCGGCTGCTCGCCGCGGACCTCGTCTTCGTGCTGCCGGTGATAAACGAACTGGCGCGCAAGGCCGGGCACACACTGGCGTGCACGGAGGACGCGGAACGCCTGCTGCAGCGCGGCGAGGTCGTCGGGGTGATGCCGGAGGGCTTCAAGGGCATCGGTAAGCCCTTCAGCGAGCGCTACAAGCTCCAGCGCTTCGGGCGCGGCGGTTTCGTCTCGACGGCGCTGCGGGCGGGCGTGCCGATCGTGCCCTGCTCGATCGTCGGGGCCGAGGAGATCTATCCGATGATCGGCAACGCGAAAACGCTCGCGCGGCTGCTGGGGTTCCCGTATTTCCCGATCACTCCGACGTTCCCGTGGCTCGGGCCGCTGGGCGCGATGCCGCTGCCGACGAAGTGGACGATTCAGTTCGGGGAACCGATTCCGACGGACGGCTATCCGCCGGAGGCGGCGGAGGACCCGATGCTGATGTTCAACCTCACCGACCAGGTGCGGGAGCAGATCCAGCACACGCTGTACAAGCTGCTGGTTCAGCGGCGTTCCGTCTTCTTCTGATTNTGATGTTCAACCTCACCGACCAGGTGCGGGAGCAGATCCAGCACACGCTGTACAAGCTGCTGGTTCAGCGGCGTTCCGTCTTCTTCTGATTTCTTCTGATCGACTGCCCGCCGGTCGCCCTGCCGGTCCCCGACAAAGGGCGGGGCCGGATACGCGCAACGCGTATCCGGCCCCGCCCTTCGCCTTTCACCGGCCTCCGGGCCGACGGGCTACGGACTGTCCTCGCTGTCGAGGCCCAGGCCGGGCAGCAGCCCCGGCAGCAACGGCGGGATCGTCACGTCCGGCACCGGCGCAGCCGGGTCGGAGAGTCCGCCGGACGGTGACGGTGAGGCGCTGTTCTGCGGGGGGCTGAGCAGCCCGCCCGTGTTGCCCCCGATCAGCTGGTCGTCCTCCACCGCGCCCGAGCCGGACGGCTGCGGCAGGTGGTCGGCGGCCGAGCTGCCGACGGACGGCAGGGAGGGCGCCGACGGGTACGTCGCCGAGGAGCTCGAGGAGTCCTGCGGGGACGATCCGGGCCGACTGGAACCCCGCCGCTCCCCCTCGGGGGCACGGGGCAACAGCGACCGGAGCGGACCGACCTCCTGGTCTATGGCGTCGAAGATTGAGCTCACCTCGTCGCCGACGTCCGTGAGCTGGGCGGGCAGCCTGTCCCGCAGCCCGTTCCACACGTCGCGGTGGCTGGTCGCGAAGGAGGAAAGGGTGGCGATGGGGTCCAGCGAGCCGTCCCGCTCGTACGCCTGGTGCAGCAGCCGGTGACCTTCGGAGGCGTCGTGGCGCATGCCGCTGAGGGTGCGTCTGACCTCGTTCATCGACTCGGTGTCCAGCTCGCCCGCGCGCCCGCGCTCCATGAGGCGGCGGGCCTCGTTCAGCCGGGTTGAGGCCTGGCCGAGGTAGAGCCCGCCGCGGTCCGCGTCGTCGTCGGCCATACCGAGTCTCAGATCCTCCATGCCCCGCTTCAGCCCGTAGAGGGAGTCACCGGGGAGGGCGTCCGAGCTGGCGGCCGCCACACCGCCGAAGGCGCCGGCGGCCACCCCCACGGTCAGTCCGCCGGCCGCGAGGCCCTTGGACCACCGGGAGCGCGGACGGAGTCTCCGGAGTGGGGAGGCCCGATGGGCACCGCGGCGGGAGCTCCGCTGCTCCGGAACGGTGGGGCTCCTGGACGCGGAGCCCTCCGCGAACATGGCTTCCATGGCGGCCACGAGCTGGGCTCGCTGCACCACCTTGACATCGGGATCCAACTCCGGCTTCGGCAGCTCGCCGAGGCCGTTCGCCAAGGCCAACAGCTGCCCCTGTTCGGCCGGCTCGGCCGAACTCTCGGGCTGCTCGGCCGCCGTGCCCCGGAGCGTCTGGTTCTCCAGGTCCTGGGCGAAGGCGTTCGCCCGCCGGTGCGCCGAAACATTCGCGATCACTGGCGGCACCTCCTCTCGTCATGACGGTCGACTCCCCGGGGGGTCCGGAAGGTTGCACGACTTGAGCACAACCACACGAAAGAGTGGGCGGTTGCACACACGACGTGACCGCAGGGAGCCTGCATTGCGCACAACGAGCGGCTCGGCAGTTGGGTTACGCGCGGAGGATGATCGGACCAGTGCGTCATCAAGTGCTCACGGATGGTGAGTTGAGGGTGGACGGGCCGGGGACGGGCGCATGGGGGGGGAGGGTGCCGGTGTGGCTGTGGTGTGGGGGACGGTTCACCGCGCTTCGGGCGCGGCGTCAGCGGGCGTCGTCGGGCAGGAGCCGTGCCAGGGTGCGCACGGCCCGGTACTGAAGGGTCTTGATCGCGCCCTCGTTCTTGCCCATCACGCGGGCGGTCTCGGCGACGGAGAGGCCCTGGAGGAAGCGGAGGGTGACGCACTCCTGCTGCTGCGGATTCAGCTTGCGGACCGCTTCGAGCAGCGCGGCGTTTGAGAGCGACTCCAGTACCGACTCCTCGGGGCTGCGCTCCACCTCGTTGGCGTCGAGCATCTCGCCGGTGGTCACTTCCAGCCGGAATCGGCTCGACTTGAAGTGGTCGGCGACCAGGTTGCGGGCGATCGTGACCAGCCAGGCGCCGAAGTCGCGGCCCTGCCAGGTGAACGTGGAGATGCGGCGCAGGGCGCGGAGGAAGGTCTCGCTGGTGAGGTCCTCCGCCGTCGCCTTTCCGCCGACCCGGTAGTAGATGTAGCGGTAGACGGTGTCGCTGTACTGGTCGTAGAGCCGGCCGAAGGCCTCGGCCTCGCCCGCCTGGGCGCGTTCGACCAGTTCCATCATTCGCGCGCTGTCGCTGTCGGCACTCGGCCGGCGGGCGGTGGTCGAGGTGGCGGCGTGCCGGCCGCCTCGTCTGCCGACCTCGCGCTCGCCCGATCGCGCGTCGACCGCACCGCTGCGGGCCGGCACCTTCTCGACGCGGTCGGCCAGGGCGTAGCAGGGACCGGCCGGGCCGAGGGCGGCAGGGCTCGCGGCGAAGGCGGGGACGGCGTACGCGGTGGGGACGAAGCCGCGCAGGTGGTCGAGGACCACTGCGCGGAGCGTAGCCAGGCCCGAGGCGTCAACCCCGACGTGTGGGTACACGGGACTCCCAGAGGCAGAGCTTCCATCACGTGCTGTGCGGGACCTTTCACTCGTCGTGGCGACGTGTGGGGGTCCATGTGCGTCTGAGGAGAATAACGCTTCGTACAGGCAGTGCTACACCCAGTTGCTCAAATCGTCGAATCCGTCGCTTCTGTTACGGCGAGGCAGCACAATCAGTCGCAGATTGTGATCGCTTGCTGATCGGATTACTTCGCCTTCTATGGGGGGGCGTGATGGGTTGTGTTCGTCCGGAGGCATCGCGACTGGCGGGCGCCGTGGAGGCGTATGGCCCCCGGAATGCCGCGTACCGCCTGCTGTGCGTCGTCACGGGACATGCGGGTGTCGAGCGTTCGGGACCGCGGCGGAGGGCCCGGACACGGGCGGTCGGATCCGTAACGCGGTCACTGATACGCAGAGTGGCGGTGGGGGGCCCGGTCGCCCGCGCGTCCGGTGCCGCCCGGGTCAGCGCCGGCGGCGGTGCAGGGCCACGGCTGCCGCCGTACCGCCCGCGAGGGCGCCGACTCCCGCCGCGGCCGGGATGCCGACCTTCGCCGCCTTGCGGCCCGTGCGGTAGTCGCGCAGCCGCCAGTCGCGCTCACGGGCGTGCTTGCGCAGTTTCGTGTCCGGGTTGATGGCGTACGGGTGTCCCACGAGGGAGAGCATCGGGATGTCGTTGTGCGAGTCGCTGTAGGCCGCACAGCGGGCGAGGTCGAGGTTCTCGGCGCTCGCGAGGGCCCGCACCGCCTCGGCCTTGGCCGGGCCGTGCAGCGGCTCGCCGACGAGCCTGCCCGTGTAGACGCCGTCGACGGACTCGGCGACCGTGCCGAGCGCGCCGGTCAGTCCGAGCCGGCGGGCGATGATCGTCGCGGTCTCCACCGGCGCGGCGGTGACCAGCCACACCTTCTGGCCCGCGTCGAGATGGGCCTGGGCGAGGGCGCGGGTGCCCGGCCAGATGCGGTCGGCCATGTACTCGTCGTAGATCTCCTCGCCGATCGACATCAGTTCGGAGACCCGGTGGCCCTTGACGATGGACAGCGCCGACTCGCGCACGTCCTGCATGTGCTCGGGGTCCTCGACGCCGGCGATCCGGAACCACGTCTGCTGCCAGGCGAACCTCGCCAGCTCCCGGCGCTGGAAGAACTTCCGCTTGTACAGCCCGCGGCCGAAGTGGAAGATCGCGGCGCCCTGCATGACGGTGTTGTCCAGGTCGAAGAACGCGGCGGCGCTGACGTCCCCGGCCACGGGGAAGTCGGGCTCGGCCGGTGCGGTGTCCGCTTCGGTCCGGGCCCGGGCGTCCGCCTCGAACTGCTGTGACGTCTTGCGTGCTGCCTCGGCAGCGGCCTCGCCGGCGAGAACGCTCCGGGCGGTCGAGGAGCGCCTGCGGGGGGTGAGCCATCCCAGTGCGGCCATGTCGTGAGCATAGCCAGTCCGTTCGGCAGTTCCCGACTCGCCGGGATGCCAAGGCGTGAACTCTCCGCGGCCGGATTGTTAAAGGGGCCATTCGGGCGCGTCGCGCGCGGGCGGAGAATGGAGGGCATGAGTCCTCTGCTGCGGCGTAGCAAGAAGAAGGCCGGTGACCGTGTGGTGACCCTGATCGGGAAGCCCGGGTGCCATCTCTGTGACGACGCGCGGTCCGTGATCCAGCAGGTGTGCGCCGAGACGGGTGCGTCCTGGGAAGAGAAGGACATCACCCAGGACGAGGAGTTGCACCGCGCCTACTGGGAGCAGATCCCCGTGGTGCTCGTGGACGGGGAACAGCACACGTTCTGGCGCGTGGACGCCGGCCGGCTCCGCCGCGAACTGGGGGCGTGACCGGAAAGGCGGCTACCATCGTGGGCGTTTTGTTGTGGTCTCGGGGGCGTGGCCGTGAGGAGTGTGTAGCGCTTTGCCCTCTTCGGATTCGCAACGGGTGCCGGTCGTCCCCGGTTCCGGAATGGCGCGATCGACTCGCGTGACCCCGGTCACTTTGCACGGACAAAGCGGACACCATCTTTGTGCACGTGTTCACAAAGACATAGCCTGCTTTCGACGGGGCGGTCCTGGGACGCATGGCCGCCAGCCTCGCTCATCCCGCAGGAGCACCGTGGCAACTGGCCGAACCCACCGACCGGCGACTCGCAGCCGAGGAATCCCCGAGGCCACCGTCGCCCGGCTTCCGCTGTATCTGCGCGCGCTGACCGCGCTGTCGGAGCGCTCCGTGCCGACCGTCTCCTCCGAGGAGCTCGCGGCCGCCGCGGGAGTCAACTCCGCGAAGCTGCGCAAGGACTTCTCGTACCTCGGCTCCTACGGGACCCGCGGCGTCGGGTACGACGTCGAGTACCTCGTCTACCAGATCTCCCGGGAGCTCGGCCTGACCCAGGACTGGCCGGTTGTGATCGTCGGCATCGGTAACCTCGGCGCCGCGCTCGCCAACTACGGCGGCTTCGCATCCCGCGGATTCCGCGTGGCCGCGCTGATCGACGCCGACCCTGCGATGGCCGGCAAGCCGGTCGCCGGCATCCCCGTCCAGCACGCGGACGAGCTGGAGAAGATCATCTCGGACAACGGCGTGTCCATCGGGGTCATCGCGACCCCCGCGGGCGCCGCCCAGCAGGTGTGCGACCGGCTCGTCGCCGCCGGTGTGACGTCGATCCTCAACTTCGCCCCCACCGTGCTCTCGGTGCCGGACGGCGTGGACGTGCGCAAGGTCGACCTCTCGATCGAGCTGCAGATCCTCGCCTTCCACGAGCAGCGCAAGGCCGGCGAGGAGACCGAGGGCGAGGCCGCCGTGCCGCCCGTCGCCCCGGCCGGCACCCCCGCCACCGCCGACGGCCGGAAGGGACCCGACGGGGACGTGCCCGCCGTGATGCCGGCATGAGTCTCCTGGTCGTCGGCCTCAGCCATCGCAGCGCCCCCGTCAGCGTCCTGGAGCGGGCCTCCCTCTCCGCGGACACCCAGGGCAAGCTGCTGCAGGACGCCCTTGCCGCGGAACCCGCGGCGGAAGCGGCCGTCCTCGCCACCTGCAACCGCATCGAGCTCTACGCCGACGTGGACAAGTTCCACGCCGGGGTCGCCGAACTGTCCACCCTGCTCTCCCAGCACAGCGGCGTCGGCCTGGAGGAGCTCACCCCCTATCTGTACGTGCACTACGAGGACCGGGCCGTCCACCACCTGTTCTCGGTGGCCTGCGGGCTGGACTCGATGGTCGTCGGCGAGGGCCAGATCCTCGGCCAGATCAAGGACTCCCTGGCGCTCGGTCAGGAGCTGCACAGCGCGGGCAGACTGCTGAACGACCTGTTCCAGCAGTCCCTGCGGGTCGGCAAGCGCGCGCACAGCGAGACCGGCATCGACCGGGCCGGGCAGTCGCTCGTCACCTTCGGCCTGGAACAGCTCGCCGACGGCACTCCCACCGGGGAGTGGGCCGCGGGCAGGAGCGCGCTCGTCATCGGTGCGGGCTCGATGTCCTCCCTCGCGGCCGCCACGCTGGCGCGAGCCGGGGTCGCCGAGATCGCCGTCGCGAACCGCACCCGTGAGCGTGCCGAGCGGTTGGTCCAGATCCTGACCGAACCCGGTGGGACGGGCGTTCGCGCCCGGGCGGTCGACATGGTCTCGGTCGGCGACGAACTGACACGTGCCGACGTCGTCGTCTCCTGCACCGGCGCGACCGGGCTGGTGCTGAGGACCGAGGCGGTCGAGGCCGCGATCGAGGGCCGTACGGGACGGCTGGCGCTGCTCGACCTCGCCATGCCCCGGGACATCGACGCCGCGGTCCACCGGCTCGACGGAGTCCGCCTCGTCGACATCGAATCGCTCGCCGAGGCGTCCGCGGGCGCCCCCATGGCCGCCGACGTCGACCGGGTGCGGACCATCGTGGCCGCCGAGGTCGCCGCGTTCGGCGCCGCCCAGCGCGCCGCGCACATCACGCCGACCGTGGTCGCCCTGCGCACCATGGCCGCCGATGTCGTCGCGAGCGAGATCGCCCGGCTTGAGGGCCGGCTGCCCGACCTCGACGAGCGCCAGCGCGCCGAGGTCTCCCAGACGGTCCGCCGGGTCGTCGACAAGCTCCTGCACGCGCCCACCGTGCGGATCAAGCAGCTCGCGGCCGAACCCGGCGGCGCCGGGTACGCGGACGCGCTGCGCACACTCTTCGACCTCGACCCGGAGACGGTCGCCTCCGTCAGCCGGGCCGACGTCACCGACGCCGACATCAAGAACCGAGGGCGAGTATGACCGAGAGGGCATCGGGGACCGAGCGGCCCCTGCGGCTCGGAACCAGGCGCAGCAAGCTCGCCATGGCCCAGTCCGGGCATGTGGCGGAGGCCGTGCGGCGGCTGACCGGCCGCCCCGTCGAGCTGGTGGAGATCACCACGTACGGCGACACCTCGCGCGAGCAGTTGGCACAGATCGGCGGCACCGGTGTGTTCGTCACCGCGCTGCGCGACGCGCTGCTCGCGGGACAGGTCGACTTCGCGGTGCACTCCCTGAAGGATCTGCCGACCACGCAGCCGGACGACCTCGTGCTGGCCGCGATCCCGCGGCGGGAGGACCCGCGTGACGTCATGGTCGCCCGGGACGGGCTGACGCTGGACCGGCTGCCGCGGGGCGCCCGGGTGGGCACCGGCTCGCCGCGCCGGATGGCGCAGCTCAACGCGTACGCCCGCTCGCACGGGCTGCAGATCGAGACCGTGCCGATCCGCGGGAACGTAGACACCCGCATCGGTTTCGTGCGGAACGGGGAACTGGACGCGGTGGTTCTCGCCGCGGCCGGCCTGAACCGTATCGGCCGGATCGAGGAGGCGACCGACTTCCTGCCGGTCGACGCGATCCTGCCCGCCCCCGGTCAGGGGGCCCTGGCGGTGGAGTGCCCGGCGGCCGACACCGCCCTCGCCGCCACGCTCGCCGAGCTCGACGACCCGTACACCCGGGCCGCCGTGACCGCCGAGCGGTCCCTGCTCGCCGCCCTGGAGGCCGGCTGCAGTGCGCCCGTGGGCGCACTGGCCGACCTGCCTGCCGGCGAACAGGCTGTTCATGAAATGCGCCTGCGGGGCGTCGTCGGTACCACCGACGGTTCCACGCTGGTGCAGCTGTCCATCACCGGTCCCGTGCCCTCTTCGCACGACGAAGCGGTGGCACTCGGGCGCGAACTCGCCTCCGAGATGCTCGCCAAGGGCGCGGCCGGTCTTATGGGGGAGCGAGCACTTTGAGCCCCACCACCTCGAACGTCCCGGCTGGTCCCGTACACGGGCAGGTCACCTTCCTCGGCGCCGGTCCCGGCGATCCGGGCCTGCTGACGCTGCGCGCCGTCGAGGCGCTGGCGGGCGCGGACGTATTGATCGCCGAGCCGGAAGTCCTCGACGTCGTGCGCGGTCACGCGCGCGCCGGAGTGAGCACGCCTGAGCTGACGGTTGTTGACGATGCCTCAACAACCGCCGGTGTCCCGGTGTTGAGGGACGCGGCCAATCTTGTCATGGAGGCCGTGCGGGGCGGCAAGCGGGTGGTCCGTGCCGTGAGCGGGGACCCCGGGCTCGACGGCGACGTGGGCGCCGAGATGCTCGCCTGCGCCGCTGAGGGCATCCCCTTCGAGGTCGTGCCGGGAGTGGCGACCGCCGTGGGCGTGCCCGCCTATGCCGGTGTGCCGCTGCGTGACGCGCAGGGCACGGACGTGCGGTTCATCGACGCCCGGACGGCGGACGCCCGCTGCTGGACCGAGGTCGGCGCCTCCGACGGCACCGTCGTCGTGTCCACGACGCTGGACGCCGTGGCGTCGGCGGCCGGAGAGCTGGTGACGGCCGGGCGCAAGCCCGACACTCCGCTGACGGTGACGGTGGCCGGTACGACGACGCGGCAGCGGACGTGGACCGCGACGCTCGGCACGATCGCCCAGGTCTTCAAGCAGGGCAAGGTGCTGCCGTCGCCCGAGGGCCACCTGCCGGTCATAGCCGTGGTCGGTGAGCGCAGCGCCGCAGCGCAGCGCGACCAGCTCGCCTGGTTCGAGTCCAAGCCGCTGTTCGGCTGGAAGGTGCTCGTGCCGCGCACGAAGGAGCAGGCCGCGTCGCTCTCCGACCAGCTCAGGTCCTACGGCGCCGTGCCGCACGAGGTCCCGACGATCGCCGTCGAGCCGCCGCGCACGCCGCAGCAGATGGAGCGCGCGGTCAAGGGACTGGTGACCGGCCGCTACGAGTGGATCGCCTTCACCTCGGTCAACGCCGTGAAGGCGGTGCGGGAGAAGTTCGAGGAGTACGGACTGGATGCTCGTGCCTTCGCCGGGATCAAGGTCGCGGCGGTGGGCGAGCAGACGGCACGCGCCCTGATCGAGTTCGGGGTCAAGCCGGATCTGGTGCCGAGTGGTGAGCAGTCGGCCGCGGGACTGCTGGAGGACTGGCCGCCGTACGACCCGGTGTTCGACCCGATCGACCGGGTGTTCCTGCCGCGGGCCGACATCGCGACCGAGACCCTGGTGGCAGGGCTGATCGAGCTGGGCTGGGAGGTCGACGACGTCACGGCCTACCGGACCGTGCGGGCCTCCCCGCCGCCGGCGGAGACCCGGGAGGCGATCAAGGGCGGCGGTTTCGACGCCGTGCTCTTCACCTCGTCGTCCACCGTGCGGAACCTGGTCGGTATCGCCGGCAAGCCGCACAACGTGACGGTGATCGCCTGTATCGGACCCGCGACCGCGAAGACGGCGGAGGAGCACGGGCTGCGGGTGGACGTGCTGTCGCCCGAGCCGTCGGTCCACAAGCTGGCCGATGCGCTCGCCGAGTTCGGTGCGAGACGCCGGGAGGCGGCTCGGGAGGCAGGCGACCCGGTGACGCGGCCGAGCGAGCGTCGTCCGGGCGCACGCAGGCGCCGTACCACGTGAAGTAGTCGGACATGATCGGAAGGGGTCGCGGGGTTGTTCCCCGCGGCCCCTTTCCGTTTGCCCCGGACCGGATCGCGCGGGGGCGGTTCGCCCGCTCCCGGGGACAACGTGTCGGCAAAAGCGGTCTCCGCACGGGCGTAGCGTGGTGGGCATGACTGTGTACGGATCCTTCCCCGGATCGCGGCCGCGACGGCTGCGGACCACCCCCGCGATGCGGCGCATGGTCGCCGAGACGAGGCTGAACCCCGCCGATCTGATCCTTCCCGCGTTCGTGCGGGAGGGCGTGAGTGAGCCCGTGCCGATCGCGGCGATGCCCGGGGTCGTGCAGCACTCGCTGGACACGCTGAGGAAGGCCGCGGTCGAGGCCCGGGAGGCCGGAGTCTCCGGGATCATGCTCTTCGGCGTGCCGGAGGACGCGAAGAAGGACGCCGCCGGGACCGCGGGCACGGACCCGGGCGGGATCCTCCAGGTCGCCGTCCGAGCGGTGAAGGAGGAGGTCGGCGACGAGCTGGTCGTCATGTCCGACCTCTGCCTGGACGAGTACACGGATCACGGCCACTGCGGGGTGCTCGACGCGGACGGCCGGGTCGACAACGACGCCACGCTGGAGCGCTACGCAGAGATGGCGCAGGTCCAGGCGGACGCCGGCGTCCATGTCGTCGGCCCCAGCGGGATGATGGACGGCCAGGTCGGGGTGATCCGGGACGCGCTCGACACCATCGGCAGGGAGGACGTGTCGATCCTCGCGTACACCGCGAAGTACTCCTCCGCGTTCTACGGGCCGTTCCGCGAGGCGGTCGCCTCCTCCCTGACGGGCGACCGCAAGACGTACCAGCAGGACCCGGCGAACCTGCGGGAGTCCCTCCGGGAACTCGCGCTCGACCTGGAGGAGGGGGCGGACATGGTGATGGTCAAGCCGGCGGGGCCCTACCTCGACGTGCTGGCGAAGGTGGCGGAGTCCGTGGACGTGCCCGTCGCCGCGTACCAGATCAGTGGGGAGTACGCGATGGTCGAGGCCGCTGCCGAGAAGGGCTGGATCGAACGCGACAAAGCCATCCTGGAGACCCTGACCGGCATCCGGCGCGCGGGCGCGCGGATGATCCTGACGTACTGGGCGACGGAGGCCGCACAGAAGCTCGGCCGCGCGTAGCGGCCCGGGAGCGAGCGGAGACCCGACGGCCGCGCGACCACAGGCCGCGCGGCCGGGGTGGGGGTCCTCAGTCCCACGAGAACGTCCAGACGGGTGCTCCGAGGAGACGCTGGGCATGGGACCCGAGGCCGGGGCGCGGTCCCTGCCGGACGCTGTCCGGGCAGAACGCGAGGTGCTCGGCCGCGAGAGCCTCGGCGTCCGCGGTCCTGGTGGGCGGCGCGGCCACGGAGAGGACCAGCCGGTCGAAGGACAGACCGACGACCCGTATGCCGTAGCGGTCCTCCCACGACCGCAGGACCGAGCAGAGGCGGGCCACGTCCTGCTCGTGGTGGAGCGGGCCGGACCAGCCGATGGCCGCCGGTATGTCGGCGCTGCGGCGGGCGCGGACCAGTGCGGGGCGGGCACCCTTCAGCACGTCGCCGCCCTCGCCGGCGGACAGCGCGTCCGCGGCCTCGGCGGCGAGCCGGTCCGGATCCTCCACGAGCGTGCCGCCCGGGGCCAGTCCGGGCCAGTCGCCGTCGGCGTCCGACTCGTCCGCCGCGCCGGAGTCCCAGAACTCCGCGAGCACCTCTTCGGCGTCATGGTCCCCCGGATACGACACCCGCCGCGGCGACAGCTCCCACTCGTGCGGGTCGCCGTCGCCGCCGATCAGCACGGGATGCAGTCCGCCCACCCGTCGGGCCGGGAGGAGCCGGTCCCAGGTGCCGGGAGCGGCGGGCTCGTCGCCGCACCAGAGGAGGGGCTCGTGCCACGGGCCGTCGACGGTGGTGTCCACCAGGCGGCCGGGAGGCAGATCGAGGCCCAGGGTCCGGCCAGAGGGATCGGTGGCCAGGGCCGGCAGAGGGTTGGGAAGCATCGCCATGGTCCGAAGGTAGAGGCCGCCACTGACAACGGAGGCCGCCGTGTGGGAACGGCGGCCTCCGGGTCCGGCGTGGGTGGCCGGCGGGCGGCGGGGCGGTCGGTGGGCGAGCGCGTCCGACACGTCGCCCTGCCAGTCGTCCCTGCCGCGTTGCCGTCCCTGCAAGCCCCCGCGGGGAGCGCGAGTTCGGCGGGGCACCGGTCGAGCCTCCGCCGTCGCGCGGGGCGGAGTGCATCGTGACCGTCGCTTCGCGGCAAGGCGTGCGAACCCGTCTCGGGCCCGGGAGCGGGGCACGACGGCGATCTCGGGGCCGTCTGCACGGATGGGGAAGGGGTGGTGATCAGCCCGTGGTCGGCGCACCCTGGGAGAAGTACCGCTGTGGAGGTGATCCGTCATGCAGACTCTCGTCGGCTGGCATGTCGAGATGGAGTTCCTCGAGGAGGGCGACAAGACCAGGGCGGCCGCGATGCTCCGGCTCGCCGACGGCACGGAAGTGCGCGGTCACGGGCACGCCAGCCGCCATCCGTCCGACCCGGCCCAACTGCGCGTCGGCGAGGAGATCGCCGGCGCCCGGGCGCTCATGGACGTCGCGCAGACACTGCTCAAGAAGGCGCACGACGAGATCGAGGAGACCACGGGAAGGTCGGCGCACCCGCTGAACCGCTGACGAGGTGACGCGAGGCGAACGGAGGACGGCCCCCGGCGGTTCGCTCGCCGAGGGCCGCCCGTGCCGGATGCGCCCGGACGCGCCGGGGCCGGGCGCCGCGCGTCAGAGGCGCGCGGGGGTGCGGATGCCCAGCAGGGCCATGCCCTGGTGGAGCGTGCGGGCGGTCAGGTCGCACAGGAACAGCCGGTTCTCCACCTGCGCAGGGGTGTCCGCCTTGAGGACCGGGCACTCCGAGTAGAACGTCGTGTACAGCGACGCCAGCTGGTAGAGGTACGCCGCCAGCTTGTGCGGCTCGTACGAGGACGCGGCCTCCTCGACCGTCTCGCCGAACCGGTCGATGTGCAGACCCAGCGCGCGCTCGGACGGGGTAAGCCCGATCTCCGCGTGGGCCTGCGGCTTCGCGTCCCCGGCCTTGCGCAGGATCGACTGGATACGGGCGTACGCGTACTGCAGGTACACCGACGTGTCGCCGTTGAGGGACACCATCTGGTCCAGGTCGAACTTGTAGTCCCGCGACGCAGACGTGGAGAGGTCCGCGTACTTCACGGCGCCGATGCCGACCTGTGCGCCCCGCTCGGCGATCTCCTCCTCCGACAGGTCCTGGGCCTTCTCCCTGACGACGGCCGCCGCCCGTTCGATCGCCTCGTCCAGCAGGTCGACCAGCCGCACCGTCTCGCCCTCACGGGTCTTGAAGGGCTTGCCGTCCTTGCCGAGGACCGTGCCGAACGCCAGCTGGACGGCCTTGACCTCGTCGTTCAGCCAGCCGGCCCGGCGAGCGGTCTCGAAGACCATCTTGAAGTGCAGGGACTGCCGGGCGTCGACGACGTAGATCAGGTTGTCGGCACCGAGGTTCTGCACCCGGTCCCGGATCGCGGAGAGGTCGGTGGCCGCGTAGCCGTAGCCGCCGTTCGACTTCCGCACGATCAGGGGGACGGGCTTGCCGTCCGGGCCCTTGACGTCGTCGAAGAACACGCACAGCGCGCCCTCGGAGCGCACGGCGACGCCGGATTCCTCGAGGATGCGGCAGGTCTCGTCGAGCATGTGGTTGTAGCCCGACTCGCCCACGACGTCGGGGTCGTGGATCTCCATGTCGAGCTTGTTGAAGACGGAGTAGAAGTAGATCTTCGACTCGTCGACGAACCTCTGCCAGAGGGCGAGGGTCTCCTCGTCGCCCGACTGGAGGTCCACCACCCGCCGCCGCGCGCGCTCCTTGAAATCCTCGTCGGAGTCGAAGAGGGCGCGCGAGGCCTTGTACAGCCGGTTCAGGTTGGACATGGCCTCCTCGCCGGAGACGGCGGCCTCGTCCTTGTGGTCCAGCTCGTGCGGGTGCTCGATCAGGAACTGGATGAGCATGCCGAACTGGGTGCCCCAGTCGCCGATGTGGTGGCGCCGGACCACCTTCTCGCCGGTGAACTCCAGGATCCGCACCATGGCGTCGCCGATCACCGCCGAACGGAGGTGGCCGACGTGCATCTCCTTGGCCACGTTCGGCTGCGCGTAGTCGATCACGGTGGTGCCCGCGGTGTCGGCGAACGGCACCCCGAGGCGGTCGTCCGCCGCGCGGGCGGCGAGCGTCTCGGCGATCGCCTCGTCGGAGACCGTGATGTTCAGGAATCCGGGGCCCGAGACCTCGATCTCCCGCAGTACGTCGTCGGCCGGCACGAACTCGACGACCTTGGTCGCGAGCTCACGCGGATTGCCCTTGAGCCTCTTGGCGAGCGCCAGGATGCCGTTGGCCTGGAAGTCGGCCCGGTCGCTGCGTCGCAACAGCGGATCCGCGGAGCCAGCCTCCGGCAGGGCTGCCGAGAGGGCGTCCGCGAGGCGCTGCTGCACGGTCGAAGCGAGGGAAGGGACCGAGGCCATGAGCTTCCGTTTCCTGTGAGTGTTCCTGCGAGTGTTTCCTGTGAGCGGGGCGTCGTGGGTCGTCGGGGTGTGATCGGCGCCGCTTTTCGGTAGTCAAGTGTCCCACGGGGGAGCAACCCGTTTCTCCCACGGACCCCGGACCTGTGGACGAAGCGGTGCCTGTGGACGACCGGGGCGGAGTTCGGGCCGAACGGCGTCGGCCTGTGGACAACCAACGGGCGCCGTGTTCCGTCTGGGAGAATGGCAGACGCCAGCTTCGACAGACTCAAGCAATCAAGGACGTGCCGATCGTG
The DNA here is from genome assembly GCF_030056615.1 of Streptomyces sp. HNM0645. Lineage (NCBI taxonomy): Bacteria > Bacillati > Actinomycetota > Actinomycetes > Kitasatosporales > Streptomycetaceae > Streptomyces > Streptomyces sp. HNM0645. Next base: position 86,790 of record NZ_JASHLT010000049.1, on the reverse strand, counting down.
GCTCAGAGCAGCACCGAGACCGACTGGGTCTCCCGTTTCGCGGACGATGTCATCGCCGAGTCGGAACGGCGTGCGCCCGGGAAACCGGTCGTGGTTGCGTCTGGCCTGTCGCCGTCCGGGCCCATCCACCTGGGCAACCTGCGTGAGGTCATGACGCCGCACCTGGTCGCGGACGAGATCCGCCGCCGCGGGTACGAGGTGCGGCACGTGATCTCCTGGGACGACTACGACCGTTACCGCAAGGTGCCGGCCGGAGTGGAGGGCGTCGACGACACCTGGGCCGAGCACATCGGCAAGCCGCTGACCTCGGTGCCCGCGCCCGCCGGCTCCCCTTACCCGAACTGGGCGGAGCACTTCAAGGCCGCGATGGTCGAGTCGCTCGCCGAACTCCGTGTCGAGTTCGACCCGGTCAGCCAGACCGAGCAGTACACCTCGGGTGCCTACCGCGAGCAGATCCTGCACGCCATGAAGCACCGTGCCCGGATCGACGGCATCCTCGACCAGTACCGGACGAAGGCCAAGGTCCAGGCGAAGAAGCAGCAGAAGCCGGTCGACGAGGCCGAGCTGGAGGCCGCCGAGGGCTCGGGCGCGGCGTCCGAGGACGACGGCAGCGGCGGCTCCGCGGGCTACTTCCCGTACAAGCCGTACTGCGGCAACTGCGAGAAGGACCTGACGAGCGTCACGGAGTACATCGACGCCACCACGGAGCTGACGTACTCCTGCACGGCGTGCGGCTTCTCGGAAACGGTCCGGCTGAGCGAGTTCAACCGCGGCAAGCTGGTCTGGAAGGTCGACTGGCCGATGCGCTGGGCCTACGAGGGCGTGATCTTCGAGCCGAGCGGTGTCGACCACTCGTCTCCGGGGTCGTCGTTCGTCGTCGGCGGTCAGATCGTCCGCGAGGTCTTCGACGGCGTCCAGCCGATCGGCCCGATGTACGCCTTCGTGGGCATCTCCGGCATGGCCAAGATGTCGTCGTCGCGCGGTGGTGTGCCGACGCCGGCGGACGCGCTGAGGATCATGGAAGCCCCCCTGCTGCGCTGGCTGTACGCACGCCGCAGGCCCAACCAGTCCTTCAAGATCGCCTTCGACCAGGAGATCCAGCGGCTCTACGACGAGTGGGACAAGCTGGAGTCCAAGGTCGCGGAGGGTTCCGCGCTCCCGGCCGACGCCGCCGCCCACGCACGCGCGGCCCGCACCGCCGCGGGTGAGCTGCCGCGCACGCCCCGCCCGCTGCCGTACCGCACACTCGCCTCGGTCGTCGACATCACCGCCGGCCACGACGAGCAGACGTTGCGCATCCTCAGCGAGCTGGACCCGGCGAACCCGCTGTCCTCGCTCGACGAGGCCCGTCCTCGGCTGGACCGCGCGGAGAACTGGATCACGACCCAGGTCCCGGCCGACGCCCGCACCGTCGTGCGTTCCGAGCCGGACGCGGAGCTGCTCGGCTCGCTCGACGGCGAGGCGCGCGAGTCGCTGCGCCTGCTGCTGGAGGGGCTGGACACCCACTGGTCACTGGACGGTCTGACGACCCTCGTCTACGGAGTGCCGAAGGTGATGGCGGGCCTGGAGCCGGACGCCAAGCCGACGCCGGAGCTGAAGACCGCCCAGCGTTCCTTCTTCGCGCTGCTCTACCGGCTGCTGGTGAGCCGCGAGACGGGCCCGCGTCTCCCGACGCTGCTCCTGGCCGTCGGGGCCGACCGGGTGCGCAAGCTGCTGGCGGCCTGACCGGCCGGGGCCCGAGGGGTTCCGGCGGCCGGACGGAAGAAGGGCTCTCCCCCTCGGCGGGTGGGAGCCCTTCGGCGTCGCTGCGTCGTGCGGACTCGGCCGACCGGCAGTGCCGCCCGGGACCGCCGGTTCACGGTGCCCCTCGGCGCGCCGGTGTACGCGGCGTACCCGGTCCACACGGCCGTCCGGTGGCCACGTGGGCGTCCTACGCGATGTGGTCTTCCATCAGCTCGTTGTTGAAGCGGGTCGTGAACCGGTCCATGTACTGGTTCAGCTCACGGGGCTGGAGGTGCAGCCCGTACGCGGCCTCGACGTTCGACGCGAAGGCGCCGGGCGTCGGCATGCCCTCACCCTCTATCGAGCGCCGGAACACCTGGTACAGGTTCTCGTCCGAAGGCAGGGCGTCCTGCACGCCCTCCCCCAACGGCCTTATGCCGCCCGCCCCGTTCGGCACCGGGAACGTCGGCTCCGGCGCCTGGGTCCGGACAGGCACCGGTTCGGGCTCCGACGCCTGCGGCTGCGCCACCGGTTCGGCCTCCGCCGGCTGCGGCTGCGGGACGGGTCCGGGCTCGGCCGCGCGAGGCTGCGGCACCGGGATGCGCTGCGGCTGCTCGTCGTACCAGGCCCGGTGGTCCGGGCCCGGGACGTACGTGGCCGGCTCGTAGTCCGGGTCGTAGTCGCCCTTGTACTGGACACGCTGCGGAGTGGCGAACCACTGGCTCGGCTCCTCCTCGGCGGCCACCACCGGCTCCTGCGCCCGTGCGGGCCCGCTGGGCTCCAGCTCCGCCGCCGCGGGCTGCGGCGGCAGCAGCATCGGCTCGATGCCGGCCGAGGCCAGGCCCGCCGGCGCGGTCTCCGCCAACGGCACGCCGTACTTCGCGAGCCGCAGCGGCATCAGGGCTTCGACCGGGGCCTTGCGGCGCCATGCCCGTCCGAAGCGGGCCTGCAGCCGGGCCTGGTAGATCAGCCGGTCCTGCTCCAGCTTGATGACCTGCTCGTAGCTGCGCAGCTCCCACAGCTTCATCCGCCGCCACAGCCGGAACGTCGGTACCGGGGAGAGCAGCCAGCGGGTGAGGCGCACGCCCTCCATGTGCTTGTCGGCGGTGATGTCCGCGATCCTGCCCACCGCGTGGCGGGCGGCCTCGACGGACACCACGAACAGGACGGGGATGACGGCGTGCATGCCGACGCCGAGCGGGTCGGGCCAGGCGGCCGCGCCGTTGAAGGCGATCGTCGCCGCGGTGAGCAGCCAGGCCGTCTGGCGCAGCAGCGGGAAGGGGATGCGGATCCAGGTCAGCAGGAGGTCGAGTGCGAGCAGTACGCAGATGCCGGCGTCGATGCCGATGGGGAAGACCAGGGAGAACTGGCCGAAGCCCTTCTTCTCGGCGAGCTCGCGCACGGCGGCGTACGACCCGGCGAAACCGATCGCGGCGATGATCACCGCACCGGCGACCACCACGCCGATGAGTATGCGGTGCGTGCGTGTCAGCTGCATCGCGGCCACCCGCGATCCCCTCCCTCTTCTGTTCATGGCGCCCGTGGCGCGGCCCAAGCCTGGCACATGAATCCGGAGTCCGGCCCTCCGGGGAGGGCCGGACTCCGGCCGGATGCCGGGCCGACCGGGCCGATCGGCAGAGCGTGCGGGGGCCGGTCACCGTGCCGGGCGATTGGACACCGGGGCCGGGGCGGCAGGTGCGCCTGACCCCTCCCGGGCCCGGTGCCGTGACCGGATGGGTTCACCGGCTCGGCGAACCCATCCGGTCACGACACCTGGTTGGCCTTGGCGACGGAGGCGACGGCCTCCTTGGCCGCGGTCACCGCGTCCTTCATGAGCTGCGACGGGTCCGGGTTCTTGGCGCCGGCGAAGCCCGTACCGTTGTAGCCGACGGTCACCACGACATTGCCCGTGCGGGCCACGATCGTTGCGTACTTGAAGTCCTCGCCGGACTTGGTGAGGCCGTAGCTGACCGCGGTGGCATCCTCGCCGACACCCGACGCGGGCGAGGAGTTGACGCTCTCGGCCTTCTCCGTGGCCCGGACCGCGGCGACTTCCTTCTTGTAGGCGTCGCCGGCGCGGTCCTCGCCGCTGCCGATGCCCGACTCGGACTCGAAGCGCTGGAACGACACGTCGAGCCAGCGGTAGTTCGAGCCCTTGACGCCCTTGTCCTCCAGACCGTTCCAGGAGCAGCTGCCGCGGGCACCGGTGTCGTTGGAGGTGCCGGCCGTGCCGGACTTGTTCTTCACCTTCGGCACCAGCTCCTCGACCGTCTTGGAGGTCAGTGCCTTGCAGGGCTCGGGAAGCTTGGCGTACTTCGCCGGCTCCAATGCCGGCGGCGACTGCTCGCCGCCGGGGGAGGAGGTCTCGGACGAGGTGGACGAGCCGCCGTCCGAACCCGAGCCCTTGCTGTCGGAGTCCGACGAGCAGCCGGCGACGACGAGCATCACCGGGACGGCGGCGCAGGCGAGTATGCGGGTGAGTCGCGGGGCTGATCGGTGCATGGTTCCTTCAGTCGGTTGTCGTACGGTCCTCCGGAGTACCGGACGCGGACGGTCCGGTGCTCCCGGGCGGCCACGGTACGCCGACACGGTACGACGGCGGGTCGCCCGAGGGGACCGGGCGGCGGAACCGCCGGATGGCGCCGGCGGGCCGGCGGTCGTGCTACTCGTTGAACCGTTCGGCCAGCTTCCGGGCCAGTCCCCGGGCTTTTTCCTGCAGTTCCTTGCTGTCCGGGATCTCCGTCACACGGGCGGGCTGCTCGCCGTACTCGACGGTCACGATCACGTTGGATGTGCGGAACACCACGCTCACCGTGCGGTGCCGGGCGGTGGAACCGGCCCGGGTGAGGACGTCGTCGAGGAACGCGGCGTCGCCGAGCCCGTCGAGTACACGCGGTTCCAGGCCCTCAGGCGGGGTCGGGGAACCGGAGGCGGTTCCGCCGGACGGTGCGGGGGTGCCCGAGAGGGACGCGGCGCCGGTGGCGGGGGAACCCGTCACGGGGGTCCCGGTGTCGCTCTGGCCGCCTGCGGCGGGCGCCGGCAGCTGGGCCGCGTCCTGCTTCCTCGTGTACACCTCGACGGCACGCTGGTCGTCGCTGACGTCCTGGGCGTAGGACACCACGCGCTCCACGTCTACGCGGAGGTTGTGCGAGGCGTCCGGGGAGTCGGCCTTCCAGCTGCAGCCGACGCGGCGGTCCGTGTCGTAGGTGACGGCGGCCGTACCGCGGAAGACCTTCTCCTGCTGCTCCTCGGGCAGCTCGGCCGCGCCGGGCAGCAGGTCCCTGAGCATCGAGCGTTCGACGGCGCCGCAGGGCTCGTAGAGCGTGCGGTACTTGCCCGGGGTGGCGACGGGGCCGGCGGTCTCGCCGGCCTTGGCCTCGGTGGTGGCGCCGCCGTCGGTGCTTGCGCCGGTACAGCCGGTGACGAGCGCCGCGAGAAGCACCGCAACGCCGGGCACGAACCCCTTTCGCCGCACGTTCCCAGGCTCCCTTCTCTGCCGTCCTGCGCTTCCGGCCCGGTCGGGTCGCCCACTGGCTCCCGGCCCCGGCCGTGGCCGCCCGCGGCGAAAACGTGTTGCCGCCCGATGCGTGCCGGTGGACACAATGTGTATCGCACGCGCAGCTGTGAACGCCGGTTCGATATCCCTTTTCTTGAGCTTGGCGCTGGTTTTGCGTTATCAGGGTTTTCGGGGGAATCGAGGAAGTATGTCGTATGTAGAGGTGTCCGGCGCCAAGGTCCCGATCCGGATGTGGGCCGACCCCGCCACGGTCGAGGACGGCGCGATGCAGCAGCTGCGGAACGTCGCCACACTGCCCTGGATCAAGGGGCTCGCCGTGATGCCGGACGTGCACTACGGCAAGGGCGCGACGGTCGGCTCGGTCATCGCGATGCACGGCGCGGTCTGCCCGGCGGCTGTCGGCGTCGACATCGGCTGCGGGATGTCGGCCGTGAAGACCTCGCTCACCGCCAACGACCTCCCCGGCGATCTGTCCCGGCTCCGGTCCAGGATCGAGAGCGCGATCCCGGTCGGGCGCGGTATGCACGACGATCCGGTCGACACCGGGCGGGTGTACGGATTCCCGTCGACGGGGTTCGACGACTTCTGGTCCCGGTTCGACGGCGTCGCCGGCCCGGTGAAGTTCCGCCGGGAACGGGCGGCCAAGCAGATGGGGACGCTCGGCTCCGGGAACCACTTCATCGAGTTCTGCCTGGACGAGAGCGGTTCCGTCTGGCTGATGCTGCACTCCGGCTCGCGGAACATCGGCAAGGAACTCGCCGATCACCACATCGGCGAGGCCCAGAAGCTGCCGCACAACCGGGGCCTGGTCGACCGTGATCTCGCGGTGTTCGTCTCGGACACCCCGCAGATGGCGGCCTACCGGAACGACCTCTTCTGGGCGCAGGAGTACGCCAAGTACAACCGCGCGATCATGATGGGGCTGTTCCAGGAGGTCGTCCGCAGGGAGTTCAGGAAGGCGAGGGTCACGTTCGACCCGGTCATCTCCTGTCACCACAACTACGTGGCGGAGGAGCGGTACGAGGGCATGGACCTGCTCGTCACCCGCAAGGGTGCGATCCGCGCCGCGTCTGGCGACTTCGGGATCATCCCCGGCTCGATGGGCACGGGCTCCTACATCGTGAAGGGCCTCGGGAACGAGAAGTCGTTCAACTCGGCTTCGCACGGTGCCGGTCGCCGGATGAGCCGCAACGCGGCCAAGCGGCGCTTCTCGACCAGGGACCTGGAGGAACAGACGCGCGGAGTGGAGTGCAGGAAGGACTCCGGGGTCGTGGACGAGATCCCGGGCGCGTACAAGCCCATCGAGAAGGTGATCGACCAGCAGCGGGACCTCGTGGAGGTCGTCGCCAAGCTCAAGCAGGTCATCTGCGTGAAGGGCTGACCGCCCTCATGCCACCGTGGGCTGAGGGCCTCGGACTTCCGCAGTCCGGGGCCCTCAGCCGTGGGCGGCCGGTGTCGTGGGGCCGGCGCGCACCGGAGCCGCTCGGGGCCGGCGACTGCCCGGGCCGTAGGACGGCCGCCGGCTGCGCAGGGCTCAGGGAAGCGTGCCGGCCAGCCCTCCGCCGCCGGTGGCGATGCCGCCGCTCGGCCTGGGAGCGGAGAACGGGGGTGTGGTCGGGCGGCACGTCGTTCCGGCCGGAGGGAGCGTGCCCTCGATGAAGTACCGGCTTTCGTGCGCCTGCACGCAGGCGCTGGGGTTGACCAGAGCGGTGTGTCCGTATCCGTCGTGGGTGAGCAGACGGGCGTTCGCCAGCTCGTCGGCCATGGCACGCGCGTCCGCGTAGGGGGTTGCGGGGTCGTAGGTGGTGCCGACCACCAGGACGGGGTGGGCCGTCCTTCTGTTCCACGGGCCGGTGTAGCGGTTCGCGGCGACCGACGGCCAGGTGGCGCACCCCTCGGCGGCCCAGGTCCAGAAGCGGCCGGCGTGGCCCGCGCGGCGGGCGGCCGTCTCTTCCAGCGAGTGGTAGGCCCCTGGGTCACGTGGATTGGGACTGTCGCCGCAGAGGACCGCGGCGGCCTGTTCGTCGCCGAGGTACGGGTCCGGATGCGGGACCGGTGGCGCGGGCGGGAGCGGGGACGGTTCCGGAGCGCGGCCCTGCCACAGGTCCTGGAGTCTGCGGGCGAGGTCCGTCCAGCCGGGCTGGACGACGTAGAGCCCGTTCACGACGTCGCCGACCGTGCGGCCGTAGGTCCACGGGCCCACTGGACGCTCCCGGAGCCTCTCCAGAAGCCGGTCGAGCTTGCCGCGGGTCGCCTGCGGGCTCCCCGCCGAGAAGGCGCAGCGGGAGACGGTGGTGGATCCGCACAGAGTGAGGAACCTGTCCACGGTCGAGGCGGCGCTGCGGTCCGATCCCATGCGCAGGAATGTCGGGAGCCGGGCGTTGTCGGAGGCGTCGTTCGTCCACGCCCGCGGGTCGATGTTGCTGTCGAGGGTCATCGCGCGGACCTTGCCGGGGAAGAGGTTGGCGTAGGTGGCGCCGAGGATCGTCCCGTAGGAGATCCCGAGGTAGGTGAGCCGCGCGTCGCCGACGGCCTCGCGGAGCAGGTCGAGGTCGTGAGCGGTGTCGGCGGTCGACACATGGCGCAGCAGCTCGGGGTCGCGTTGCCGGCAGCGGCGGGACAGGCCCTTGTACGCGGCGATCCACTCCGTCCGCTGCTGTTCGCCGACCGGGAGGCCGGCCGGTTTGCCGGAGGCCCAGGCGTCCGCCTCCTCGCGGCTGCCGAAGCAGTTCACCGCGGTGCTGCTGCCGATCCCTCGGGGGTCCCAGCTGACGATGTCGAACCGCTCCCGTACTTTCCGGGGGAAGGCCTCGTAGTTCTGCGGCATCTGCACCGTGCCGGGCCCACCCGGGCCGCCGGGGTTGAAGAACAGGGTGCCGATACGGCGTCCGGGGTCGGTGGCCCTCCGTCTGATGACGGCCAGCTCGATGGTGCGGCCGCCCGGCTTCGCGTGGTCGAGCGGCACTCTCGCCGTCGCGCAGTCGAACGGACTGCCCTGGACGCAGGGGTTCCAGTCCAGCTTCGGGGCGCGCGCCGACGGCGGGGGCGCGCCGTCGGCCGGAGCGAGGTCCGGCCCGACGAACAGCGTCGAGCAGAACACCGTCGCGGCAAGGGCCGCCGCGTGATGCCGACGGCCCGCTTTACGTCCTGGTATGTGCATATTCCGCCCTTCCTTGAGAAGGGCTGAGCACCCGATGCCGCCCAGGTGTTGGAGGCCGGTGCACAACCGCGTCCACACCATCGCGACCTGACGGGGCACGCCAGCGGACCGCAGCCGAATGGCCGAGCCACCGGGACGGGCCGGGCCGCGGAGGCCGGCGGTCGCGAGGTCCCGGGAGCGGTCGCGAAAGCGGGGGACCACCGAGCCCGACACCGTTCGGGACACAAGGCCGAGCGCGAGTCCCGGCGACAGGTCTCACTTCCGCTCATGCCGAGGAACGGTCAGCGCTCCCGGTGGACCTTCGTGTTCGACGCCTGGGCCCGGGGGCGGACGATCAGCAGGTCGACGTTGACGTGGGGCGGGCGAGTGACCGCCCAGGTGACGGTGTCGGCGACGTCCTCGGCGGTGAGCGGTTCGGCCACGCCTTCGTAGACCTTGGCGGCCTTCTCGGTGTCGCCCCGGAAGCGCGTGGTCGCGAAACCCTCCGTCCTGACCATGCCGGGAGCGATCTCGACGACGCGGACCGGCGTGCCGACGATCTCCAGGCGGAGGGTCTCGGCGAGGACGTGCTCGGCGTGCTTCGCGGCGACGTAGCCCGCGCCGCCCTCGTACGTGCCGTGGCCGGCGGTGGACGAGAGGACGACGACCGTGCCGTCGCCGCTGGTGGTGAGCGCGGGGAGCAGGGCCTGTGTGAGGTTCAGCGTGCCGATGACGTTGACCTCGTACATCTGGCGCCACTCGGCCGGGTCGCCGGTCGCGACCGGGTCGGCGCCGAGGGCTCCGCCCGCGTTGTTGACCAGGACCTTCACCGGGCCGGTGCCGTCGAGGGAGGCCGCGAAGGCATCGACGGCGGCACGGTCGGTGACGTCGAGGGGGCGGGCGGTGGCCCGGTGCCCGGCGTCCGTCAGCTCGGCGGCGAGGGCTTCGACCCGGTCCTTGCGCCGGGCGGTGAGGACCACGTGGTAGCCGGCCGCGGCGAGACCCCGTGCGGTGGCGGCGCCGATTCCGCTGCTCGCTCCGGTGACGACGGCGATGGGCGTGGCGGTCATGACGGCTCCTCGGGCAACTGATCGATAGCAGAAGTCAGGATAGGCAGAGGTCACCGGCCGCGCGGTGCGTACATGATCACCGCCATGCCCGCCAGGCAGATCAGGGCGCCCAGGACGTCCCAGCGGTCGGGACGATAGCCGTCGGCCACCATGCCCCAGGCGATCGAGCCCACGACGAACACGCCGCCGTAGGCTGCCAGGACCCGTCCGAAGTCACCCTGCGGCTGGAACGTGGCCACGAACCCGTACGCGCCGAGCGCGAGGACGCCCGCGCCGATCCAGAGCCAGCCCCGGTGCTCCCGCATGCCCTGCCAGACCAGCCAGGCGCCGCCGATCTCGAAGACGGCGGCGACGGCGAACAGGAGGACGGAGCGGGCGACGACCATGAGGTCAGCCTGGCACGTCCGGCCGCGGTGACCGGGGCGCGGGGTCGCGTCCGCGTCGGGGCGCCGCGGCGCCGCGAGCGTCGCCGTCGTGCCGCACTCTCGGCCCCGGGCCCATTGCTCAGTCCCGGGCCCATGCGATGTATCCGTCCGGCCGGACCAGCAGGGCCGTGCGGGCCGGGCCGCGCCAGTGGGCCCTGGACACGGGGCCGGGCGCCGCCGGTGCAGGCGTGTCCGCGCCGTCCGGTGTCACCAGGACGAATTCGCCCTTGCGCAGCAGCTCGTAGAGCCGGCCCTCCCTGAGGGAGAGGTCGGGGGCGCGCCTGCCGGTCAGCCGGTGTGCGCCGCGCGGGGCGCCGTAGGAGAGACCTGTGCCCGAGATCATGCCCATCGCTCTGTCCGACGCGGGCCGGATCGTGTTGAGGAAGCTCGTCGCCAGTGCGCGGGTGAGGCGCTGGAGGGGTGAGTGCGCCATGGCGAGGCGTACGATCGCCCCGCTGCTGCGCACCACTTGGGCACCGACCGGGTGCCGCTCGGACTGGTAGGTGTCGAGGAGCCCTTCGGGGTCCGGGGCGTCGTCGCGGAGGACGGCCACGAGCTTCCAGGACAGGTTCGCCGCGTCCTGAAGGCCGGTGTTCATGCCCTGGCCGCCAGCGGGGGAGTGCACATGCGCCGCGTCCCCGGCGAGGAAGACCCTGCCCCGGCGGTACTCGGGGACCTGGCGCTCGTCACTGTGGAAGCGGGAGAGCCAGCGGGCGTCCCGCATGCCGTAGTCGGTGCCGAGGGCCTCGCGGGCGACATCGCGCACCTCGTCGAGTTCGACCGGCCGGCCGTCCGGCTGGGAGCGGTCGCGCCGCCAGCCCATCACGCGGTACCACCCGTCGCCGAACGGGGCGATGAAGGCGAAGGCCCGCCCCGTGCCGTTGACCGTCAGCAGGTTCTCCGGCTCTTCGGAGAGCCGTACGTCCGCGAGCAGGATCGAGCGGATGGCCGAGACCCCGGGGAAGGGCAGCCCGAGCGACTGCCTCACCGAGCTGCGCATCCCGTCCGTGCCGACGAGGTAGCGGGAGCTCAGCGTCGCGTCTCCGCCGTCCTCCTCGCGGAGCTCGGCGGTGACCGATCCGGCGTCCTGGCGCAGGTCGCGCAGTTCCGTGGCGTACCGGAATGCGGCCCCGGCGGCGCGCGCACGGCGCTCGAGCAGCCGCTCCACCTCGTACTGCGGGGCTATCAGCAGGTACGGGAAGCGGGAGGGCAGTCGGGAGAGATCGAGGGAGAGCCGGCGGAACAGCCGCAGGCCCGTGATGGGCGTGCCCTTCGACACCAGCTCGTCGGCGAGGTCCCGGGCGTCGAGGAGCTCGAGGGTGCGTGCGTGCACCCCGAAGGCCCGGGTCAGGTTGCTCCGCGTCGGCGGCCGGCGCTCGACGACGGTGACGCGGACGCCGGCCGCCGCGAGGTCCCCGGCGAGCAGGAGACCCGTGGGCCCCGCCCCCACGACCGTCACGTCCGTCTCCGCGGCGGCGGCGGGGGTGGTGCTGCGGTCTGCGGTCCTGTCGGTGCGGGTTCGGTCGGTCATTGCGGTGCCTCCTGTCAGCACTCGGCGCCGATAGAGCCGATGTCCATCTCGGGCCACGGGTCGACGCCTTCGGGTCAACGAATGTTGGCCAACGCTTGTGGGCAACGCTAGACGGGGGCGGGCTGGTATGTCAACGATCGTTGGCCTACATTTGTTGGCATGACCTCGGAACCACCTCCCGCCCCGCGCCGCTCCGACGCCACCCGTGCCGCGATCCTCGAAGCCGCCCGTGAACGCTTCGCCGCGGACGGGTACGAGCGCGCCACCATCCGTGCCATCGCCAAGGACGCGGGGATCGATCCGTCGATGGTCATGCGGTACTACGGCAACAAGGAGGGGCTGTTCGCCGCGGCCTCCGAGATCGACCTGCGGCTTCCCGAGCTGGGGGGGATGCCCGGACGGCACATCGGCGCCGCGCTCGTCTCCCACTTCCTCGACCGGTGGGAGCACGACGAGGTGCTGACGGCCATGCTCCGCGTCGGTGTCACCAACGCCGCCGGCGCCGAGCGCATGGCGGAGGTGTTCCGGGGACAGTTGCTGCCCATCGCCGACGGGGTGTGCCCCGTAAGGGAAGAGGTTCCGCGCCGGGCCGCGCTCGTCACCTCGCAGATCCTGGGCATGGCCCTCGCCCGCTACGTGCTGCGGATCCCGCCGGCGGTCGACATGACCCGGGACGAGGTGATCGCGTGGCTCGCACCGACGATCCAGCGGTATCTCACCGCCGAGGGCCCGTAGCGCCCGGCCACCGCCCGTCGGTGCGCCCGCGCCGACGGCCGCCTGTGGCTCCGTGGCGCGCCCGCGACCGCGACGAGGCGACCGCGACCACGGGGGCGCGAACGAGCGGATCGCGACTAGGCGATCGCGCCGCCGAACTCGCTCATCGCGCCCTCGACGATCGCCTCCAGCCGGGCGTGGTGGGCGCCGCGCCAGTAGACCCGCTCGCAGGCCGTGCACTGTGCGAACACGTCGTACGAACGCTGCGTGCCCTGCTCCAGGTGGTGCTCCACCGCTGCCTTGTCCGTGTCCGTGAGACGGCCGTTGCAGGCCGTGCAGCGGGTCCACGGCTCGAGAGCGGGTGCGAACCGCTGCAGTACGTCACGGAGCTGGTCGTCGGGTCGGTCGCTGTAGACGTACGCCCCGGCCCACAGCTCGCGGCGGCGCAGCAGTCCTCGGTCCCGGGACAGCATCACGCGCTGGTCGCGCGCCGAGAGGGCGGCCAGCGCGGCGTCACCGATGTCCTCGCTCTCGTACGCGGCGTCGACGCCCAGGAGCCGCAGCCGCCGGGCGAGGGTCCCCAGATGGACGTCGAGGAGGAAACGGAGAGGGGCGCCGGGAACCCGCTGCGGGCGTTCGACGCCCAGGACCTGGACGTGTTCGCCCACGGCGGGGACGTACGAGGTCTGCACACTGCTTCCGTCCACCAGCAGCCGCCCGGCCTCGGTGAGCGGCACCCCGAGCGACTCGACGACGTGCCCGAGGCTCGACGAACCGTCCGTGACGAGGGAGGTCCGCCCGTTCCGGCGCTCTGCCGGGACGAAGAGCCGCAGCTCTGGGGCGAAGCTGATGTGGATCTCCGGTCCGTTCACGCCGCCAGCATGCCATCGGGCAGACGCCCCCAGCCAGCGGTTTCCACCGGGTCGGCGGCGGCCGGCGCCGACCTACCCGACGCGCGCGCCCGCCAGGCGTGAGGCCGCCCGGTCCTCCCCCTGGCGAGGAACCCCGGCTGCCGTCCCGTCTCCGGCGCCCGGCCCCCGTCTCCGGCGCCCGAGCGCCCTGACTCCCGCGTCCGGACCGTGCCCCGTTTCTCCCTCGGGTCCGGCCCGTGCCGACCGCACACCGCCTCGGGACGCGTCGCCGCTCATGAACCGGTCGCCGCCTCCTTCGGATCCGACCCGTCCGCGCCCGGTTCCGACCCGCCCCCGTCCCGTTCCTGCTCCGGCCCGCCGAGGTCGAGACGCCAGTCGTTGCTGCGCAGCGGCGTGCCCGGCGGGTACTCGAAGTCGCACTCCCCGATCAGGGAGAAGCCCGCCTTGCGGCACACCGCGTTCGACGGAGCGTTGTCGACGGACGGGAAGGCGTGCAGATGGCGGTGCCTGTGCTCCGCGCGGGCCTCCGCCACGACAGCCAGCGCCGCCGCCGTCGCGATACCCCGCCCCTGGAAGCCGGGAAGGATGCTCCACCCCGTCTCGTACACCTCGCCGTCGCGCCAGGTCTTCTCCCAGAACCCGATCGATCCGACGGGTTCCCCGCCGGCCGTCAGCACCACGCGGTACATCCGCCCCGCCCCGGACCGGTCCATGCTCAGAGCCACGTAGCGCCGGTGCCGCTCGGCCAGCCCGCCCTCCGGCTCGGGTCCCCCGAGGTGCTCCGTCAACTCCGGCGCGTTCAGGGCCCGGAGCAGCTCGAAGTCGCCCTCCGACCAGGGCTCGATCCGCAGGACCGGTGTCGTGTCGTCCATGCCCCGCACGGTACGCCCCCGGACCGACAGCGCCCGGAACGCGTCCGACCGGCCGGCAACGCCCCGAGCCAGGAAGTCACCCCGGAGTCCTCGTCGCCGCGTACGCCGTGGGCGGGACACCGACCGTCGCGGTGAAGTCGCGTACGAGGTGGGCCTGGTCGCTGTAGCCGAGCTCGGCCGCGAGGGCCGACCAGTCCGGCTCGACGCCGCGGGAACGCGCGCCGGCCGCATCCGCGCCGGTACCCCCGTCCGGCACGACGGTGCGTCCTGCGTCCGCGGCCGGGCCGTCCGCCTCGGCCCGCTCGAGCGCCTCGTGGATGCGGTAGCGCAGGATGACCCACTTGGGTCCGACACCGACGTACGCGGCGAACAGCCGTTGCAGGGTACGCGCCGTCACCCCGTCCGCCGCGGCGAGTTGGGCGACCCTGCGGATCGTGCGGTCGGTGCGCACCCGCTCGACCAGGGCCATCGCGTGGTCCGCCTGCGGATCCGCCTCCGGACGCAGGGAGAGGAGGAAGGCGTCGAGGGCGTCCACTCTCGCGTTCTCCTCCTCGGGGAGGACGACGGCCGCGGCGTCCACCGACGGCGCTGCCCCCGCGGGCCCGCCGGCGGCGGTGAACACGTCGGCTGCGGGGACCCGGTGGCCCGTCCACGCCGACACCGGCCGCCCGGGCGCGAAGGGACGGAACCCGCCGGGCCGGAACTGCACACCGCAGACCCGCCCGCGCCCCCGCAGCTTCTGGGTGAAGAGCCCGAGACCGATGCCGGCGACCTCGGCCCACGGTTCCTCGTCGCCGTACCGCTGGAAGACGGCGTTCACCGACGGATGGGGCACGACGTGCGTGACGTACGGCTCGGGCAGGTCCCAGTCGAGGAGCCAGTAGTGCTCCAGGTACGGGCGCAGGGGAAGGGCCGGTTCGCGACGCCGGAACCGTACGCGTGCGAAAAGCTCCGGGGCGTCCACGATCCCCCGGGTGTCGCGCCGCGGTCCCGGCCCGCCGGCCGTAGGCGCCCCGCCGGCCACTCCGGGCTCGCTCCTGCTCGCCATGGCGGGATCCTATGTCGCGTTTCTTCAAGACGCCCGGGGTCCGGTGCCGCCACCGTTGTGGCATGAAGACCATCAGTGAACTGCTCGCCGCGACCACCGAGCGCGCCCTCCCCGTGGTGCGCGGAGTGACCGGGGACGCACTCACCGCTCCGACCCCCTGCCCCGAGTACGACGTACGCGCCCTGATCAACCACCTGCTCCAGGTCGTGGTCAACTTCCGGGCGCTGGCGGCCAAGCAGGGCACGGACTTCTCCGCGACTCCGGACCGCACGGCGGAGGGGGACTGGCGGGAGGCCTTCGCCGACGAGTGCGCGCGCCTGGTCAAGGCCTGGGCCGAGCCCGGCGCGGAGGAGGGCACCACGGGTGCGCTCGGCCTCCCCGCGAGGACCGTGGGGCACTTGGTGCTGGCCGATCTGACCGTGCACGCGTGGGACCTGGCGCGCGCGACCGGACAGGATTACGCACCGGACCCCGAGGTGATCGCGGAACTCGGTCCGGCCGTCGAGGAGATGGCGCCGCGGGCGCGCCGGTACGGTGCGTTCGGGGAGGCGGTCAGTGTTCCGGCGGACGCGTCACCGTTCGCGCGGGTGCTGGCCGTGACGGGCCGTGATCCGGGGTGGAGTCCGCGCTGACCCGACCGGCGCCGGCGCTCGTGCCGCCTTCCGCGCCGGTGCACGTGCCGTCGTACAGCCAGGCCAGCCTCGTGTAGGCCTCGTCGACGATCTCCTCCGCGGCGGCGAGCATCTCCCGCTCCGCGAGACGCGCTCCGGCGTGCGCGCGGGGGTGCTCGTAGGCGTATACGTACGAGCACACGCCCGGATACAGGTGACGCGGCGCCACCCCGCGCCTGCGGCGGCGCCACCAGCTGTCGCACACCGCGTAGAGACCGCTCGCGCAGAGCGTCAGCGGGATGCACAGGGCCAGCAGGACGTCACCCACGCCGGACCTCCTCGGGCTCGGGAGACTCGAGTCTCGTGTCAGGACCGCCACGGCACGCCGGAGCGACTCACGGCGGTCGCAGTCCGGACATCGGCAGTCGGGGCGCCCGGCTGGAGTTGGTTCACCGCTCAAAAGGATGTCCGGTAACCATGCGTGCACGGCACGAAACGCGCCGCGAACGCAGGATCGCCTCAGAGCCCTCACCGGACTTTCGCCGTCGCTCCCGTCGCCGGCCCGACGACGGCTTTCCGGCGCACGGCTGTCCCGTACCGGTTCGGGACCACCCGGCACCGGGCTCGTGCGGCGGGTGGGGGACACGGGCGCCCGGCCGTTCGCACACCCGCCGTCGTTTACAAGGGACTTCCCGTTCGGGAGGCTGGCCGGGGAAGCACCACCTGCCCGGGAGCCCGCGTTGTCGATGATCCGCACCCTCGGCCGCGCGGTGCGCCGCGTCTACCGCCGCAGGGTCGACCTCAGCCATCCGGCCCGGTCGCCCCTCGGCAGTGCCGTCGTCGACTGCGTGGGCTACGCGGACGGGGTGCGGCAGGCCGGGAGTTGTCCGGCCGCGGAGGCGTTGCGCCGGGTCCGCGAGGAGAACGGCGCCGCCCCCGCCGGCAACAGCTTCGTCTGGATCGGACTGCACGAGCCCTCCCGCGAGGAGTTCGAGGAACTCGCCGAGCTGTTCGAGCTGCACCCGCTCACGGTCGAGGACGCCGTCGACGCGCACAGCAGGGCGAAGGTCGTGTCGTACGACGACAACGTCCTCGCGGTCTTCAGGACGGTCGGCTACGCGGCGCACGCCGAGGTGACCTCCACCAGCCAGGTGGTGGAGACGGGCGAGATCACGGTGATCACGGGACGGGACTTCGTGGTGACCGTGCGGTACGGCCCGCACGGTTCGCTGGGGCCGGTCCGCGAGGCGCTCGAAGCAGCTCCGGAACAGCTCGCCAAGGGCCCGTCCTCGGTACTGCACGCCGTGGCGGACTTCGTCGTGGACGAGTACCTCGCCGTCGCGGACGCCGTCCAGCAGGACATCGACGCGGTCGAGTCGGCCGTCTTCTCGGGGCACGCCGGCCGCGGCGCCGCCGGGCGCGGCGAGGCGGGCCGGATCTACCGGCTCAAGCGGGGGCTGCTGGAGTTCAAACGGGCCATGTCACCGCTCCACCGCCCGCTGGAGGCCCTGGCCCACCAGCCCGCGTCGCTGATCGCCCCGGAGATAAGGCCCTACTTCCGTGACGTCTCCGACCACCTCGCCAGGGCCGGGGAGCAGATCCGCGGGTACGACGCGCTGCTGGACTCGATCCTGCAGGCGCACCTGGCCCAGATGACCGTCGCGCAGAACGAGGACATGCGAAAGATCACGGCGTGGGCGGCGATCGTCGCCGTGCCGACGATGATCTGCGGGGCGTACGGGATGAACTTCGAGCACATGCCGTTGACCGGCTCGGCCTGGGGCTATCCGCTCGTTCTCGCCGTCATCGCGGCCGCGTGTCACGTGATCCACAAGGGCTTCCGCCGCAACGGCTGGCTCTGAGCCGCGGCGGGGTCCACCGTGCGGCCGGGGCCCGGGGCGGTGCGCCCGCCGGGCCCCGGTCCGCGGGCCCTCGTGGTCCAGGGCCGCCGTCCCGGTCGGCGGGGACCTCGCTCAGGGCCACACCAGGCAGTACGGCTGATGTCCCGCCTCGTGCAGACGATGGCTGAAATCCTGCCACTCGTGCAGCAGCTGGTAGACGTTGAACGCGTCCCGAGGGCCACCGCGGTCCGGGACGGTGGACCAGATGAACGCGGCCGCGCCCACCGATTCCTCGCCGATGTCGCGCAGCGGGTCGACGACCGTCATCGGGAGTTTCACCACGGCGTAGTCGGGGTGGAGGACCACGAGCTCGAGCGGGGGGACCTTGTGCAGGGGCATGCCCTGGATACCCGTGAGGACCATCGCGGCTATCGTCTCGGGTTTGATCTTGGTGAACATTCCGCCCATGCCGAGCTCGTCACCGCCCAGCTCCTCCGGGCGCATCGAGATCGGCACTCGGGCGGCCGTCGCCCCGTCGGGCGCGCCGAAGTACTTGTAGGTCACCCCCATACCGCGGCCACCCCTGTTCTCCACGGGCTCGGGCGCACCCGCCTCGTGCCTCCGGTGCCTCCCACGCCGGGCAGGCTCAGGACCCAGGTCGTCAGTCCCCTCGCCCAGTCCGCCACCGCGATGCATATCTCCACCCGACTGCCTTTTAGGACGCACGGCCCCCGCCGCGCAACCCGATCATCGTGACAGTGACCTCCCCCGCGGACGTGTGGTGAAACACCTGTCCGCAAGAACGTCGCGTGCCTCTGACACCATGGATTCCGTGAGCTTTCCCTATGACGCCCCAGTTTCGCAGACGCTTTTCGACCGCGCGTCCCTCGTGACGCCCGGCGGCGTGAACTCTCCCGTCCGGGCCTTCCGCGCCGTGGGCGGTACACCCCGGTTCATGGTCTCCGGCACCGGCCCGTACCTGACGGACGCGGACGGCCGCGAGTACGTGGACCTCGTGTGCTCCTGGGGTCCGATGATCCTCGGCCATGCCCACCCCGAGGTCACCGCGGCCGTGCAGGAGGCCGTCGCGCGCGGCACCTCGTTCGGCACGCCCGGTGAGGGCGAGGTCGCGCTCGCCGAGGAGATCGTGGCCCGGGTGGCCCCGGTCGAGCAGGTGAGACTCGTCTCGTCCGGCACAGAGGCCACCATGTCGGCGATCCGGCTGGCGCGCGGGTTCACCGGGCGGGCCAAGGTGATCAAGTTCGCCGGGTGCTACCACGGGCACGTGGACGCGCTGCTGGCGGCGGCCGGCTCGGGGGTCGCGACCTTCGGGCTGCCGGACACCCCGGGTGTCACGGGAGCGCAGGCCGGCGACACGATCGTGCTGCCGTACAACGATCTGGACGCGGTCCGCGCGGCCTTCCGGGCGCACCCGGGCGGGATCGCCTGTGTGATCACGGAGGCGTCGCCGGGCAACATGGGCGTCGTCCCGCCGCTGCCCGGCTTCAACCAGGGCCTCAAGGACGCCTGCGCCGAGAACGGCGCGCTGTACATCTCCGACGAGGTCATGACCGGTTTCCGTACGTCGAAGGCCGGCTGGTACGGCGTCGACGGTGTCGTACCGGATCTGATGACCTTCGGCAAGGTCATGGGCGGCGGCTTCCCGGCGGCGGCGTTCGGCGGCCGTGCCGACGTCATGGGGCACCTCGCCCCGGCCGGGCCGGTCTACCAGGCGGGCACCCTCTCCGGGAACCCGGTCGCGACCGCCGCCGGCCTCGCCCAACTGCGACTGCTGGACGATGCCGCGTACGAGAGGGTCGACGCGGTCTCCGCGGCCGTGCGGGGCCTGGTCACGGACGCGCTGGCCAAGGAGGGCGTCGCCCACCGGCTCCAGACGGCGAGCAACATGTTCTCGGTGTTCTTCACCGACGGCGAGGTACGGGACTACGAGGACGCGAAGCGCCAGGAGGCCTTCCGCTTCAACGCCTTCTTCCACTCGATGCTCTCCCAAGGGGTCTACCTTCCGCCGTCCGCCTTCGAGTCCTGGTTCGTGTCGGCCGCCCACGACGCCGCCGCCGTCGATCGCATCGCCGCCGCACTGCCCGCTGCCGCCCGCGCCGCCGCGGAGGCCACGGCATGACCGGTACGGGGATGAATACGGAGCGGACCGTCGTCCATCTCATCCGGCACGGCGAAGTGGACAATCCGGACGGCGTTCTCTACGGGCGCCGCCCCGGCTACCACCTCTCCGAGCTGGGCCGGCGAATGGCGGACCGCGTCGCCGAGCACCTCGCCGACCGCGACGTCACCCATGTGGCGGCCTCTCCGCTGGAGCGGGCGCAGGAGACGGCCGCGCCGGTGGCCAAGTCCCACGGGCTGACCCTGGACACCGACGAGCGGCTGATCGAGGCGGCGAACGTCTTCGAGGGCAAGACCTTCGGGGTCGGCGACGGCGCGCTGCGCAAGCCGGGCAACTGGCGGCACCTGATCAACCCGTTCCGGCCGTCCTGGGGCGAGCCGTACGTGGACCAGGTGGTGCGGATGATGGGTGCGCTGGGCTCCGCCCGGGACGCCGCACGCGGCCACGAGGCGGTCCTGGTGAGCCACCAGCTGCCGATCTGGATCGTCCGAAGCTATGTGGAGCAGCGCCGGCTCTGGCACGACCCGCGCCGGCGGCAGTGCACCCTGGCGTCGCTGACAACCTTCACGTTCCAGGGCGACAGGATCGTCTCGGTCGCGTACTCGGAACCCGCACGGGACCTTGTTCCGGCGCATCTTCTCGCCGGTGCCAAACCGGTCAAGGGGAAATCGAAGGCGTTTGGCGCATAGCCGTCTGGCGCGTTCCGCACATTCCGTGCTAGCCCCGGGAACCTTCGCGTTCCGCACGCCATCTCTCTCCATACGAGTACGTGCGTGGACGCGACAGGGAAGCGGGGACGGTCGGCATGCGCAACATCACCCGAAGGAGCCTGCTGGGAGCGGGACTCGGTGCCGCCGCAGCCCTCGGTGCCGCGGGCTGCGGCGCCGGTTCGGGCGGCGGGGGGAAGCGGCGGCGGGACGGCGGTGACGACGGCAGGGCGCCCGGTCCCGGAAAGGAGCCGGTGCGTCTCATAGGCGACGGCTCGACCGCCGACACGGGAGCGCAGCCGAAGCAGCCCGAGGCCCCGGTTCCGCTCGAAGCGGGGCAGACCCCGCCGCAATTCGTGATCTTTTCCTGGGACGGCGCGGGTGAGGTCGGCAACGGGCTCTTCCCACGTTTCCTGGAACTCGCCAGGAACCACGACGCGGCGATGACGTTCTTCCTCTCCGGGCTCTATCTGCTCCCCGAGTCCAGGAAATCGCTCTACCGTCCGCCGAACAATCCGGTCGGCGCCTCCGACATCGGCTACCTCACCGACGCGCACATCAAGGACACCCTGAAGTACGTGCGGCAGGCGTGGCTCGAAGGCCACGAGATGGGCACCCACTTCAACGGACACTTCTGCGGTGGACCCGGTTCCGTGGGCAACTGGACGCCGGCCCAGTGGGAGAACGAGATCGACCAGGCCGTGTCCTTCGTCGTCCGGTGGAAGAGCAACAGCGGCTGGACGGACCTCGATCCGCTCCCCTTCGACTACCGCAAGGAACTCGTGGGCGGCCGCACTCCCTGTCTGCTCGGCCAGGACAGTCTCCTGCCGACCGCGAAGAAGCTGGGCTGGCGCTACGACGCGAGTTCCCCCGGCGGCCGCCAGAAATGGCCCGAGAAGCGCGGCGGCGTCTGGGACCTGCCGCTGCAGGCCGTGCCGTTCCCCGGCCACTCCTTCGAGGTGCTCTCGATGGACTACAACATCCTCGCCAACCAGTCGAAGAATTCGACCAACGGCATGCCTTCCCGCTACCCGGGCTGGCGCAGGCAGGCCACCGACGCCTACCTCAACGGATTCCGGCGGGCCTACGAGTCCAATCGCGCCCCGTTCTTCATCGGCAACCACTTCGAGCAGTGGAACGGCGGCATATACATGGACGCCGTCGAGGAGGCCCTGAAGTCCATGGCCGGCAAGAAGGACGTGCGGCTCGTGTCGTTCCGGCAGTTCTGCGACTGGCTGGACGTACAGGACCCGAAGATCCTCACGAAACTCCGCTCCCTCGAGGTCGGACAGTCCCCTGTGGGCGGCTGGAACGCCTTCCTCAAGAACGCCGCGTAGCCCGCACACCGGAAAGCGGCGTGCGGTGCCCCGACGCGCCATACTCCTTAACCACCCTTGACAAGGGGCGTTACGGGCAGCCAGGGGGGCGGCCAAGATCCCCTGAACCCTCATGCGAAACTTTTCACATGACATCTGCTCCCGCCTCTCGACGCACCCTGCTCGCCGTCGGCGCGCTCGCCGCCGCGCTCACGCTGTCGGCGTGCACCGGTGACGCCAACGGCAGGTCCGGGGGCGGCGGTGACACCAACTTCGTCACCGGCACGGGCGGGATCTCCACCGTCCCCAAGGGCGAGCGCATGGCGGCCCCCCAGCTGTCCGGCAAGGACATCACGGGCAAGCCGCTCGATCTGGCCGACTACAAGGGCAAGGTCGTCGTGCTGAACCTCTGGGGCTCGTGGTGCGCGCCCTGCCGCGCCGAGGCGCCCTATCTGACCAGGATCGCCGAGGAGACCCGGAGCAAGGGTGTGGAGTTCGTCGGGATCAACACCCGCGACCCGCAGACCGGCCCGGCGCTCGCCTTCGAGAAGGACTACGACGTCCGGTACCCGAGCTTCCACGACCCCATCGGCAAGCTGATCCTGAAGTTCCCCAAGGGCAGCCTCAACCCGCAGGCGATCCCGAGCACGATCGTCATCGACCGTGAGGGGAAGATCGCGGCCCGCGCCCTGACGGCACTGGACGACAAGCAGCTCCGCTCCATGATCGACCCCGTGGTCGCGGAGAAGTAGGGATGCAGAACGAGACGGTCATGAGCGGCGCGATGTTGCTCGCGCTTCCCGTCGCCGTCCTGGCGGGCCTGGTGTCCTTCTTCTCCCCCTGCGTACTGCCGCTGGTCCCGGGCTACCTGTCCTACGTGACCGGCGTCACCGGCACCGATCTGGCGGAGGCCCGCAAGGGACGGATGGCCTCCGGGGCCGCGCTCTTCGTGCTCGGCTTCTCGGCCGTCTTCGTCTCCGGAGGGGCCCTCTTCGGCTTCTTCGGCTGGACCCTCCAGGAGCACCGCGAAGTCCTCACCACGGCCCTCGGCGTCCTGATGATCGTGATGGGCGTGTTCTTCATGGGCCTGATGCCCTTCCTCACCCAGCGCGAGTTCCGCTTTCACAAGCGGCCCGCGACGGGACTCGTGGGGGCGCCGGTCCTGGGCGCGCTCTTCGGCATCGGCTGGACCCCGTGCATCGGCCCGACCCTCGCCTCGGTGACGTTCCTCTCCGCTCAGCAGGGCAGCGCCGGCCGGGGGGCGCTGCTGACCGCCGCGTACTGCCTCGGCCTCGGACTGCCGTTCGTGCTCGCGGCCATCGCCTTCCGCAAGGCCCTCGGTGCGTTCGGCTGGGTCAAGCGGCACTACGCCTGGGTGATGCGGATCGGCGGCGGCATGATGATCGCGACCGGCGTGCTGCTGCTCACAGGCGTGTGGGACATCCTCGTGCAGGAGATGCAGAGCTGGTCCAGTGGCTTCCAGGTGGGGATCTGATCGATGGGCAAGACCGACACGACGACGGCGAGCACCGACGCCGCACGGGCCGGGCAGGATGCCGGGGACCTCGGCAGGGCGGGTGAGCAGCTGTCCACCGCCCCGCGGGAGCGGGCCGTGCCCGGCTCCTTCGGCGGACGGCGCGCGCCGGGCCTCGTCGGCGCGCTCGCCTGGGGCATCCGCGAGACGGCCGGCTGGATCCGCTGGTTCTGGCGCCAGCTGACCTCCATGCGGGTGGCGCTGATCCTGCTCTTCCTGCTCTCGCTGGGCGCGATCCCCGGATCCCTCATCCCGCAGAACAGCGTGGACGAGGTGAAGGTCCGCACCTGGAAGACGAACAACGAGTTCTGGACACCGGTCTTCGAGAAGCTCCAGCTCTTCGACGTCTACAGCTCGGTGTGGTTCTCCGCGATCTACATCCTGCTGTTCGTCTCGCTGATCGGCTGCATCGTGCCCAGGACCTGGCAGTTCGCCGGCCAGCTGCGCGGCCGTCCGCCGGGTGCGCCCAAGCGCCTCACCCGGCTGCCCGTGTACACCACGTGGCGCACCGGGGCCGAGCCCGAGGCGGTCCGCGAGGCCGCCCTCGCGCTGCTCAGGAAGCGGCGGTTCAGGGCCCATGCCGCCGGGGACGCCGTGGCGTCCGAGAAGGGCTACCTCCGCGAGGTCGGCAACCTCCTCTTCCACGTCGCCCTGATCGTGATGCTCGTGGCCTTCGCCGCCGGGCAGCTCTTCAAGTCCGAGGGCGGCAAGCTGATCGTCGAGGGCGACGGCTTCGCGAACACCCTCACCCAGTACGACGACTTCAAGTCCGGGTCGTTGTTCGACATCGAGGACCTGCCTCCGTTCCACTTCACCCTGGACCAGTTCACGGGCACGTACGAGCCCAGCGGCCCCCAGAAGGGCACGGCCCGCACCTACGAGGCGGCGGTGACCTACGCCGAGGGCGCCGAGGGCAAGGAGCAGAAGGCCGTCATCCGGGTGAACGAGCCGCTGGAGATCGACGGTTCCAAGGTCTATCTGCTCGCCCACGGCTACGCGCCCGTCGTCACCGTCCGCGACGGCAGGGGCCAGATCGTCCACCAGGCCGCCGTGCCGCTGCTGCCCGTCGACAACAACGTCAGTTCCACCGGCGTCATCAAGGTGTTGGACGGCTACCGGAACAAGGACGGGCGGAAGGAACAGCTCGGCTTCCCGGCGTTCTTCGTGCCCACCTACGCCGGCAAGGGCCGCGGCCAGATGTTCTCGCAGTTCCCGGCGCTGGTCTTCCCGGCGCTCAACCTCAGCGCGTACCACGGCAGTCTCGGCGTCGACTCGGGTGTCCCGCAGAACGTGTACCAGCTGGACACCCGCAAGATGGAGCCCTTCAAGGACGGCAAGGGCGAGGTGTTCAAGCAGACCCTGCTGCCCGGCGAGACGATGAAGCTCCCCGGCGGCGCCGGCTCGATCACCTTCGAGAAGGAGATCAAGGAGTGGGCGAGCTTCCAGATCTCCCAGCAGTCGGGCAACGGACTCGCCCTCGCCGGTGCCGTCGCCGCGATCACCGGACTCGTCGGCTCCCTGTTCATCCAGCGCCGCCGCGTGTGGGTGCGTGCCGTGCGCGGTGAGGACGGCGTCACCGTCGTCGAGATGGCGGGACTGGGCCGGAGCGAGTCCGCCCGGCTCCCCGAGGAACTGGCCGAACTGGCCGCGTCGCTCAACGCCGAGGCGCCGACCGCGCCCGATCCCGAACCTGCCGAAGCTGTTCCCTCCGAAGGGGCTGAGAAGTGAATCTCGCCGCCGCCAACAACGAGAGCCTCGCCGAGTTCAGCAACGTGCTGATCTACTCGGCCATGGCCGTGTACACCCTGGCCTTCCTCGCGCACATCGCCGAGTGGACGTTCGGCAGCCGCAGCAAGGTCGGTCGCACCGCCGCCGCGCTCACGGCGGACGGCGCGTCCACCGCACCGAAGGTCCGGGTCGCCCGCAAGGGCGGCGGGACCGCGGTCCTGGAGCGCCCCAAGGTCGTCACCCGGTCGTCGGCGGGTGCCCGGGACGTGCCCGACGGCCCCGGCGCGGCCGGCGGCGACCAGCAGGGCGACATGTACGGCCGGATCGCGGTCTCGCTGACCGCCCTCGCCTTCCTGGTCGAGGCCGCCGGCGTCGTCACCCGCGCGGTCTCGGTGCAGCGCGCCCCCTGGGGCAACATGTACGAGTTCTCCACCGCCTTCTCCACGGTGGCGGTCGGCGCGTACCTCGGCTTCCTGCTCGCCAGGAAGAACGTGCGCTGGATCGGCCTGCCGCTGGTCACCACGGTCCTGCTGGACCTGGGCATCGCGGTCACCTGGCTCTACACCGAGAGCGACCAGCTCGTCCCGGCCCTGCACTCGTACTGGCTGTGGATCCACGTCTCCACCGCGATCTTCTGCGGTGCGGTCTTCTACCTGGGCGCGGTCGCCACCCTGCTGTACCTCTTCCGGGACTCCTACGAGAACAAGCTCGCCAACGGCGGCGATCCCGGCTCCTTCGCCCGCTCGGTGCTGGAGCGCCTGCCCGCAGCAGCGTCCCTGGACAAGTTCGCGTACCGCATCAACGCCGCGATCTTCCCGCTGTGGACGTTCACGATCATCGCCGGAGCGATCTGGGCGGGCGACGCCTGGGGCCGCTACTGGGGCTGGGACGCCAAGGAGGTCTGGTCCTTCATCACCTGGGTGGCGTACGCCGCGTATCTGCACGCCCGCGCCACCGCCGGCTGGAAGGGCCGCAAGGCCGCGTACATCGGGCTGATCGCCTTCGCCTGCTTCCTCTTCAACTACTACGGCGTCAACCTCTTCGTGAACAGCCTCCACGGCTACGCGGGGGTCTGAGCCGCCGCGCCGGCGCCGGGACGCCCCGGGGACGTCCCGGCAGGCGTCCGAGTGGGCGAGACGCGGTAGCGGACCCGGCCCGCGCGGGCGACGCTGGGTGCCATGACGGAAGCGATCCCGTACGGCACCAGCGAGACCCGTGCCGGCGACGACGGCCCGGTCCACGTCCTGCACTACGTGCTCCATCTGCCGCACCCGGTCGTGCGGGTCTGGGCCGCCGTGGCGACCCCCGAGGGCCTGCCGCAGTGGCTGGCCGCCGCCGACCTGCTGGAACCCCGGCTGGACGGCGCGGTGACGCTCCGTTGGCTGAACGCGGACGAGAGCGTCGACGGGGCCGTGGTCTCCGGGCGGGTCACGGCCTGGGACTGGGAGGCCGTCGCCGAGTACACCGTCGCGGCGCACGGCCGCATCCGCTTCCACATGGAGCCGGCCCCCGCCGACTCGCTCGCCACCGTGCTGCGCTTCACCAACGAGTTCTCCGGCCCGGACGGGCGGCGCCTCGACAACCTGGCCGGCTGGCACCAGCACTTCGAGTACCTGTCCGACGCGCTCGACGGCCGGCCCGCCGACTGGTCCGCCTGGACGCCGGAGCGCTTCGAGCAGCTCCGCGCGGAGTACGCCGCCCGCGCCTGACCTGCCGGCAGGGGACGGCGCCTGCGGAGGATCAGCCGTCGTCGCCGATGTCCTCGCGCCACAGGTCCGGACGGCCGTCGACGAACGCCCTCATCAGCGCCGTGCACGCGGGATCGTCCAGGAGCACGACCTCCACGCCGTGCGCCGCCAGCCAGCCGTGGGCGCCGTGGAACGTCTCCGCCTCGCCGACCACGACCCGGGAGATGCCGAACTGCCGGACCAGCCCGGCGCAGTACCAGCAGGGGGAGAGGGTGGTCACCATCGTCGTTCCCCGGTACGACCGCTGACGCCCCGCGGCGCGGAACGCGTCCGTCTCGGCGTGCACCGAGGGATCGTCGTCCTGGACCCGGCGGTTGCGTCCGCGGCCCAGCAGCGAGCCGTCCGTCCCGTACAGCGCGGCACCGATCGGGATGCCGCCCTCCGCGCGGCCGGCGCGCGCCTCCTCGTAGGCGGTGGACAGCCACCGCCGTGCCAGATCCCGGTCCACGACCCCGGCCCTCCCGTCGTCAGGACGTGCCCGGGTCCTCGTCGCGCTTCGGGTCCTTCGCCCGGTCCCCGGGCTTCCCGGGGCCGCCCTCGTCGTCGAGGGACTTCAGGAACTCGGGGTTGTCGTCGGGCGCCACCCAGCCGCCGCGTCGCGTCGAACGGGGCGCGCCGCGGTCCTTTCCGGCGATCAGCCAGGAGATCGAACCGACGAGCGGGAAGAGCAGCACGAGGATCGCCCAGAGCGGCTTGGGGATGTGCCGGATCTCCTTCTCGTCCGTGGAGATGCAGTCGATGAAGGCGTAGATGCTGAGCGCCAGCGGCACCAAGAACATGAGCACCCGAAGCATTGGCGGCCCCCTGCGTGCGGAGAACGGGGCCGTGGAACGGCCCCCGTGACGAGTCCAGCGTAGCGAGTGGCCGATACTGGACGGCATGGCTTACGACGATCTTCGCTCGCTGCTCCGGGCGCTGGAGCGCGAGGGCGACCTCAAGCGCATCAAGGCCGAAGTCGACCCGTACCTGGAGGTCGGGGAGATCGTCGACCGGGTCCAGAAGTCCGGCGGGCCCGCGCTGCTCTTCGAGAACGTGCGCGGCTCGTCGATGCCCCTCGCCATGAACGTGTACGGCACCGACCGCCGGCTGCTGAAGGCGCTGGGACTGAAGTCGTACGACGAGATCAGCACGAAGATCGGCGGACTGCTGAAGCCGGAGCTGCCGCACGGCTTCGTCGGGGTGCGCGAGGCGTTCGGCAAGCTCGGGGCGATGACGCACGTACCGCCGAAGAAGGTGAAGGACGCACCGGTGCAGGAGGTGGTGCTGCGCGGTGACGAGGTCGATCTGGACCGGCTGCCCGCGCTGTTCACCTGGCCCGACGACGGCGGCTCCTTCTTCAACCTGGGCCTCACCCACACCAAGGACCCGGACACCGGGGTGCGCAACCTCGGCCTCTACCGGCTCCAGCGCCACGACAAGCGCACCATCGGCATGCACTGGCAGATCCACAAGGACAGCCGCAACCACTACCAGGTGGCAGCGCGGCGGGGTGAGAAGCTGCCGGTCGCCATCGCCTTCGGCTGCCCGCCGGCCGTGACGTACGCCTCGACCGCGCCGCTGCCCGGGGACATCGACGAGTACCTGTTCGCCGGCTTCGTGCAGGGCAGGCGGATCGAGATGGTCGACTGCAAGACCGTGCCGCTCCAGGTGCCCGCGCAGGCGGAGGTCGTTCTGGAGGGCTGGCTGGAGCCGGGAAAGATGCTTCCCGAGGGGCCGTTCGGGGACCACACCGGCTTCTACACGCCGAAGGAGGACTTCCCCGCGCTGACGATCGACTGCGTGACGATGCGCAGGCGCCCGCTGCTCCAGTCGATCGTGGTGGGACGGCCGCCGACGGAGGACGGTCCGCTCGGCCGGGCGACGGAGCGCTTCTTCCTCCCCCTGCTCAAGATCATCGTGCCGGACATCGTGGACTACCACCTGCCCGAGTCGGGCGGCTTCCACAACTGCGCGATCGTCTCGATCGACAAGAAGTACCCGAAGCACGCGCAGAAGGTCATGCACGCCATCTGGGGCGCGCACATGATGTCGCTGACCAAACTGATCGTCGTCGTGGACGCCGACTGCGACGTCCACGACCTCCACGAGGTGTCGTGGCGGGCGCTCGGCAACACCGACTACTCCCGCGACCTGACGGTCGTCGAGGGGCCCGTGGACCATCTCGACCATTCCTCCTACCAGCAGTTCTGGGGCGGCAAGGCGGGGATCGACGCGACCCGGAAGTGGCCCGAGGAGGGCTACACCCGGGACGGAGGCTGGCCGGAGATGGTCCTCTCGGACCCGGACACGGCGGCGCTGGTCGACCGCAGGTGGAAGGAGTACGGCCTGTGAGCGCGTCCGCGGCGGCGGTGCCGGGTCCCGGCCGCACCAAGGCGTTCCTGCGGCTGGTGATGATCGAGCATTCGGTCTTCGCGCTGCCGTTCGCGTACATCGCGGCGCTCACCGCGATGTACGAGGGCGGGGGGAGCGTCGACTGGGTGACGCTGCTGCTCGTCACCGTCGCCATGGTGGGCCTTCGGACGTTCGCCATGGCCTGCAACCGGATCATCGACCGGGAGATCGACGCCCGCAACCCGCGGACGGCCGGCCGTGAACTGGTGACCGGAGCGGTGTCGGTGCGGTCCGCCTGGACCGGGGCGGGCATCGCCGTCGTGGTCTTCCTCGGCGCCGCCGCCCTGCTCAATCCGCTGTGCCTGGCGCTCGCACCGGTCGCGGTCGTTCCGATGGTGGTCTATCCGTACGGGAAGCGCTTCACGAACTTCCCGCACGCGATCCTCGGACTCGCCCAGGCCATGGGGCCCGTCGGCGCTTGGTTGGCGGTGACGGGCGCCTGGTCGTGGGACGCGGTGATCCTCGGGCTGGCGGTCGGGGTGTGGATCGGCGGCTTCGACCTGATCTTCGCCTGTCAGGACGTGCAGGCCGACCGGGCCCACGGCGTGCTGTCCGTGCCGGCCCGCTTCGGCATCCCGGCGGCTCTGTGGGGCGCCCGGGCCTGCCACGCCGTGACGACGGCCCTCTTCGTCTGGTACGCCCTCGCCTCCGGCGCAGGGCTCTTCCTCTGGCTGGGTCTGGTGATCGTCGCGGTCGCGTTCGTCTACGAGCACACGATCGTGACGCCGCACGACCTGTCCCGGCTGAACCGGGCGTTCTTCACCGTCAACGGCTTCATCGGCATTGCCCTGTTCGTGTGCGCCCTGATCGATCTGGGTGCTCGGGGCCTCACCCCGTAAATACCGTGCGGCCTACCGAGTGCTTGGACAGGGAGGCCGATCTGACCGCCACCGTCTCGGAGATCGACCGTCCGCACTCGCAGCTCAGCCGTCTCGAGGGCATGTTCCCGGGCTACCGGACGGAGATCGTCGAGGGTGCCGTCGTGATGAGTCCGGTCACACCGCGCCGCGCCAAGACGATCAGGGCGGTGTGGAATGCCCTGGAAACCCAGCTCTCCGACGAGTGGGATGTCATCAGCGACGCCGTGGAATCCCGGACCGGACGGCCATCTCGGCCGGGACACGCTCCCGTACGGCAAGACGTGGTCGTCGAGACGGGCGTCGGAAGGCTCACCCTGGACACGGGAGGACTCCCCGTGGACCCCGTCCGGAGCCTGAGCGCGCCGCCCGCGCCGGCCCGCGTCCGGACCTGAGCGGCCCCGTCAGGCGGTGATCGGGGTCGGCCTGCGGCGGCGGAACACGAAGGCCGCCACCACGCCCGCCACCAGTCCGATGAGGTGCCCCTGCCAGCTCACGCCCGTGTTGGCGGGGGAGAGGCCCAGCAGGATCGAACTGCCCCATATCGCGCCGACGAGCAGACCGACGCCGATGTCCAGCGGCCGCCGGTCCACGAAACCGCGGACCAACAGATAGCCGAAGAGGCCGAAGACGAGACCGGACGCGCCCGCCGTGATCGAGCCCGGCGGCGAGATCAGCCAGACGCCGACGCCGTCGGCGACGATGATCAGCGCGGCGACGGCCAGGAACCGGCGGACGCCGCCGAGCGCGGCGAGGAAGCCGAAGACCAGCAGCGGGACGGTGTTCGACGCCAGATGGCCGAAGCCGAAGTGGAGGAAGGACGCCGGGACGACGTCCGCCAGTTCACCGGGCTCGCGCGGTGTGATCCCGTACGCGTCGAGGCTGTTGCCCGTGGCGTGGTCGACCACCTCCAGCGCCCACAGCAGGGCCACCCAGGCAAGCACCAGCTTGCCGGCCGCCTTCGCCCGGTCTGTCCGGCTCGGCTCGAGCGAGGCTGTCGACATCGTGGCCCCCTGTGATTCCCGCGTCTCTCCCCGGAAACGTCCGGGGCACCTGACTCAGTTCCGCCACCCGGTGGCCGGATAGGCTCAATCCCATGAACGACGCCAACCGCACCCCGTGGGTTGTCGGGGTCTCCGGGGCGTCCGGGACTCCCTACGCCGCAGCCGTACTGCGCGGGCTGCTCGACGCCGGTGAGAGCGTCGACCTGGTGGTGTCGCGGGCCTCGCGGCTCACCCTGCTCGACGAGACGGGGATCGCGTTCCGGGACGCGCGCTGGCAGGACGATCTGCGCACCTGGCTGGAGCGCGGCGCGGACGGCAAGCCCGGGACCTTCCGGGTGGACGTCGGCGAGGTGCGCCACTGGGCGGCCGGTGACCTGGCCGCCGGACCGTCCTCGGGGTCGTACCCGGTGAAGGGCATGCTGATCGTGCCGGCGTCCACCGCCTGCGTCGCCGGTGTGGCGCTCGGGCTCTCCAAGGACCTGCTCCAACGGGCGGCGAGCGTCACGCTCAAGGAACGCCGGAAGCTCGTGGTGGCCGTGCGGGAGACCCCGCTGGGCGGCCAGACCCTGCGGCACCTGGTGGCGCTGGACGAGGCGGGCGCGGTGGTCCTGCCGGCGTCCCCCGCCTTCTACGCGGGAGCGACGCACATCCAGGACCTGGTGGACTTCGTGGCGGGGCGGGTGCTGGACGCGGCGGGCGTCGTGCACGACCTGTACCGCCGCTGGGAGGGAGAGCTGGGGGGCTCCAGGGCCGACTAGCCGACCGACCGGCGACGGGGCCGGGCGGCCGGTGGGACCGGCCGTCCCTGTTCCCGATCGTTCGGACACGCATGGGCAGCGCGGGGTGTTCACCCTGCGTGCCTTGGATTTCACACGTAAAATTGCGGTAGCGATGAATAATGGAAGGCTCAGGCATATGGACGCCGTGGATAGGCAGCTCATCCAGGCCCTGCGCGAGAACGGCAGGGCCTCGTACGCCGAGCTCGGCCGGCTCGTGGGACTCTCCGGTCCCTCCGTCACCGACCGCATCAACCGCCTGGAGGCCGCAGGCGTCATCACCGGCTACCGGGCGACGGTCGACGCCGCCTCGCTGGGTCTCGGCGTCACCGCGCTGATCGGGATCTCCCTCTCCGACGCCGCGGACCACGAGGACGTGGCGCACCGGCTGCGCGACCTGGCGGAGATCGAGGACTGCTGGTTCATCGCGGGCGACGACTCGTACATGCTCAAGGTCCGCGCCAGCGACGTCGACGGACTCGAGAAGACGATCCGCCGGCTGTCGGGGACGAAGGGCGTTTCGCGGACACGTACCACCATCGTGCTGTCCACGAAGTGGGAGAACCGGGTCGGGGGCCTGCCCGAGGAGGTCCAGGGGTAAGGGCTGTTCCGCAATCCCCGGCGGGCGCGCGACGACAGTTACGGCGCCTCGCCGCGGTGTCGAATCATCCGAATGCACCCGGTATGAGGACGACTCTCGGCCTTGCGATGCACCGCATCCGACGCCGCGCGCCGGTCCCCCGGGGATTGCGGGACAGCCCTTAGGCGTAACGTGGGTGGGGCCTCCGGCGACCCCGGAGGCGTTCCCGGGAGAAGGCCCCGGGACGAGCGCAGTACGAGGACATCTGGGAGGCGGCCGCATGGACGCGGGGCTCAAGCGCGAGCTGGAGGAGAAGGTCCGGGCCGGCGAGCGGCTGAGTCGCGAGGACGGCATCGCCCTGTACGCGTCGGACGACCTGGCCTGGCTGGGCGGCCTCGCGCACGAGGTGCGTACGCGCAAGAACGGTGACGTGGTTCACTTCAACGTCAACCGCCATCTCAACATGACGAACGTCTGCACGGCGTCGTGCGCGTACTGCTCGTTCCAGCGCAAGCCGGGTGAGAAGGACGCGTACACGATGCGCATCGAGGAGGCCGTCCGCCTCGCCAAGGCGATGGAGAGCGAGAACCTCACCGAGCTGCACATCGTCAACGGGCTCCACCCGAACCTCCCCTGGCGCTACTACCCCCGGTCGCTGCGCGAACTGAAGCAGGCGCTGCCGAACGTCTCACTGAAGGCCTTCACCGCGACCGAGATCCACCACTTCGAGACCATCTCGGGGCTGACCGCCTCGGAGATCCTGGACGAACTCATCGACGCCGGGCTGGAGTCGCTGACCGGCGGCGGCGCCGAGATCTTCGACTGGGAGGTCCGTCAGCACATCGTGGACCACCGTACCCACTGGGAGGACTGGTCCCGGATCCACCGCCTCGCGCACGAGAAGGGCCTGAAGACCCCGTCCACGATGCTGTACGGGCACATCGAGGAGCCCCGCCACCGCGTGGACCACGTCCTGCGGCTGCGTGAACTGCAGGACGAGACCGGCGGATTCCAGGTCTTCATCCCGCTGCGGTACCAGCACGACTTCGTCGACATGAAGGACGGCAAGGTCCGCAACCGGCTCCAGGCCCGCACGACGATGGCGACGGGCGCCGAGGCACTGAAGACGTTCGCGGTCTCCCGGCTGCTCTTCGACAACGTCCCGCACGTCAAGGTCTTCTGGGTGATGCACGGGGTGCAGACCGCGCAACTGGCGCTGCAGCACGGCGCGGACGACATGGACGGCTCGGTCGTCGAGTACAAGATCACCCATGACGCGGACAACTACGGCACGCCGAACAAGCTGACGCGCGACGACCTGCTGGAGCTCATCCGTGACGCGGGCTTCCGCCCGGTCGAGCGGAACACCCGCTACGAGGTCATCCGCGAGTACCCCGGCCCCGACGGCGACCGCCGTGAGTCGCCGCAGCCCATGCGCGTCTGACGCACCCGGCCCCGCACCATCCGGCCCGCACGGAGCCGGACCCGAAGGGGTTGCGCCCCGGTCCCACCCGCCCGCGAGGGCGTGCCCGGCCCCTTTCCCGGGGCGTCCGGGCAGGGGCCGGGGCGTTGTTATCGTCGGGCCATGGCTCTGGAATTCACGCTCGATCCGCCCGTCGACCCCGCACTCCGCGACGGGATCCTGGCGCTCTGGACCGACGTGAGCAACGCCGACGGGGCCGTCGGATTCGTACCGCCGGTGAGCACGGAGGACGTGCGGCCCGAACTGGTGCGGCACCTGGTGGCGATGGCCGAGGGGCGGTCGCGGCTGCTCGTCGGGCTCGACGAGGACGGACAGGTCGCGGCCGCCGCGTTCCTCACGTTCAACGCGCACCGGCTGATGCGCCACTGGCTCTGGCTCTACACGGTGATGGTGCACCCCCGGCACCAGGGCAAGGGGTACGGACGGGACCTGCTCGCCGCGGCCGCCGGCGCCGCACGCGGGATGAGCGGGATCGACGCGATACGGCTCACCTGCCGTGGCGGCGCCGGACTCGAGCGGTTCTACGCCTCGTGCGGCTACAAGGAGGTCGGGCGGGTGCCCGACGCGATCCGCGTCTCCGACGGCGACTACCGCGACGACATCACGATGCTGCTCCCGCTGGTGTGATCTTCTCCGGGGTGCCGTCCGGGCCCGGCCCGCCGGAGCCGCCTAAAAGACCACAGTCGGGACGTGCTTCACTGGACGGGCGACTCAGTGAAGGAAAGGGGCCGTCGTGTCCGACAGCAAGACGAGCGCCACGCTCCGGTACACCCTCATGCGGCTCGGCGTCTTCGCCGGCTGCTTCTTCGTCCTGTGGGGGCTGGTGTACCTGCGCGTACTGCCGCGCGGCCTGGGCGACTCCAACCTGCTGTGGGTGCTCGTCCTGTCCGTCCTGATCTCGGCGCCGCTGAGCTTCGTCCTGCTGCGCAAGCAGCGCGAGGCGATGTCCGCGCAGATCGTCGCGAAGGTCGACCGGGCCAAGACCCGCCTGGAGGCCAACCGCACGCGCGAGGACGTCGGGTAGCGCGAGACGGCGTCCGGTGGCCCCACCGGCGGACGTAACCTTCGTCACACCGAAACACCGAAACACCGCAACACCGAACTCCGGGGACCTCACCGTCCCGGCACGGGACCATGTGCTCCCGCGCCGGGGCGGTGCTGTTTCCGGACGTGTGATGGCGTGATCCTGACCCAAAGTCCGGCTTTGAGGATCTCAAAGTTCAAGTGTTAACGTGTGGGCCATGACGACAGCAGCGTGCCCCGAAACGGTCATGAGCCCCCCGCTCGTGACGCGCCTGTATGTCGCCCCGCGCCTCCCCCGCGCATCCCGCCGCACTCGTGCCGGGGGCTCCCCCGGTGCGTCCGCGGTCTGTTGCCGTTCGGTCTGACCCGGCATCACGCAGCGGCTCCTCCCGAGCGAACGGGTGCCGCACCCCCGTCCCCGCCTTTCCGATACGCCTCACCGGAGTGTGTCCGTGTCCGCGAACTCCGCGACGCCCACCCACGCCAGCCGCATACCGAAGGTCCCGTTCTGGGCCCAGATAGTCGCCGGTCTGATCACCGGCGTCCTGCTCGGCTGGCTGGCCCGCAGCCAGGACGTCACCTGGCTCCGCACGACCCTGGAGCAGGTCGGCGACATCTTCGTCCAGCTGCTGAAGCTGGCCGTCGCACCGCTCGTCTTCTTCGCCATCCTGGTGTCGATCACCAATCTGCGGAAGGTCAACAACGCCGCGCGGCTCGCCGGCCGCACTCTGCTGTGGTTCATGATCACCTCGCTGATCGCGGTGGCGATCGGCCTCGCGATCGGCCTGTTCACCAACCCCGGTGCGGGTACCGGTCTCACGCAGCAGGACGGCGAGAAGCCGGAGAAGGCCGGCTCCTGGATCGACTTCCTCACCGGAGTCGTGCCCACGGACGTCATCACGCCCTTCACCGAGCTGAACGTCCTTCAGATCGTCTTCATGGCCGCCGTCGCCGGTGTCGCCGCGCTCCAGCTCGGTGACCGTGCCCAGCCGATCCTCACCTTCAGCGAGTCCGTGCTGGAACTGCTCCAGAAGGCCCTGTGGTGGGTCATCCGGCTCGCCCCGATCGGTACCGTCGGTCTCATCGGGCACGCGATCGCCGACTACGGCTGGGAGCTCATCGGCAAGTACGCGACCTTCACGGCCGACGTCTACATCGGCTGCGCGCTGGTCATGTTCGTTGTGTACCCGCTGCTGCTGGCGACGGTCGCCAAGGTCAACCCGCTGCAGTTCTTCAGGGGAGCCTGGCCGGCCATCCAGCTCGCCTTCGTCTCCCGCTCCTCGGTCGGCACCATGCCGGTCACCCAGAAGGTCACCGAACGCCTCGGCGTCCCGAAGGAGTACACCTCCTTCGCCGTGCCGTTCGGTGCGACGACCAAGATGGACGGCTGCGCCGCCATCTACCCGGCGCTCGCCGCGATCTTCATCGCGCAGATCTTCGACGTGCAGCTCGGCGTCCAGGACTACCTGCTCATCGCCTTCGTCTCGGTCGTCGGGTCCGCCGCCACCGCGGGGCTCACGGGAGCGACGGTCATGCTGACGCTGACCCTCTCCACGCTGGGCCTCCCGCTGGAGGGCGTGGGTCTGCTGATGGCGATCGACCCGATCCTGGACATGATCCGTACTGCGACGAACGTGGCAGGTCAGGCTGTGGTCCCGGTGATCGTCGCGGCCCGCGAGAAGATCCTCGACCGTGACGCGTACGACTCGGCCTCGTCCTCCCCGGTGGACGACGTCGAGGTGCGCGAGCCCGGGCGGAAGGCGGCCGTCCCCGCCGCCGCGTGACGCCGTCACCTCCGTCCGGTGCCGAAGCCGTCCCGACGGGCGGTGCCGTGCCCGTCGGCGGGCCGTGGGTGCGGAGCCGGAGTGCCCGCCCTAGACTGACAAGATCATCGTTTTCGTCCGGAAGCGGGAGATTCGCACCATGTCGAAGCGAGGCAACAAGCGGCGGGCCAGGAAGAAGAGGAAGGCGAACCACGGCAAGCGCCCCAACGCCTGATTCGAAAATCCCCCGTTCCGTGTCCGTAGCCGCTGGTCAGGCAGCTCCTTCTGTTTGGAGGGTGACTTGGTAGCCGAGTTGGTTGAGCTGGCTCACCAGGCGTCGGGTCTGCCTGGCCCGGCCGGTGCGTTCGATGAAGTACTGGCCGCCGAGGTCGGCGTATTCGGCGTCGTGGGTGAACATGTGCCATACGGCGGTGAGGATCGAGTGTTCGACGGCGACGAGGGCTCTCTTCTTGCCGCGGCGGGCGGCGATGCGTCGGTAGCGGGCGGCGAGGTAGGTGTCCTTGGTCCGCGCGGCGCTGACGGCGGCCTGGCCGAGGGCGGCCTTGAGCCAGGGGTCGCCGTGGCGGGTCTTGCCGCTGCCGGTTCTGCCGCCGGACTGGTGGTTGCCCGGGCAGACGCCGGCCCAGGAGGCCAGGTCGGCCGCGCTGGGGAAGCGGGTGATGTCGGCGCCGATCTCGGCGAGGATCACCTGTGCGGCCCGGGTGTCGACGCCGGGGATGGTCACGAGGAGTTCGATGCGGCGGCGAAAGGGCTGCAGCATCACCTCGATGTGCCCGCTCAAGTGGGTCTCGGTGGCGGTGCAGGCGTCGATCCGGTCCAGCATCGCCCGGGCCAGGAAGGCGTGGTGGGCGGTGAAGTTGCCGGTCAGGGCCTCGACGAGGGCGTCGGTCTTGCGGCGCATGCTGCCTTTGGCCAGGTCGGCGAGCACGTGGGGGTCGCGTTCACCGGCGATCAGCGCCTCGAGCATCGCGCGGCCGGAGACGCCGAGGATGTTGGAGACGGTGGCGGACAGTTTGATGCCGGTGTCCTCCAGCAGCTTCTCCAGCCGCTGGGTCTCCCGGGTGCGTTCGCGGACGATCTCGGTGCGGTAGCGGGTGNCCGGCGATCAGCGCCTCGAGCATCGCGCGGCCGGAGACGCCGAGGATGTTGGAGACGGTGGCGGACAGTTTGATGCCGGTGTCCTCCAGCAGCTTCTCCAGCCGCTGGGTCTCCCGGGTGCGTTCGCGGACGATCTCGGTGCGGTAGCGGGTGACGTCCCGCAGCTGCCGGATCGGCTCCGGGGGCACGAACGAGGGGCGGACGAGGCCGTGTTCGACAAGCTTGGCGATCCACTCGGAGTCCTTCACGTCGGTCTTGCGGCCGGGCACCGACTTCATGTGCCGGGCGTTGAGCAGCCAGCACTCCATGTCGTGTTCCAGCAGGTAGAACACCGGCTTCCAGTACACGCCGGTGGCTTCCATGCCGACCACGGTGATGCCTTCGGCGAGCAGCCAGTCCCGCATCGCCANCGTCGGTCTTGCGGCCGGGCACCGACTTCATGTGCCGGGCGTTGAGCAGCCAGCACTCCATGTCGTGTTCCAGCAGGTAGAACACCGGCTTCCAGTACACGCCGGTGGCTTCCATGCCGACCACGGTGATGCCTTCGGCGAGCAGCCAGTCCCGCATCGCCAGCAGCCCCGAGGTCACCGCGGAGAAGGTCCGCACCTCACTGCGGCGCCTCTTGCCGGTGCCACTGGGCACGCGGATGCACACCTTCACGTCGACCTTGCTGATGTCGATCCCCGCGCAGCGTTCGTGGATCACTTCCATCCCGTCGGCACCCCCTCCTGGTATCGGCCGCGAGCACGCGACCGTCCGGCGGGGGTCCGGCAGGCGGAAGAGTCTGATTCACGTGCTCGGAGCAACACATCCGGGTGCCTGTCGGTGGACCCCCAGCGTCCTACTGACCCACGGGCTCGGAACGCGCCAAGGCGTCACGACGTCCGCCGGACGACCACGCACCGATTTTCACGCACACAGGGTGTCGCCGTCAGGCGACCGGATTACTGACCCCTGACGCACTGGCCGCCCGCGCCGATCCGGCGCGGTTCGCCCGAGGACCGGTCCGCGCACCG
This sequence comes from Streptomyces sp. HNM0645, assembly GCF_030056615.1. Classification (NCBI taxonomy): domain Bacteria; kingdom Bacillati; phylum Actinomycetota; class Actinomycetes; order Kitasatosporales; family Streptomycetaceae; genus Streptomyces; species Streptomyces sp. HNM0645. The sequence continues at coordinate 48,243 of NZ_JASHLT010000049.1, read as the reverse complement.
TGCGGACCGGTCCTCGGCGTTTCCGCCCGGCGGCGGGCCTTAGGCTTACCGAACGGTAGATCGGTGGGCAGGGCGGGGAGGACGTCTGACGTGGATGGTGCGGGTAGGAGCAAGCGGATGCCGCGTGCCATACGGGAGCGGCAGATGCTCGACGCTGCAGTACAGACCTTCGGGCAACGGGGGTACCGCGCGGCGTCGATGGACGAGATCGCCGAGCTCGCGGGCGTGTCCAAACCGCTCGTCTACCTCTACCTGAATTCAAAGGAAGACCTCTTCACGGCCTGCATCCGCCGGGAGTCCGCGGCGCTGGTCGCGGCCGTGCGGGCGGCGGTCGACCCGGGGCTGCCGCCGGACCGGCAGCTGTGGGAGGGCCTCGCCGCCTTCTTCCGGCACACGGCCGAGCACCCGGACGCGTGGGCAGTGCTGCACCGGCAGGCCCGTACGCACGGCGAGCCGTTCGCCGCCGAGGCGGCGGTGATGCGGGACGAGATCGTGGCGTTCGTGACGGGGCTGATCGGGGACGCGGCGCGCGGGACCCGAGGGGGCGGCGAACTTGCCGGCAAGGATGTGGCGGGGCTCGCTCAGGCCCTGGTCGGCGCCGCGGAGTCGTTGGCCGGGTGGGCCAACGACACATCTGGCGTCTCCGCGCGGGACGCGGCGGCGACGCTGATGAACTTCGCCTGGGAAGGTCTGGGCAACCTCATGAAGGGCGAACGCTGGTCGCCGTCCGCCCGATGAGGCGCCCCCCCGGCCCTCGTGGCCGGTACCGCGCAGCTCGACGAGTCCGCCGGCCCGGTTCGCGTCGCCCGTTCCGCCGGCGGCCTGCGCGACGGTTCCGGGAAGCGGCAGCGGTGCCGTCGGCTCCGGGAGGCGGCACCGGTGCCGGCCCTCGCCACGCTCCCGTCCTGGGAGGAGCAGGGGTGCGCCCCAGTGGGCCGTGCGAGGTACGAGGTTCGATGTCGCGGGCCCCAGCCCCGCGGGCCGGGGCCGTCAGCCCTGCCGGAGCCGCCACTCCCGCAGGACGTCGTCCAGGTCGTACGGCCTGCGTCCGAGCGGCGGGCCCGGGGGCGGCATCAGGAGCATCGTGGTGATCTTCTCGTTGATCTCCGTGATGATCCGGCGCACCGCGGCAGCCGAGGGCGCGCGGTACGCCTTCTCCAGTGCGTCCTCGGCCTCCTTGCGCAGGGCGAGGGCGGGAGGAAGGACGGCGATGCCTTCCTCGTGCATCTTGCCCTTGACCCACCACAGCTCGTCGTACGGCGCGAGGTCGTCGGGCAGGGGCTTGCCGAGGCCCGGCAGATCCTCGAACTCTCCGCGCTCCCGCGCGTCGCGGATCTGCTTGTCCACCCACGATTCGAAACTGACGCCCGGGGGTTTGCGCTCCGTCATGCCTCCCAGGGTACGGACGCGCCCGGCCGCCGGTCAGGGCTCTGGGACACTTGAACCGTGCTGATCAGAGAGGCGACCGGGCAGGACTGGGATCGGATATGGCCGTTCTGGCACCGGATCGTGTCCGCCGGCGACACCTACGCGTGGGACCCGGACACCTCCGAGTCCGCGGCCCGCGCCCTGTGGATGGCGCCCTCCCACCGGGTGTTCGTGGCCGAGTCCGAGGGCGGCGCGGTGGTCGCGTCGGCGTACCTACGGCCCAACTACGGCGGCCCGGCCGCGCACATCGCCAACGCGGCCTTCATGGTGGACCCGGAGCAGGCGGGACGGGGCGTGGGCCGGCGGCTGGCCGAGTACGTGATCGACCGCGCGCGGCGGGACGGCTACACCGGCATGGTCTTCAACGCGGTCGTGGATACGAATCCCGCGGCGGGCTTGTGGGAGGCGCTGGGTTTCCGCGTCCTGGGGACCGTCCCGGGTGCGTTCCGCCATCCGGAACACGGCGCGGTGGGGCTGAACATCATGTTCCGGGAGTTGTGAGCAGCCCGGGGCTTCCCCTTCTTTTCCCGTTCACCGCTCCCCGCTCCCCGCCTATTCCCCGCCGGTTTCCGGCGCCTTGTCTCCCGGTTCCGGGTTTCCGGCCGTCCGGGTGACGAAGACCCCTGGACGACGGGTTTCGGAAAAGGCAGGAGCCCCGTCCCGTACGCGAGGTACGGGCGGGGCTCCTTGGGTACTGCTAAGTCGTGCGCGATCGCCGACCCGGGCGCATTAGGCCGGGGTGACGTTCTCCGCCTGCGGGCCCTTCGGACCCTGCGTGACGTCGAAGTTCACGACCTGGTTCTCCTCGAGGGAGCGGAAGCCGGTCGCGTTGATCGCGGAGTAGTGGACGAAGACATCCGGGCCGCCGCCGTCCTGGGCGATGAAGCCGAAGCCCTTTTCAGCGTTGAACCACTTCACGGTTCCGGTAGCCATAAGCCCTCCTTGGGCCAAAGGGTTGCCCTGCTCCAGAACCTGCAAACAAGTCTGAAAACTACAAAAGCCTGCGGGTCACATGCTCCGCAGGCTCTGCACTGCAAGGGAAACCAAACTGCAACTTGCGTCGAGCCTAGCATGCACGGTGTTCTGATGGGTAGAGGGAAAGATCACGTCACCCGGACGCTTGATGCCGCCTTGACATGCTGACGCTCCAGGTGGGGTGCCCCGGCCATTCGAAGGCGTGCTCCCGGGTCTAGCCTCACGATGTGGACAGTCACGCAGAACCCGCAGAACCCGCAGAACCCGCGGAACCCGCGGAACCCGCGGAACCCGCGGAACGCGCGGAACACGCCGAGAACGCCGCCGGCCGCGGCCGCCGCAGTCGGCCCCGCGTCGGTCACATCCAGTTCCTGAACTGCCTGCCCCTGTACTGGGGCCTCGCCCGCACCGGGACGCTCCTGGATCTCGAGCTCACGAAGGACACGCCGGAGAAGCTCTCCGAGCGGCTGGTCGCCGGTGATCTCGATATCGGCCCGATCACCCTCGTGGAATATCTGCGCAACGCCGACGATCTCGTCGCTTTCCCCGATATCGCGGTCGGCTGCGACGGGCCGGTGATGTCCTGTGTGATCGTCTCGCAGCTGCCGCTGGAGCAGCTGGGCGGGGCGCGGGTCGCCCTCGGGTCCACCTCCCGCACCTCGGTGCGCCTGGCGCAGCTGCTGCTCGCCGATCAGTACGGGGTGGCGCCCGACTACTACACCTGCCCGCCCGACCTGGGCGTGATGATGCAGGAGGCGGACGCGGCCGTGCTGATCGGCGACGCCGCGTTGCGCGCGTCGCTGCACGACGCACCGAGGCTCGGGCTGCGGGTCCACGACCTGGGGCGGATGTGGAAGGACTGGACCGGTCTGCCGTTCGTCTTCGCGGTGTGGGCGGCACGCAAGGACTATCTGCGGCGGGAGCCCCGCGTCGTGCGCAAGGTCCACGAGGCGTTCCTGGCCTCCCGGGACCTCTCCCTCCAGGAGGTCACCAAGGTCGCCGAGCAGGCGGCGCGCTGGGAGGCGTTCGACGCGGCACTGCTCGAGCGCTACTTCACGACCCTCGACTTCCGCTTCGGCCCCGAGCAGCTGGCCGGGGTCCGGGAGTTCGCCCGCAGGACCGGCCCGACCACGGGGTTCGCGCCGGACGTGGCGGTCGAACTGCTCGGCGTCTGAGCTCCGCGCCGGCGCCCGGACCCCGGCGCGGGGACGGCTCCGTACCCGGGAGCCGGACGCCGGGACGTCGGGCGGGAGGGCCGGGCGGACGCGACGCCGCGGCCGCCCGGTTCGGGCCGCGACGGGCCGTGGTCAGGGCGTGGGTACGGGTCCCTGCATGTGGCGGCTGATCCACTCGATCGACCCGTCCTCCATGCCCTTCACATACGTCCTGGCGTTGTGCCCGCCGTCCTGGATGAGCTGCAGCCGGGTCTTCACGGGCCCCTTGGTGTGGTCCCGGATGAAGGCCCTTACCTTCCGCAGCGCCGACTCCCTGGTTCCCGCCTGGAACGCCAGGTAGACGTCCGTGTCCTTGCCGCCCGGCTTCGCGCCGAGTGCCCGGGCGAGCCGCTCGGGGTCGTTCGCCGCCCGCTCCGGGGCGTGCCCGGCCCACAGTGGGGAGTCCGGCACGATGTCGGGGCCGGAGGCGATCACCGCCTTGAACCGGTCGGGGTGCTTCAGCACGGACTTCAGCCCGACGAAGGCCCCCGAGGACGACCCCATGAACGCCCAGCCGTCCCGGGACGTGAACGTACGGAAATTGGCGCGGACGAAATCGGGAACGTCCTCGGTCATCCAGGTGCCCATTTTCGGCTGCCCGGGTATGTCACTTCCGTCGTAGTAGTACTTGTCATCCGGATTGAGCACCGGCATCACCACGATGAACGGAAGGCTCTTTCCTTCCTTCGACCAGCGGCTGATGCTGCTCTGCAGCTTCAGGTCGGTGCCCATCCAGTAATTGTTCGGGTAGCCGTTGCCGCCCGGGAGCGCGATCAGGACGGGGAAGCCGCTGTTCGCGTACTTCGGGTCGAAATACTGCTGTGGCGCCCACACCCAGACCTTTCCCGTGAATCCGGACTTCCTGCCTCGCAGCGTGGTGACGCCGATCCTGGTGCCGTCGTCGACGGTGTTCTGCGTGGTGAACTCGGCCTTCGGGCCGGTCGGCATCAGGGTCTTCGCGGCGGCCTCCGCGGCGGCCGCGCCGTCGTTGCCGCCATCCCGGCCGGCGGGGGCGGCGGACGGTCCGTCGAAGGTGACGGGCTCCCCTTCGGCCGAGCACCCCGACGCGAGCGCGACGGCGCCGAGGACGACGGTGGCGATGAGCGCCTTGGACGGCCGTTTCATGGCGTACTCCGTTTGTGCGGTGACAAGCGCGCTTCGCGGGGGTTGCAGGCGCGGTGAGTGGTTTACGACCAGGGAGATGAGAGCCCGAACCGATCGGTTGGTCCCGTACCGGGCCCAATCCCGGTGATCCGGCCCACGCGTTGGGCCTACGCTGCTGGACGGACCGGACGTGCCCCGCAGGCCGCCGTGAAGAGGGGGAGGGAAGCGCATGCAGCCGCTGGAAGCCGGCGAACCACGGGCCATCGGCGCCTACCGGCTGCTGGGCAGGCTCGGCGCGGGCGGAATGGGCCGGGTCTATCTCGCCCGCAGCGAGGGCGGCCGCACGGTCGCGGTGAAGGTCGTTCATCCCCACTTCGCGCTCGACGAGCAGTTCCGGGCACGGTTCCGGCGCGAGGTGGAGGCGGCGAGACGGGTGGAAGGGGCCTGGACGGCGCCCGTCCTCGACGCCGACCCCGACGCGCCCGTGCCCTGGGTGGCCACCGGTTTCGTCGCCGGGCCCGCACTCGGCGCGGCGGTGGCCGTGCACGGGCCGCTGCCCGAGCACACGGTCCGGACCCTGGGCGCCGGGCTGGCCGAGGCGCTGGCCGCCGTCCACGCGGCCGGACTCGTCCACCGCGACGTGAAGCCGTCCAACGTGCTGCTGGCCCTGGACGGTCCCCGGCTCATCGACTTCGGCATCGCCCGGGCCACCGACGGCACGGCGTCCCTCACCGCGACCGGCGTTTCCGTCGGGTCCCCCGGCTACATGGCGCCCGAGCAGATCACCGGCGGGGGAGAGGTGGCCGGCGCGGCGGACGTCTTCTCGCTCGGCGCGGTGCTCGCCTACGCGGCGACGGGCGCCGCGCCGTTCCCCGGCGAGTCCTCGGCCGCACTGCTCTACAAAGTGGTCCACGAGGAGCCCGAGCTGGGCTCCCTCACGGGTGAACTGCGGGAACTCGTCGCCGGCTGCCTCGCCAAGGACCCGGCCGCCCGCCCGGAGCCCACCGCGCTGGCCCGCCGGCTCGCGCCGGCCGGCGCCGGGGCGCTCGTGGCGGCGGGTTGGCTGCCCGGACCGCTGGTGGAGCAGGTCAGCCGGACCGCCGTCCGGCTGCTCGACCTGGAGCCGGCGTCCGCTGAGGACCCGGCGGCGTCCGGGCCCGTGCCGTTCACCAGCCACGCCCTGGGCGTGTTCGGCCCGCCGATCGAGCCCGCGCCCGCCTCGCCGCCTTCCCTGCCGACGCCTCCTCCGCAGCGGGTGCCCGCGGATGCGAAGTCCGGCGGGCGTGTGTCCCTCTCGGTCACGACCCGCCGCGAGAGCGACCGTCCGGGAGGCTCCCGCAAGGTCAGCTGCACCGTGGCCCTCGCCGTGGCCGGCGCGCTCGCCGCGGTGACGGTGGGCGCCGGGGTGCTGCTGGACCTCTTCCCCGGCGGTGGCGGCGGCCACGACGGCACCGCGGCCCGGCCGCCCGCGACCTCGGAGACCGGCGCTCCCTCCGCCGGCGGGACGGGCCCGGCCGAGGTGCCGAAGACCTTCGCGGGCACCTGGGAGGGAAGCATCACGGCGGCCGGACTTCCCGCGGGCACGATGAAGGTCACCATCGAGCCCGGCGGGCGCACCGGGGAGCGGATAGGCACGGCCGAGCAGACCGACATCCTGGGCAACTTCATCTGCGAGGACCTGCTGACCGCCACCCGCGCCGACGCCCGCACCCTCGTCGTCGACGCCCGGCGCGGGCCGCGCAGCAAGGGCATGTGCACCGAGAGCACCAAGGGCCTGCGTCTCGAACTGAGCGGTGGGACGCTGCGGTACGTCTCGGCCGACGCCCGCGCCGGCAACCCGGTCGGCGACCTCACCCGCAGCGGCGGATGAGAGCGGGCCGCCCACCGGCATGCGCGAAGTCCCGGCGGGGCCGGGCCGGGCGTGCCGCCGAGGTGCCGCCGGGGGCCGCGCACAGGCCCTGTCGTAGGCTGGCACGGTCCGGTAACGCCCTGTTCCACCACCGAAAGGTGACACCCCGGTGACCCAGAAGGCCGACCTCCAGTCCGTCCTGGACCGTGCCGCCGAGGGCGGGCGGATCACCCCCGAAGAGGCTCTCGACCTCTACCGCTCCGCGCCGCTGCACGCGCTGGGCGCCGCCGCGGACGCCGTGCGCCGCCGCCGTTACGCCGGTACCGAGCACATCGCGACGTACATCATCGAGCGCAACATCAACTACACCAACGTCTGCGTGACGGCCTGCAAGTTCTGTGCCTTCTACGCCCCGCCCAAGGACACCGCCAAGGGCTGGACCCGCGACCTCGACGACATCCTGCGGCGCTGCGCCGAGACGGTGGAACTCGGGGGCACGCAGATCATGTTCCAGGGCGGTCACCACCCGGACTACGGCGTCGAGTACTACGAGAAGCACTTCGGCGCGATCAAGAAGGAGTTCCCGCAGCTGGTCATCCACTCCCTGGGCGCGTCCGAGGTGGAGCACATGGCCAGGATCTCGGGAGTGTCCGTGGAGGAGGCCGTCCGGCGCATCAGCGCGGCCGGTCTCGACTCCTTCGCGGGTGCCGGCGCCGAACTGCTGCCGGAGCGGCCGCGCAAGGCGATCGCCCCGCTGAAGGAGTCCGGCGAGCGCTGGCTGGAGATCATGGAGGTGGCGCACGGGCTCGGTGTGGAGTCGACGTCCACGATGCTGATGGGCACCGGCGAGACCAACGCCGAGCGTATCGAGCACCTGCGGATGATCCGCGACGTTCAGGACCGGACGGGCGGCTTCCGAGCCTTCATCCCGTACACGTACCAGCCGGAGAACAACCACCTCAAGGGCCGGACCCAGGCGACGATCTTCGAGTACCTGCGGATGATCGCGATCGCCCGGCTCTTCTTCGACAACGTCGCCCACATCCAGGGCTCCTGGCTGACCACGGGCAAGGAGATCGGCCAGCTGTCGCTGCACTACGGCGCGGACGACCTGGGCTCGATCATGCTGGAGGAGAACGTCGTCTCCTCGGCGGGCGCCAGGCACCGCTCCAACCGGCAGGAGATCATCGACCTGATCCGCCGCGCGGACCGCGTCCCGGCCCAGCGCACGACGACGTACGAGCACATCGTCGTGCACGACGACCCGGCGAACGACCCGGCCGACGACCGCGTCGTGTCGCACATCTCCTCGACGGCGATCGAGGGCGGCACGGCGCACCCGGAGCTGAAACTGCTGAACGCCAACTGAGTGCGCCGTGCTGACGATTCACGCGGCGGACCTACTGCTGCCGGGCGGTCCGGAGGCTCCCGTGCCGGGCGGCGCGGTCGCCGTCCGGGGGAGCGCGATCGTCGCCGTGGGTCCCTACGAGGCAGTGGCCGCCGCCCATCCGGGGGCCCGTGTGCGGCGCTGGCCCGGGGTGCTCACGCCGGGCCTGTGCAATCCGTACGGGCCTGAACTGCTGGAGCGGGCCTACCACCCCGACCCTCGCGAGTCCGGCGAGCTGGGCGCCGAGCCGCTCACCGGCGCCGCGCCGGCCGCGCTGGAGATGACGGATGCCCGGTGGGGAGCCAGTGCACGGCGCGGTGCGCAGCGGATGCTGGCGCACGGAACGGTGGCGGTGGCCGGGGACCTCTGGCGCGGCGCGGTGCTCGACGCGGTGACCCGAGCCGGGCTCAGGTGCGTGGAGCGCCTCACGGAGCGGGGAGGACCGCCGTCCCTGGACCCGTTCGCGGGCGGCTCCGTGGCTGAGGCGTTCCTGGTGCCGCTGGGCCCCGAGGGCGGGGAAGCGGACTTCGCCGTCTTCGACGTACCGGTGGGCGGTGACCCCTGCGCCGCCCTGCTCGAGCACGGCGCCCGCACCTGCGTCGCCACCGTCCTCCGCGGCCGGCTGGTGTACCGGCGGCGCTAGTGCTGTGGCCGGTAAGGTTCGCCGGGAAGCTCGCGGCGTACGGTGCGGTGCATCGCAAGGCGGAGGTTCGCCCTCGTACCGGGCGTACTCGGGCGACTCCGACAACGCCGCGAGGTGCCGTGCCGGGCGTCGCGAGCCGGTGACCCCTTCCGGTCACAGCACTAGGTGCTGGGGCGTGCTTCGAAGGTCCCGTCCGGCCGGGGGTGTCCGGCAGGCCCCTCTCGGGCGTTGCCGGTCGTCGGCGCGGCCCCGCTGCGCTCTCCTCCCTCCGCTTTGCGATCGCACGCACCGGATGTCCCCGCCCCGCCCTGCGGGCGGGCGACGCACTCTCGGAACACGCCCTGGGCCGGGTCCGGAACCCATCGGCACGCCCCCGCCGGGCCCGCCGTGGTGTGCCTGAGACAATGGCCGCCGTACCGTCCGCACCCGACACTGCGAGGCCGAACGCCAGTGACCCGCGCTTCCCTGGACAAGCAGCCGCACGAAGTCGCCTCGATGTTCGACGATGTCGCGGCGAACTACGACCTCACCAACGACGTGCTCTCGCTCGGCCAGGACCGGCGCTGGCGCCGGGAGGTCGCCCAGGCGGTCGGGGCACGGCCCGCCGAGCGCGTCCTCGACCTGGCGGCCGGGACCGGCACGTCCTCGCTGCCCTTCACCCGCACCGGCGCGTACGTCGTGCCCTGCGACTTCTCGCTCGGCATGCTGCGCGAGGGCAAGAAGCGGCACCCGTGGCTGCCGCTGACCGCCGGTGACGCGACGAAGCTCCCCTTCCGGGACGACTCCTTCGACGCCGTGACGATCAGCTTCGGCCTGCGCAACGTCCAGGACACCGACCGGGCCCTTCGGGAGCTGTACCGCGTGACGAAGCCGGGCGGCCGTGTGGTCATCTGCGAGTTCTCGCACCCGACATGGGCGCCGTTCCGGACCGTGTACGAGGAGTACCTGATGCGGGCCCTGCCGCCCGTCGCCCGCGCGGTCTCGTCCAACCCCGACGCGTACGTCTACCTCGCCGAGTCGATCCGGTGCTGGCCCGAGCAGGCGGAGCTCGCCGGGATGCTCCAGAAGGCCGGCTGGTCGAAGGTGGCCTGGCGCAATCTGAGCGGCGGGATCGTCGCGCTGCACCGCGGCACCAAGTCCCAGTAAGCCCCCGGGGACCGCACCATGGATTACCAGGCGATCCTCGAGCGGATCGAGCAGGACGTCGCACCGCTGGTCGGCAGCGGCACCCCGGCCGAGTACATCCCGGCCCTGGCCGCCGTCGACCCGCGGCACTTCGGCATGGCCATCGCCGACCTGGACGGAAAGGTCCACGGCGTCGGCGACTGGGAGCGGCCCTTCTCCACCCAGTCGGTCACCAAGGTCTTCGCCCTGGCCCTCGCGCTCTCCCTGGGCGGCGACGGCCTCTGGGAGCACGTGGGCCGGGAGCCCTCCGGCAATCCGTTCAACTCCCTGGTGCAGTTGGAGTACGAGAACGGCATCCCGCGCAATCCCTTCATCAACGCCGGAGCGCTCGTCGTCACCGACCGGCTGCTGACCCTGACCGGGGACGCGAGCAGCGAGGTGCTGGAGTTCCTGCGGCAGGAGAGCGGCAACCCGGAGCTGGCCTTCGACCCGGAGGTCGCCGGGTCCGAGTCCGCGCACGGCGATCGCAATGCCGCGCTGGCCCACTTCATGGCCTCGTACGGCAACATCGCCAATTCCGTTCCGGCGTTGCTCGACCACTACTTCTGGCAGTGCTCGATCGAGATGAACTGCGCCGATCTCGCCCGTGCGGCCCGTTTCCTGGCCCGTCACGGGCTGCGGGCCGACGGCAGCCGGCTGCTTACCCGCAGCGAGGCGAAGCAGGTCAACGCGGTGATGCTCACCTGCGGTACCTACGACGCCGCGGGCGAGTTCGCCTACCGGGTCGGGCTGCCCGGCAAGAGCGGGGTCGGCGGCGGGATCGTGGCGGTCGTGCCGGGGCGGTGCACGCTGTGCGTGTGGAGCCCGGGGCTGGACGGGCAGGGCAACTCGGTGGCGGGCGTGGCGGCGCTGGACCGGTTCACGACGCTGACCGGGCTGTCGGTGTTCTGACCGTACGGGAGTACGTCGCGGGTGGTCGCCGGCCTCGTCCTCAAGGGGCAACCGCTCTGTGGTGAAAGCGCGTTGACGGGAACCGGCGGGTGGGCAAGATGGGTCGTTCACACCGACCGGATCCGATTTCCCCCTGGAGCTCCCCTTGGCGTCGAACTGCCCGTACTGCGGGAACACCTCCCCGGCCGAGGCACGCTTCTGCATGACGTGCGGACGGGAGCGCCCGCAGCCGGCCGCGGCGGCCTCGTACAGCCCCACCTGGGTGGGCCCCGGAGCTCCGCCCCCGGCCGCGTCGCCCGCCGCGGGGCCGGGGCGCAGCCGCGCGCTCGTGTGGGGCGGGACCCTGACGGCGGCACTCGTGCTCGGCGCGGGCACCACCGCGGGCGTGCTGCTGCTCAAGGACGAGGGTTCCGGGCCCGGACCGGGGGAGCGGCCCGCGGCGGCCGTCCCGGCGCGGCCTTCACCGGCCGCCACGAGCCACACGGGTGCACCGCTCGCCAGCCCCGCGCCCGCCCGGACGCCTCCGCCCGCGGCCACGCCCGCCCGGCCCGGGACGCCCCGCACCGGCGCGCCGGGCGGCGGTGACCCCGGTGTGCCCGAGGGCTTCAGGCGCGTGAACGACCCGGCCGGCTTCTCGTTCGCGATCCCGTCCGTCTGGTACCGCCAGAAGGAGGTGAACGGGCAGATCACCTACGCCGGTTCCACGGGGATGTCCCACATCCTCGTCGGCGTGGTGCGGTCCGCCCCGTACACATCCCTGGAGAACCTCACCTCCATCGAGGCCGGGTCCCGTTCGAAGAACGCCGACTACCGGCGGCTGCGGCTGGAGACGAACACCTTCCACGGACGCCCGGGGGCGGTCTGGGAGTACACCTACACGCACGCCGAGTCGGGCGAGACGATCCGCGGCATCGACCAGTCGTACATCGCCGAGGACGGCACCGAGTACGCGATCTACTTCACGGAACGCGACCTGTACTGGGCGGACGCCGCGCACGTCTTCGAGACGGCCCTGTCCACCTGGACCGCGGACCCGGTGTTCGCTACAGGTTGAGCCGGAAGCAGAGCCCCTTGCGTTCGGAGTCCGGAACGGCGTACGTCTCGGAGAGCTCCATGCCCAGGCGCCGGGTCACGGCGATCGACCGCTGGTTGCGGGAGTCGACCATGGCGACCACGGAGGGAACGCCGGCCGCGCGCAGCCGGTCCAGGGCCGTCCGGGCGGCGGCGGTCGCATAGCCGCGGCCCCAGTACGGCCGCGCGAGACGCCAGCCGATCTCGATCTCGCCGACCGGCCCGAACGACTCGTGCGGCCAGGGCTGCGCGCCCGTGAAGCCGAGGACCTCGCCCGCCTCGTCGAACAGCGTCCACAGGCAGAAGCCCCGTTCCGCGTCGTGCCGCCGCTGCCGGGCGGTGAGCTCCTCGTACACGGACACCTCGGCGGACCTGCCCCCGTGGAACTCCATCACCTCGGGGTCGTCGAAGACGCGGTGCCAGGCGAACGTGTCCTCCTCGGTGGGCACACGGAGCTGTACGACGGGGAGAGACGCTGCGGTCATCGCGGGGGAGCCCTTCGGTCGCCGGTCGGTACGCCCCCATAGACTGCACACGACCTGTGCCGCACGGCACGCGAATTCGAGTCTTCGGGAGAACCCGCCGTGACCGAGACGACCCCCTCCGAGCACACCGCAGATGTGATCGTCGTCGGGGCAGGCCCGGCCGGTTCGACGACCGCCTACTACCTGGCCAAGTCCGGCCTGGACGTACTGCTGCTGGAGAAGACGGCGTTCCCCCGTGAGAAGGTCTGTGGCGACGGGCTCACCCCCCGCGCCACCAAGCAGCTGGTCGCCATGGGCATCGACGTCTCCGAAGAGGCCGGCTGGCTGCGCAACAAGGGCCTGCGGATCATCGGCGGCGGTGTCCGGCTGCAGCTGGACTGGCCGGAGCTGGCCAGCTACCCGGACTACGGACTCGTCCGCAAGCGGGACGACTTCGACGAGCAGCTGGCGCGGCAGGCGCAGAAGGCCGGCGCGCGGCTGTACGAGCGCTGCAACGTCGGCGCGCCCGTCATCGACGACCGGACCGGCCGGATCACCGGCGTCCACGCCAAGCTCGGTGAGGAGAAGCGGGAGGTCACCTTCCACGCCCCGCTGGTCGTCGCCGCCGACGGCAACTCCTCCCGGATCTCCCTCGCCATGGGACTGCACCGGCGTGAGGACCGCCCCATGGGCGTCGCCGTCCGCACGTACTTCACCAGCCCGCGGCACGACGACGACTACCTGGAGTCCTGGCTGGAGCTGTGGGACCGTCGCGGCCCCGGGGAGGACCGGCTGCTGCCCGGCTACGGCTGGATCTTCGGCATGGGCGACGGCACCTCCAACGTCGGCCTCGGGGTCCTGAACACCTCGGCGTCGTTCAAGGAGCTCGACTGGCGCGAGGTCCTGAAGGCCTGGTGCGCCTCGATGCCGGAGGACTGGGGTTACGTGCCGGACAACATGACCGGCCCGATCCGGGGCGCCGCACTCCCCATGGCGTTCAACCGACAGCCGCACTACACCAAGGGCCTGCTGCTCGTCGGCGACGCGGGCGGTCTGGTCAACCCGTTCAACGGCGAGGGCATCGCCTACGCCATGGAGTCCGGCCAGATCGCCGCCGACGTCATCGTGCAGGCCCACGCCCGGGCCACCCCCGCCCAGCGGGAACTGGCCCTGCACAACTACCCGAAGGTCCTGAAGGACACCTACGGCGGCTACTACACGCTGGGCCGGGCGTTCGTGAAGCTCATCGGCAACCCGAGGGTCATGAAGATCGCCACGCAGCGGGGGCTGACGCACCCGCTGCTGATGAAGTTCACGCTGAAGATGCTGGCGAACCTCACGGACCCGTCAGGCGGCGACGCGATGGACCGGATCATCAACGGTCTCTCCAAGGTGGCCCCGAAGGCCTGACACGCGGAGCCCGGGGGAGGGCGGGCGTCCTCCCCCGGGCCCCACCCCGGCAGCCTCCCGAGGGGCCGTGAGGGCCGCCCGGAGGGACGGCGAAAAGGCCACCGGCCCCCCTGGACGGGGAGACGGTGGCCTCGTGCGGCTGCGGCCCGGAACGAACCGGGCGTGCCGGGGGAACCGCTTCGAGAAGCGCTCAGAGGACGCGAACGGCGCCGCTCGCCGGGTAGCCCGACAGCTCCTGGATGACGACGCCCTTGCTCGGGTTGGCGGCGTCGAGGTACTTGCCGTCGCCGATGTAGACACCCGTGTGGTACGCGGAACCGGCGCCGCCCCAGTAGAGGATGTCGCCGACCTGGATGTTGTTCAGGGAGACCTGGGTGCCGGCCACCGACTGGTCCTGGGAGACGCGCGGCAGGTCGATGCCGACCTGGCGGAACGCGGCCTGGACGAGGCTGGAGCAGTCCCAAGAGTTGGGGCCGGTGGCGCCCAGGACGTAGGCGTCACCGAGCTGCGCCTTGAGGAAGGCGACGACGGTCGCGGCGGAGCCGGACGCGTTGGAGACGCTCTGCGAGGCGCTGGAGAGGGTGGTGCGCTCGGACGAGCGGGAGGAACGCTCCTCGACCGCGGCGCGGGCGGCCTCCTCGGCCTTGCGCTCGGCCTCCGCCTTGCGCTCGGCCTCGGCCTTGGCCTTCTTCGCGGCCTTCGCGGCCTTGGCCGCGGCGGCGTCCTCCTGGGTCTGCAGATCGAGGTCCAGGGCTGCCTGCTGGGTCGCCTCGGCGGAGAGGGCGACCGCGCCGGCGAGCTCCGGGCCGTCGAAGGTGAGCGCGGGCATCTCGATGGTCTCGGTCACCGGCTCGGCGTTCGCCGGCCCGGCGCTTCCGGCCACCGCGATGGTGCTGAGGACGCCACCGGCAACTCCGGCGCGCAGCGCGAGCTTCGAGGAGCTGCGGCGGGGCTTCCGGTGGCTACGTATGTGAGCGGTGTGGGACATGGGTACAACCGCTATCAGGGCTCTACGGTTCCCATCAAGAAACGTGGTTTCCACCACAGTTGCCGCCGAGGGGGCCCGAATCCGCCCGTGTGCCACCTTTATTGACGCCGTAACGGACAAAACGGGCAGACGTGATCAGGGCTGTGGACACGGGCTTTCGTGAAAAGGTCCGTATTGCCCGTCGCTTACCACCCCTTCACACCGATGGCCAAGCCCCGGTTTTTCGGGCGGTGGCTCGAGTGGCGCAGGTCACAGAATGGTCACCGTGGTCCACCCTCGGGGCGCTCGTGAACAAGTGCACGTGTCCACTTCCGTCCGCCCCGCCCCTCGCGTGAGTGAAGGTCGTCCTTTATCACCCGGTCCGGTCCATCGCCAATTTGCCTGGACGGCGTCGCCCCTGCTAGTGACCCCCACCTCTGACCAGCGGCAACGATCGAAATGGTCACGTTTTGTAGCCGCTCGTGCGCTTCCCGTATGAAGATCACCGCTCATCCGACTTCATGATCCTTCGTCAGGTGGTGGAGATCACAAAGTCGTTGCCGTACCCCGTGTCGCAGATCACAGACCAGCGGGCATAGGATGCGGAGCAGTCGGGCTTGTGAACTGCCTCACATGAGCGTGATCTTCGCGGGGCGGCGAGGCGAGACCCGGTGCGGTCCAACGGTCAAGGACGACTGGAAGGAGCGAGGAGCGTGAATGCCTACGCGCCCATCCTCGTGCTCGGCGCCCTAGGGGCAGGCTTTGCGATCTTCTCCGTGGTCATGGCCACGCTCGTCGGCCCGAAGCGGTACAACCGCGCGAAGCTCGAGGCCTACGAGTGCGGTATCGAGCCGACGCCGACGCCGGCCGGAGGGGGCCGCTTCCCGATCAAGTACTACCTGACGGCGATGCTCTTCATCATCTTCGATATCGAGATCGTCTTCCTCTATCCATGGGCCGTCACGTTCGACGCCCTGGGGATCTTCGGGCTCGTGGAGATGCTGCTCTTCGTGCTCACCGTCTTCGTCGCCTACGCCTACGTCTGGCGGCGCGGCGGCCTGGAATGGGACTGAGGGGCTGAGGAGCAATGGGACTCGAAGAGAAACTGCCGAGCGGCTTCCTGCTGACCACCGTCGAGCAGGCCGCGGGCTGGGTGCGCAAGGCGTCCGTCTTCCCCGCGACCTTCGGCCTCGCCTGCTGCGCCATCGAGATGATGACGACCGGCGCCGGCCGCTACGACCTGGCCCGCTTCGGTATGGAGGTCTTCCGCGGATCGCCCCGGCAGGCCGACCTGATGATCGTGGCCGGCCGGGTGAGCCAGAAGATGGCGCCCGTCCTGCGCCAGGTCTACGACCAGATGCCCAATCCCAAGTGGGTGATTTCCATGGGGGTTTGCGCATCATCGGGCGGAATGTTCAACAATTACGCGATTGTGCAGGGTGTTGACCACATTGTTCCCGTTGACATCTATCTGCCCGGCTGCCCCCCTCGGCCGGAGATGCTGATGGACGCCATCCTCAAGCTCCACCAGAAGATCCAGAGCTCGAAGCTCGGTGTGAACGCGGAGGAAGCGGCCCGCGAGGCGGAGGAAGCGGCACTCAAGGCGCTCCCGACGATCGAGATGAAGGGCCTGCTCCGGTGAGCGGCGCGCACACGGCCGCCGGGCCGCAGACGACGAAACCCGCACCCCTGTGCCGGACGGGCGGGGAAGCGATCAAGGGGGTGCACAAGTGACCGACCAGCCGAACCCGGAGAAGGAGCTCTCCGAGCAGAACCTGCCGGGCCAGCGCGGTGAGCACGGCGAGGAGATCCGCGTCCAGCGCGGCATGTTCGGCGCCGGCGACGGCGGCGACACCTCCGGCTACGGCGGACTCGTCCGCTCCGTCCGGCTGCCCGGCGCCGCCACCCGCCCCTACGGCGGCTGGTTCGATGAGGTCGCCGACGAGCTCGAGGGCGCCCTGGAGGAGCAGGACCTCCTCCCGGAGAACGCGATCGAGAAGACCGTCGTCGACCGCGACGAACTCACCTTCCACATCGCGCGCGAGCACCTCGTCCGGGTCGCCAGGACGCTGCGCGACGACCCGGCGCTCCGCTTCGAGCTGTGCACGGGGGTCAGCGGCGTCCACTATCCCGGTGACCAGGGGCGCGAGCTGCACGCCGTCTACCACCTGCGTTCGCTCACCCACGGCCGGCTGATCCGGCTGGAGGTCAGCGCCCCGGACACGGACCCGCACGTCCCGTCGCTCGTCGAGGTCTATCCGACCAACGACTGGCACGAGCGCGAGACCTACGACTTCTTCGGTCTGGTCTTCGACGGCCACCCCGCCCTCACCCGGATCATGATGCCGGACGACTGGCAGGGCTTCCCGCAGCGCAAGGACTACCCCCTCGGCGGCATCCCCGTCGAGTACAAGGGCGCCCAGATCCCGGCTCCTGACCAGCGGAGGTCGTACTCGTGACCACCTCATCGGCAAGCTCGCGCGAGACCACCGAGGGAACCGTCCACACGGTCACCGGCGGGGACTGGGACGAGGTCGTGGAGACCGCGGCCAAGGCCGACGACGAGCGCATCGTCGTCAACATGGGACCCCAGCACCCCTCCACCCACGGAGTGCTCCGGCTGATCCTCGAGATCGACGGCGAGACCGTCACCGAGGCCCGCTGCGGCATCGGGTACCTGCACACCGGGATCGAGAAGAACCTCGAGTACCGGACGTGGACGCAGGGAACCACCTTCGTCACGCGCATGGACTACCTGACGCCGTTCTTCAACGAGACGGCGTACTGCCTCGCCGTCGAGCGACTCCTCGGCATCGAGGACCAGATCCCCGACCGTGCCTCGGTCATCCGGGTGCTCCTGATGGAGCTCAACCGGCTCTCCTCGCACCTGGTGTGCATCGCCACCGGCGGCATGGAGCTGGGCGCGACCACGGTCATGATCTACGGATTCCGTGATCGTGAACTCATTCTCGACATCTACGAACTGATCACCGGCCTGCGGATGAACCACGCGTACATCCGCCCCGGCGGTCTCGCCCAGGACCTGCCCCCGGGCGCGGTCGACCAGATCCGCGAGTTCGTGAAGACGATGAAGAAGAACCTTCCCGAGTACGACAAGCTCGCCACCGGGAACCCCATCTTCAAGGCCCGGATGCAGGACATCGGCTATCTCGACCTCGCCGGCTGCATGGCACTCGGCGCGACGGGCCCGATCCTGCGCTCCACCGGCCTCCCGCACGACCTGCGCAAGTCCGATCCGTACTGCGGGTACGAGAACTACGAGTTCGACGTCCCGACCGCGGACACCTGCGACGCCTACGGCCGCTTCCTCATCCGGCTGGAGGAGATGCGGCAGTCGCTGCGGATCGTCGAGCAGTGCCTGGACCGGCTCGCCCCAGGACCGGTGATGGTCGAGGACAAGAAGATCGCCTGGCCCGCGCAGCTCGCGCTCGGCCCGGACGGCCTCGGCAACTCCCTCGACCACATCAAGAAGATCATGGGCACCTCCATGGAGGCCCTGATCCACCACTTCAAGCTGGTGACCGAGGGCTTCCGGGTTCCGGCAGGACAGGCGTACGCGGCCGTCGAATCCCCCAAGGGCGAGCTCGGCGTCCATGTCGTCTCGGACGGCGGCACCCGCCCCTACCGGGTCCACTTCCGCGACCCGTCCTTCACCAATCTGCAGGCCATGGCGGCGATGTGCGAGGGCGGCCAGGTCGCCGACGTGATCGTCGCCGTCGCGTCCATCGACCCCGTGATGGGAGGCGTCGACCGGTGACAGACGTATCGCTCGGCATGCCCCAGCTCCCCGCCCCCGACTATCCGGCGGAGGTGCGCACGAGGCTGGAGACGGACGCCCGGCAGATCATCGGCCGCTACCCGGACAGCCGGTCCGCGCTGCTGCCGCTGCTGCACCTCGTGCAGTCGGAGGAGGGCCACGTCACCCGCACCGGCATGCGGTTCTGCGCGGAGGTCCTGGACCTGACGACGGCCGAGGTCACCGCGGTCGCGACCTTCTACTCGATGTACCGCCGCAAGCCGTCCGGCGAGTACCAGGTCGGCGTCTGCACCAACACCCTCTGCGCCGTGATGGGCGGCGACGCGATCTTCGACGGGCTCAAGGAGCACCTCGGCGTCGGCAACGGCGGGACCACCGAGGACGGCAAGGTCACCCTCGAGCACATCGAGTGCAACGCGGCCTGCGACTTCGCCCCCGTCGTGATGGTCAACTGGGAGTTCTTCGACAACCAGACCCCCGAGTCGGCCCGACGGCTCGTCGACGACCTGAGGGCCGGGCGTAGCGTCGAACCCACCCGCGGCGCCCCGCTGTGCACGTTCAAGGAGACCGCCCGCATCCTGGCCGGCTTCCCCGACGAGCGCCCCGGAGCCGTCGAGGCCACCGGCGGCGCCGGCCCCGCCTCCCTCGTCGGCCTCCGGCTGGCCAAGGGCGAGGCCCCCCAGCCGCGGGTCGTCCACCCGCGCGGCGCCGCTCCGCAGGACGAGCCCCCGGGCGAGCACCTCAGCTCGCACGCGAGCCCGTCGCCCGACCACCACCCCTCGACGAGTCCCTCCGGGACGCAGAACGACTCACAGGCCACATCGGCGTCGGACCCGGCCCACCCGGCCGGCCCGGTATCCGAGGAGGGGGAGTGATGACCGTGTCCACCGAGTACGGGCCGGAGGCAGGCGGCGGGACCAGCCCCGAGAAGCTGCTCATGCCCGTCCTTTCCGCCTTCTGGGACCAGCCCGAGTCCTGGACCCTGCAGACCTACCGCGAGCACGAGGGCTACGAGGGACTGCGCAAGGCCCTCGCCATGGCCCCCGACGACCTGATCGCGTACGTGAAGGACTCCGGGCTGCGCGGCCGCGGCGGCGCCGGCTTCCCCACCGGGATGAAGTGGCAGTTCATCCCGCAGGGCGACGGCAAGCCGCACTACCTCGTCGTCAACGCCGACGAGTCGGAGCCGGGCACCTGCAAGGACATCCCGCTGCTCTTCGCCAACCCCCACTCCCTCATCGAGGGCATCGTGATCGCCTGCTACGCGATCCGGTCCAGCCACGCCTTCGTCTATCTGCGCGGTGAGGTCGTCCCCGTACTGCGCAGGCTGCACGAGGCCGTCCGCGAGGCGTACGACGCCGGCTACCTCGGCAAGAACATCCTCGGCAGCGGACTCGACGTCGAACTCACCGTGCACGCCGGCGCCGGCGCGTACATCTGCGGTGAGGAGACCGCCCTGCTGGACTCGCTGGAGGGCCGGCGCGGACAGCCCCGGCTGCGGCCGCCCTTCCCCGCGGTCGCCGGTCTGTACGCCTGCCCCACCGTGGTGAACAACGTCGAGTCCATCGCGTCCGTTCCCGCGATCCTCAACAAGGGCAAGGAGTGGTTCCGCTCCATGGGCAGCGAGAAGTCCCCCGGCTTCACGCTGTACTCGCTGAGCGGCCACGTCGCGCGCCCCGGTCAGTACGAGGCCCCGCTCGGCATCACGCTGCGCCAACTGCTCGACATGGGCGGCGGCATGCGCCCCGGCCACCGGCTGAAGTTCTGGACGCCCGGCGGCTCCTCCACCCCGATGTTCACCGACGAGCACCTCGACGTGCCGCTGGACTACGAGGGCGTGGGCGCCGCCGGTTCCATGCTCGGAACCAAGGCGCTCCAGTGCTTCGACGAGACGACCTGCGTGGTCCGGGCCGTGACCCGCTGGACCGAGTTCTACGCCCACGAGTCCTGCGGCAAGTGCACGCCCTGCCGCGAAGGCACCTACTGGCTGGTCCAGTTGCTGCGCGACATCGAGGCGGGCAAGGGCTCGGCGGAGGACCTCGACAAGCTGAACGACATCGCCGACAACATCAACGGCAAGTCGTTCTGCGCCCTCGGTGACGGCGCCGCGGCGCCGATCTTCTCCTCGCTGAAGTACTTCCGCGACGAGTACGAGCAGCACATCACCGGCCGGGGCTGCCCCTTCGACCCCGCGAAGTCCACGGCCTGGGCCGTGTCGAACCTGGAGGTGGACGCATGACCGTCACCACGTCCGCCGCGAACACCGGCGGCGGGAGCGCCGCGGTCCCGCCGGAGGACCTGGTCACGCTGACCATCGACGGGGTCGAGATCTCCGTACCGAAGGGCACCCTGGTCATCCGGGCCGCCGAACAGCTCGGCATCGAGATCCCCCGGTTCTGCGACCACCCGCTCCTCGACCCGGCCGGCGCCTGCCGTCAGTGCATCGTCGAGGTCGAGGGCCAGCGCAAGCCGATGGCCTCCTGCACCATCACCTGCACCGACGGCATGGTCGTCAGGTCCCAGCTCACCTCGCCCGTCGCCGAGAAGGCGCAGCAGGGCGTGATGGAGCTGCTGCTCATCAACCACCCGCTCGACTGCCCCGTCTGCGACAAGGGCGGCGAATGCCCGCTGCAGAACCAGGCCGTCTCGCACGGTCAGGCGGAGTCCCGCTTCGAGGGCAGGAAGCGGACGTACGAGAAGCCGATCAACATCTCCACCCAGGTGCTGCTCGACCGCGAGCGGTGCGTGCTGTGCGCGCGATGCACCCGCTTCTCCAACCAGATCGCCGGCGACCCGATGATCGAACTCCTGGAACGCGGCGCGCTCCAGCAGGTCGGCACGGGCGAGGGCGACCCCTTCGAGTCCTACTTCTCCGGGAACACCATCCAGATCTGCCCGGTCGGCGCGCTGACCTCGGCGGCCTACCGGTTCCGCTCCCGGCCCTTCGACCTCGTCTCGTCGCCGTCCGTCTGCGAGCACTGCGCGGGTGGCTGCGCGACCCGCACCGACCACCGGCGCGGAAAGGTCATGCGGCGGCTCGCCGCCGAGGACCCCGAGGTCAACGAGGAGTGGATCTGCGACAAGGGGCGGTTCGCCTTCCGCTACGCCCAGCAGCGCGACCGGCTCACCACGCCGCTCGTCCGCAACAGGGAGACCGGCGAGCTGGAGACCGCGAGCTGGCCGGAGGCGCTGGAGGCGGCGGCCACCGGACTCGCGGCGGCACGCGGCCGGGCCGCGGTGCTCACCGGCGGTCGGCTGACCTTCGAGGACGCCTACGCGTACGCCAAGTTCGCCCGGATCGCCCTCGACACCAACGACATCGACTTCCGGGCCCGGGTCCACTCCTCGGAGGAGGCCGACTTCCTCGCCGCCCGGGTCGCCGGCCGCGGCCGGGACCTCGACCGCGCGGGCGTCTCCTACGCCTCGCTGGAGAAGGCCCCGGCGGTGCTGCTCGTGGGCTTCGAGGCGGAGGAGGAGGCTCCGGGGGTCTTCCTCCGGCTGCGCAAGGCCGCGCGCAAGCACGGCCAGCGGACGTTCGCCCTCGCCACGCACGCCACCCGCGGGCTCACGAAGGCCGGGGGCGTGCTGCTTCCGGCGGCTCCCGGCACCGAGGCCGAATGGCTGGACGCGCTGGCGTCGGGCACCGGGCTCGAGGGGGACGGCGCCACGGCCGCCGAGGCGCTGCGGGCAGAAGGCGCCGTGATCGTCGTCGGTGAGCGGCTGGCCGGAGTACCGGGCGCTCTGAGCGCGGTCGCGCGCACCGCCACGGCGACCGGCGCCGAGCTGGTCTGGATCCCGCGCCGCGCCGGCGAGCGCGGCGCCGTCGAGGCCGGCGCCCTGCCGTCCCTGCTGCCCGGCGGTCGCCCCGCCACCGACCCGCGGGCCCGCGAGGAGACCGCGGCGGCCTGGGGCGTACGCGAACTGCCGCACCGCTACGGCCGGGACACCGGGCAGATCGTGGAGGCCGCCGCCAACGGCGAACTGGCCGCCCTGGTCGTCGCCGGCGTCGAGGTCGCCGACCTGCCCCACCCGGCACGTGCCCGGGAGGCGCTCGACTCGGTCGGCTTCCTGGTCTCGCTGGAACTGCGGCCCTCCGAGGTCACCTCGCGGGCCGACGTGGTCTTCCCGGTCGCGGCCGTGGCCGAGAAGCCGGGCACGTTCCTCAACTGGGAGGGCAGGGCACGGCTCTTCGAGGCCGCGCTCAAGCCGGACCAGATGACCCGCCCGCTGCCGCCGGCGGACGCGCGGGTGCTGCACATGCTCGCCGACGCGCTCGACGTGCACCTCGCCCTGCCCGACCTCCGTTCCGTACGGCGCGAGATGGACCGGCTCGGCGGCTGGACCGGCCCCCGGGCGGACCAGCCCGCCGAGTCCGCCCGGCCGCTGCCCCGCCCCGGCGAGGGCGAGGCGGTCCTGGCCGGTCACCGGCTCCTGCTCGACCAGGGGCTCCTCCAGGAGGGCGACGAGGCGCTGGCCGGCACCCGGCACGCGGCCGTCGCCCGGCTCTCCGCCGCCACCGCGGCCGAGACCGGGGTCAAGGACGGCGATCTGCTCGCCGTCAGCGGTCCCTCCGGTTCCGTGCAACTCCCGCTCCAGGTGACCGAGATGCCCGACCACGTGGTGTGGCTCCCGCTCAACTCGGCCGGCGGCGGCGTGCTGAGCGACACGGGCGTGACGCCCGGCCGGCTCGTCCGCGTCGGCCCGGCGGCAACGGCCGGCCACGGGACCGCCGGCCCCGACGACGTACCGGAGGTGCGCGCGTGAACCCGGCACTCCTCGACCAGACGCTGCTCGCGGCGGAGGACCTCTCGCTGTTCGGGCGGGACCCCTGGTGGCTCGTCGTCGTCAAGGCGGTCTTCTGCTTCGCCTTCCTGATGGTGACCGTGCTGTTCTCCATCGTGTGGGAGCGCAAGGTCGTCGCGTGGATGCAGTTGCGCATCGGCCCCAACCGGCACGGTCCGTGGGGCCTCCTCCAGTCCCTCGCGGACGGCGTCAAGCTGATGCTCAAGGAGGACGTGATCGTCAAGCGCGCGGACAAGGTGGTCTACGTCCTCGCGCCGGTCGTCGCGGCCATCCCGGCCTTCATGGCGATCGCCGTGATCCCGTTCGGCCCGGCCGGCAACGAGATCTCGATCTTCGGCCAGCGGACCACGATGCAGCTCACCGACCTGCCGATCGCGATGCTCTACATCCTCGCGGTGGCCTCGGTCGGCATCTACGGCATCGTGCTCGCCGGCTGGTCGTCCGGCTCGACGTACCCGCTGCTCGGCGGACTGCGCTCCTGCGCCCAGATGATCTCGTACGAGATCGCCATGGGCGCCGCGTTCGCCTCCGTCTTCCTCTATTCCGGCTCGATGTCGACCTCGACGATCGTGGAGGCACAGGCGGACCGCTGGTACGTCCTGCTGCTGCCGGTCTCGTTCCTCATCTACATCGTGACGATGGTCGGTGAGACCAACCGGGCGCCGTTCGACATGCCGGAGTCCGAGGGCGACCTCGTCGGCGGCTTCAACACCGAGTACTCGTCGATCAAGTTCGCGATGTTCATGCTCGCCGAGTACGTGAACATGGTCACCGTCGCGGCGGTCTCCGTCACCCTCTTCCTGGGCGGCTGGCGGGCCCCGTGGCCGGTCAGCACCTTCTGGGAGGGCGCGAACCACGGCTGGTGGCCGATGCTCTGGTTCGTCATCAAGGTGCAGTTGCTGCTCTTCTTCTTCATCTGGCTGCGCGGCACGCTCCCGCGCGTCCGCTACGACCAGCTGATGAAACTCGGCTGGAAGGTGCTCATCCCGGTCTCGGTCGTCTGGCTGATGCTCGTCGCCACCGTGCGGGCGCTGCGCAACGACGGCCGCGACTTCTCACAGATCGTGCTGTACGTCGGCGGTGCGGTCCTCGCCGTCCTGCTGTTGTCCTTCGTCGCGGACCTCTTCCGCGGCCGCAGGGAACGGGCCGAGGCGGAGGCGGCCGAGGAGGCGGAGGCCGAACAGGGCGGTGCGCCCGGGGCGTTCGACCCGATGGCCGGCGGTTTCCCGGTGCCCCCGCTGCCCGGACAGGTGCTGCCGCAGGTTCCGCGAAGGCGGCCCCGTCGCGACCGCGAGCTGATTGTCAGTGGCGGCGCGAATACTGACAGTGACGGACCTCGTGACGGAAAGGAGGCTGACGGTGTCTGAGCGACCCGAGGATTCCGGGAGCGCGTTCCAGAACCCGGTCGCCGGCTTCGGCGTGACCTTCAAGGCCATGTTCAAGAAGCGGCTGACCGAGCAGTACCCGGAGCAGCAGAAGACGACGGCGCCGCGCTTCCACGGCCGGCACCAGCTCAACCGGCACCCGGACGGGCTGGAGAAGTGCGTCGGTTGCGAGCTGTGCGCCTGGGCCTGTCCGGCCGACGCGATCTACGTGGAGGGCGCGGACAACACCGAGGAGGAGCGGTACTCGCCCGGCGAGCGGTACGGCCGCGTCTACCAGATCAACTACGCCCGCTGCATCCTCTGCGGGCTGTGCATCGAGGCGTGCCCGACCCGGGCGCTCACGATGACCAACGAGTTCGAGCTGGCCGACAGCTCCCGCGAGAACCTGATCTACACCAAGGAGCAGCTGCTGGCGGGCCTCGAGCCCGGCATGGTCGACACCCCGCACGCGATCCACCCCGGCACGGACGAGCAGGACTACTACCGGGGGCTGGTCACCGAGGCCGCCCCCGGCACCGAGCGCCAGGTCGCCGTGTCCAAGGGGGAGAAGCCGCAGGACGCCGGCTCCGGGCCGGAGGGGCCGGCGGCGAAGAAGGAGGTCGACGCATGAGCGCGCTGGCCGCCGCGACCTCCACCGGCGAGGCCGTCCAGTTCTGGGTCCTCGGCACCGTCGCCGTCGTCGGGGCGCTGTGCACCATCCTGATGAAGAAGGCCGTGCACAGCGCGCTGTGCCTCGCCGGGACCATGATCGTCCTGGCGGTCTTCTACCTCGCCAACGGCGCGTACTTCCTGGGCGTCGTCCAGATCGTCGTCTACACCGGCGCGATCATGATGCTCTTCCTGTTCGTCGTCATGCTGGTCGGTGTCACGGCCGCGGACTCCCTCAAGGAGACCCTGAAGGGCCAGCGCTGGTGGGCGGCCCTCTGCGGCATCGGCTTCGGCGTCCTGATGATCGCGGGCATCGGCCACGCCTCGCTGGGCCCGGGGTCCTTCATCGGACTCGGCGAGGCCAACGCGGCGGGCAACGTCGAGGGCCTGGCGGCGCTGATCTTCACCAAGTACGTCTTCGCGTTCGAGATCACCGGCGCCCTGCTCATCACGGCGGCGGTCGGCGCGATGGTGCTCACCCACCGGGAGCGCACGGAGCGCGCGAGGACCCAGCGGGAACTGGCCGAGCAGCGCGTGCGCGAGGCGAGCGCCCTCCCGTCGCCCGACCGCCACCCCTCGTCGGCGGCCTACGGCTGGAAGCTCCCGACTCCGCTGCCCGCCCCGGGCGTGTACGCACGCCACAACGCGGTGGACATCCCCGGTCTGCTCCCCGACGGCACCCCGTCGGAGCTCACCGTCAGCAAGACGCTGCGCTCCCGCGGCCAGGTCCGGGACGTGTCCCGTGAGGCACTGAACGACCTCAAGGCGCTGGAGCGCCGCTCCGAGGAACGCCTCGACCGGGACCAGGACGAACGCGGCCGGGACGGCCGCCGCGACGGACAGGAGGCCAAGCGGTGAACCCCGTCAACTATCTCTACCTCGCCGCCCTGTTGTTCACCATCGGCGCGGCCGGCGTACTGATCAGGCGGAACGCGATCGTCGTCTTCATGTGCATCGAGCTCATGCTCAACGCCTGCAACCTCGCGCTCGTCGCCTTCTCCCGGATGCACGGCAATCTCGACGGCCAGATCATCGCCTTCTTCACGATGGTCGTCGCCGCCGCCGAGGTCGTGGTCGGGCTCGCGATCATCGTGTCGCTGTTCCGTTCCCGCCACTCGGCCTCGGTCGACGACGCCAGTCTGATGAAGCTGTAAGGGGTCGCAGACTCGTGGACAACGCAGAGAACCTGATCGCGCTGCTGGTCGCGGCGCCCTTGCTCGGCGCGGCCGTGCTGCTGCTCGGCGGGCGCCGGCTCGACCGCTCGGGCCACTGGATCGGCACCGCGCTCGCCGCCGCCTCCTTCGTCGTCGCCGTCGTGCTGTTCGCCGACATGCTCGGCCGGCCCGGCGACGACCGCACTCTCCACCAGCACCTGTTCAGCTGGATCCCGGTCGGCGGCTTCCAGGCGGACGTCGCCTTCCAGCTCGACCAGCTGTCGATGACCTTCGTCCTGCTGATCACCGGCGTCGGCTCGCTCATCCATCTGTACTCGGTGGGGTACATGGAGCACGACGAGCGCCGCCGCCGCTTCTTCGGCTACCTCAACCTGTTCCTCGCGGCGATGCTCCTGCTCGTGCTCGCCGACAACTACCTGCTGCTGTACGTCGGGTGGGAGGGCGTCGGCCTCGCCTCGTACCTGCTCATCGGCTTCTGGCAGCACAAGCCCAGCGCGGCGACGGCGGCGAAGAAGGCCTTCCTGGTCAACCGGGTCGGCGACATGGGACTGTCCATCGCCATCATGCTGATGTTCACCACCTTCGGCACCTTCGCCTTCGGGCCGGTGCTGGGGTCCACGGGCAGGGCGTCCGAGGGCACGCTGACCGCCCTTGGCCTGCTCCTGCTGCTCGCCGCCTGCGGCAAGTCCGCCCAGGTGCCACTGCAGTCCTGGCTCGGGGACGCCATGGAGGGTCCGACCCCGGTCTCGGCCCTGATCCACGCGGCGACGATGGTCACCGCCGGCGTCTACCTGATCACCCGCTCCGGGGCGATCTTCAACGCCGCCCCGGACGCCCAGCTCGCCGTCGTCACGGTCGGCGCGGTCACGCTCCTCTTCGGTGCGATCGTCGGTTGTGCGAAGGACGACATCAAGAAGGCGCTGGCCGGTTCGACGATGTCGCAGATCGGCTACATGATCCTGGCGGCGGGCCTCGGGCCGATCGGATACGCCTTCGCGATCATGCATCTGGTCACCCACGGATTCTTCAAGGCCGGGCTCTTCCTCGGTGCCGGTTCGGTCATGCACGGCATGAACGACGAGGTGGACATGAGGAAGTACGGCGGCCTGCGGAAGTACATGCCGATCACCTTCGTCACCTTCGGCCTCGGCTACCTCGCCATCATCGGTTTCCCGGGCCTGTCCGGCTTCTTCTCCAAGGACAAGATCATCGAGGCGGCCTTCGCCAAGGGCGGCACCGAGGGCTGGATCCTCGGCGGCGCGGCCCTGCTGGGCGCCGCCATCACCGCCTTCTACATGACGCGTGTGATGCTGATGACCTTCTTCGGCGAGAAGCGCTGGCAGCCCGACGACAAGGGCGAACCGCCGCATCCGCACGAGTCGCCGAGGACGATGACGATCCCGATGATCGTGCTCGCCTTCGGCTCGGTCTTCGCCGGCGGGCTGTTCTCCTGGCACGAGTCGTTCGTGAAGTGGCTGGAGCCGGTCACCAGCTTCGAACACGGCCATTCGCCGCTCAGCGCCGCCACGGTCACGACCGCGACGGTCGCGGTGATGGTCCTCGGCGTCGCACTCGCCTATCTCCAGTACGGCCGCCGCCCGGTGCCGGTCACCCCGCCGCGCGGTTCGCTGCTCACCCGGGCCGCCCGCCGCGACCTCCTCCAGGACGACTTCAACCACGTGGTCCTGGTCCGGGGCGGCGAGCACCTGACCCGGTCGCTCGTGTACGTGGACCACAGCCTGGTCGACGGGGTCGTCAACGGCACGGCGGCCTCGTTCGGCGGCCTCTCCGGCCGGCTCCGCAAGCTGCAGAACGGCTACGCCCGCACCTACGCGGTCACGATGTTCGGAGGTACGGCGGTGCTGATCGCCGCGACCCTGCTGATGAGGGCGGTGTAACCGACATGTCCTTCCCGCTCCTCACCGCGGCGGCGGCGCTCCCGGCGCTCGGCGCGATCGCCACCGCCGCCGTCCCGGCCGGCCGGCGCACGGCCGCCAAGTGGCTGGCGCTGCTGGTCTCCCTGGGCACGCTCGTGCTCGCGGCGGTGATCGCCGTACGGTTCGAGCCCGGCGGCGACCGCTACCAGCTCACCGAGTCCCACGCCTGGATCGCGGACTTCGGGGTCCGCTACGAACTGGGCGTGGACGGGATCGCGGTGGCATTGATCGCGCTGACCGCCGTTTTGATCCCGCCGATCATTCTGGCGGGTTGGCACGATGCCGACCCCTCCCCCGCCTCCGGCGGGGACACCCCTGCCGAGACGAAGAACTACAGGTGGCGGCCGACCCAGGGATTCTTCGCCCTGATCCTGTCGGTCGAGGCGATGGTGATCCTCTCCTTCGAGGCCACCGACGTCTTCCTCTTCTACATCCTCTTCGAAGCCATGCTCATCCCGATGTACTTCCTCATCGGCGGCTTCGGTGACCGTGCCGCACCTGCTCGACAGGCCGCTGCCGCGGCGGGGGGCCGCGACGAGAACGCGGCGGCCCAGCGTTCCTACGCCGCGGTGAAGTTCCTCCTCTACAACCTGGTCGGCGGCCTCATCATGCTGGCCGCGGTCATCGGGCTCTACGTGGTCGCGGGGAACTTCTCGCTGACGGAGATCGCCGAGGCCCGTGCCAACGGCACGCTGGAGATGGCCACCAACACCGAGCGGCTGCTGTTCCTCGGCTTCTTCTTCGCCTTCGCGGTGAAGGCGCCGCTCTGGCCGCTGCACACCTGGCTGCCCAACGCGATGGGCGAGTCGACCGCCCCGGTCGCCGTGCTGATCACGGCCGTGGTCGACAAGGTCGGCACGTTCGCGATGCTGCGCTTCTGCCTGGGCCTGTTCCCGGAGGCGTCCGAGTGGGCGACCCCGGTGATCCTGGCCCTGGCCCTGGTCAGCATCGTCTACGGCGCGCTGCTCGCCGTCGGGCAGCGCGACATCAAGCGCCTGATCGCCTATGCGTCGATCTCCCACTTCGGCTTCATCATCATGGGCATCTTCGCGATGACCACCCAGGGGCAGTCCGGGGCGACGCTCTACATGGTGAACCACGGGATCTCGACCGCCGCGCTGATGCTGGTGGCCGGCTTCCTGATCTCGCGGCGCGGCTCCCGGCTCATCGCCGACTACGGCGGAGTGCAGAAGGTCGCTCCGGTCCTCGCCGGCACCTTCCTCATCGGCGGCCTGGCGACCCTGTCGCTGCCGGGACTCGCGCCGTTCGTCAGTGAGTTCCTGGTCCTCGTCGGGACGTTCGCGCGCTATCCGGTCGTCGGCATCATCGCGACCTTCGGCATCGTGCTCGCCGCGCTCTACACGCTGGTGCTGTACCAGCGGACGATGACCGGACCGGTGAAGGAGGAGGTGCGGAGCCTTCCGGATCTCCGGCTGCGCGAGCTGGTCGTGGTCACGCCGCTGATCGCGCTGCTCGTTTTCCTCGGCGTCTTTCCGAAGCCGCTGACGGACATCGTCAACCCGGCCGTCGAACACACCATGTCCGACGTCCAGAAGAAGGACCCCCAGCCCGAGGTGGAGGCGGCCAAGTGAGCACGACAGCTGTCCACAACCTGTGGACGACGGCAGCCCAGCCGCTGGACAGGATCCCGGCGCCGCACATCGAGTACGCACAGCTCGCGCCCATGCTGATCGTGGTCGGCGCGGCGATCCTCGGTGTGCTGGTCGAGGCCTTCGTCCCGCGCAGGAGCCGCCACTACACACAGGTGTTCCTCGCCGTCGTGGCCCTGGCCGCCGCGTTCGCCGCGGTGGTCGGCTTGGCCGTCGGCGGCTACGGCACGACCAAGGCGCACATCGCGGCGATGGGCGCCATCGCGGTCGACGGCCCCGCCCTGTTCCTGCAGGGCACGATCCTACTGGCGTCGCTGGTCGCGGTGTTCACCTTCGCCGAGCGCCGGCTCGACCCCGCGGCGCACGGCGAGCGCGTCGACTCCTTCGCCGCACAGGCCGGCTCGGTACCGGGCAGCGACAGCGAGAAGGCCGCGGTCAAGGCGGGGTTCACCACAACCGAGGTGTTCCCGCTGGCCCTCTTCGCCGTTGCCGGGATGCTGGTCTTCCCCGCGGCGAACGATCTGCTGACACTGTTCATCGCCCTGGAGGTCTTCTCCCTCCCGCTGTACCTGCTGTGCGCGCTGGCCCGGCGCAAGCGGCTCATGTCGCAGGAGGCCGCGGTGAAGTACTTCCTCCTCGGCGCCTTCTCCTCCGCGTTCCTGCTCTTCGGCATCGCCCTGCTGTACGGCTACGCGGGCTCGGTCGCGTACGCGCGCATCGCCGACGTCGTCGACGGCACCGTCCAGACCATCGACCCCGCGCTCGCCGGCACGATGGGCAACGACGCCCTGCTGCTCATCGGCGGGGCGCTGATCCTTACGGGGCTGCTCTTCAAGGTGGGCGCGGTGCCGTTCCACATGTGGACCCCGGACGTCTACCAGGGCGCACCGACCCCGGTCACCGGCTTCATGGCGGCGGCCACCAAGGTCGCGGCCTTCGGCGCACTGCTCCGGCTGCTGTACGTGGTGCTGCCCGGGCTGCGCTGGGACTGGCGGCCGGTCATGTGGGCGATCGCCATCGTCACCATGCTGGGCGGCGCGATCGTCGCCATCACCCAGACCGACATCAAGCGGCTTCTGGCGTACTCCTCGATCGCACACGCCGGCTTCATCCTCGCCGGTGTCATCGCGGTGACGCCGGACGGTGTCTCGTCGGTGCTCTTCTACCTGCTCGCGTACTCCTTCGTCACCATCGGCGCGTTCGCGGTGGTCACGCTGGTGCGCGACGCCGGCGGCGAGGCCACCCACCTGTCCAAGTGGGCGGGCCTCGGCAGGCGGTCGCCGCTGGTCGCGGCCGTCTTCGCGGTGTTCCTGCTGGCCTTCGCGGGCATCCCGCTGACCTCTGGCTTCTCCGGGAAGTTCGCCGTGTTCCGGGCGGCGGCGGAGGGAGGCGCCGGGGTGCTGGTCGTGATCGGTGTGATCTCGTCCGCGATCGCCGCGTTCTTCTACATCCGGGTCATCGTGCTGATGTTCTTCAGCGAGCCGAAGCCGGAGGGCCCGACGGTCGCCGTCCCCTCCCCGCTGACGACGACGGCGATCGCGGTCGGCGTCGCGGTCACCCTGGTGCTCGGCGTGGCACCGCAGTACTTCCTGGACCTGGCCGGCCAGGCGAGCGTGTTCGTGCGGTAGGCGGTGGTCCGCGGGGGCGTCCCCGCACGGTCGGCGCAGGGCCCGGCACTTCTCGGAGGGGTGCCGGGCCCTCGCGCTGCACACGCCCACCCGGCCGGGCGGTCCGAATGCGACTACGCTCGATCACGGGGCGAGGCCGTCGGGTCGAGGAGGATCGTCATGATCGACCAGTACCAGGAGCCCGAGTACACCACCCCCTCCCAGGCCGAGGGCGAGGACCGGGAGTCGACCGAGGAGCAGCACCCCGACGTCGACCGGACCACGCCGTCCCAGGCCGAGGGGGAGCGCGTCACGGACGACAGGACCTGACCGCAGCCCGGACCGGTCCGGCGGTCAGGTGTCCGCACGGCCCGGTTCCGGTCCCCGTCCGGCTTCGACCGGTTCCGGTCCGGCCCTCGGCGCGTTTCCGTCCCCTTCCCGGGCGAGGTCATGCCCGGCCCCGGGCAACCCGCGATCAAGGCCCGGCGTCCTCCAGGGAGCCGGACCTTGATCGTGGACACGGGGGGACATCGTGGGCGCTTCAGCAGAGCAGCCGCAGCGGACCGGGGATCCGGAACGTCCGGACCGGCCACAGGATCCCGGCCGACGGGAGGAGCCGAAGCAACCGAGCAGCGCAGACACCTGGCCGACTGCGGCACTGCTCCCGGCCCTCCTGCTGCTGAGATTCTTCGGAGAACAGGGATGGGCCTACTGGACGGGGGCCGTCATCGGGGTGCTGGGCATGGCCGGCGTCACCGTCGAGGGCACAGCGGCGGTACGGCATCTGCTGAACGGCCGCAGGCCGTGGGTCGCCGCCTGGGTCCTCCTGGCCCTGGGATCGGGGTCGCTGGTCCTGGTGCTCGGACTGGCCGAGCACTGGTGACACCACGGGCCGCGCAGGCCGCGTGCCGGCTTCCGCGGGACTCCGCGAGGCCCCGGGCCGCTCGCGGGACCGTGGCGGTACGTGTGGGGACCACGACGGCGCCGAGGCCGGTCGCCGTCCACGAGCCGCTCGGCGCACGGGACCGTGGTGCCGGCGCCGGCACCACGGCGGTCAGAGGCCCGAGCAGGGCCCCTGACCCGAGGCCACGGGGTCGTGCGGGAAGCCATCGGGCCATCCCGACCCGACGGAGTCCTACTCGTCGGCGGCGGGCGCGATCCGGCCGGTGACCTCGCCGAGGCCGACCTTCACGCCGTCGGGGCCCGGTGCCCACGCGGTGAGGGTGACCTCGTCGCCGTCCTCCAGGAACGTCCGCTTCCCGTACGGCAGGTCCAGCGGGTCACGGCCGTTCCAGGTGAGTTCGAGGAGCGAGCCGCGCTGGTGCACGTCGGGGCCGCTGACCGTGCCGGAGCCGTACAGGTCCCCGGTGCGCAGCGAGGCGCCGTTGACGGTCATGTGGGCCAGTTGCTGGGCCGCGGTCCAGTACATGGTGGCGAACGGCGGCTCGGACACGATCTGCCCGTTGACGGCGACGGAGATACGCAGGTCGAAGCCGCCCGGCTCCTCGTCGCCGGAGTCGTCGAGGTAGGGCAGCAGGCCGAAGTCCCGGGCGGGCGGGGAGACCCGGGCGGCGTCGAGGGCCTCCAGCGGGGTGACCCAGGCGGACACGGACGTGGCGAACGACTTGCCGAGGAACGGGCCGAGGGGCACGTACTCCCAGGCCTGGATGTCGCGCGCGGACCAGTCGTTGAGCAACTGGAGCCCGAAGACATGGTCGCGGAAACCGTTCAGCGGGACGGGTCGGCCCAGTTCGGAGGGGGTGCCGACGACGAAGCCGACCTCCGCCTCGATGTCCAGCTTGACCGACGGGCCGAAGACGGGAGCCGGGTCGGCGGGGGCCTTCCGCTGTCCGGAGGGGCGGACGACCTCCGTGCCGGAGACGACGACGGTACCGGAGCGGCCGTGGTAACCGATCGGAAGATGCTTCCAGTTGGGCGTGAGCGGCTCGCCGTCCGGGCGGAAGATGCGGCCGACGTTGGTGGCGTGGTGCTCGCTGGCGTAGAAGTCGACGTAGTCGGCCACGTCGTAGGGGAGATGGAGCGTCACCGAGTCGAGCGGGTGGAGCAGCGGCTCGATGTCCCGGCGGTGGGCCGGCACCGTCACCCACGCGGTGAGCGCACGCCGCACGTCCCGCCAGGCGGTGCGGCCGGCGGCGAGCAGCGGTCCCAGGCCGGGCTGGGCGAGCAGCGCGGCGTACGGGGAGCCGAGGGTGTGCGCCGCGGCGCCGGCGTCGAGCACGTGGCCGCCGATCCGGACCCCGAGCCGGCGCCGGTCCGGCTCGTCCGCCGTGGTGAAGACGCCGTACGGGAGGTTGTGCGGGCCGAAGGGATCGCCCTCGGCCAGATCGAGCGGGCTCTGCTCGGGCATCGGTGCTTGCCTCGCTTTCCACGTGTGTGGAGGACACGTTACGTGGACAGTGCAGTCGGCGTCAGGGCCCACTCGGACACCCGGCGAACGCCCGGCGCGCCGGTCCCGTCAGTCCGCGCTCCTCGGGATCCGCCTCTGCCAGGTGCGGTGGAAGACCACCTCGCGGCCGTGCCGGCACACCACCTCGTCGGTGGTGAGGAAGTGCTCCTCGTCGCAGCCGATGTCGGAGCTGGTCTCGACCGTGGTGTCCCACGCCTGCTCCGGGCGATGGAGGCGGATCGTCCATTCGCACCGGGTCCTCGCGGACAGCGGGTCCCGTTCCCGGATCGTGTACGACTCCGCGCTCCGCTCCGTGAGTTCGAGGCCGTCCGGGTGGACGCGGGTGCCGCAGTCGCCGGAGAGTTCCAGCCGCCATTCACCCTTGGCGACATCTCGGACGATCAGCCGCCCGGGGCGCGGCGGATCAAGTGTGACGGGGGTGACGACGCCGAGCGGCTCGGCGTGCTCGGGTGCCTCGAAGGCGATGGTGCCGCACGTCCCGGGGCCTTCGGGGGCACTGCGCACGGGGAGTTCGAGGAAGGAGCCGTCCGGGTCCAGGGTGAAGCCCGCGGAGTCCGCACGGGGCCAGATCCAGGGCCAGTAGGCGGAGGAGACGGCCAGCCGGATGCGATGGCCGGGGGCGAAGGCGTGGCCGGCGGCGGCGAGCTCGAAGGAGACGGCGTCGGTGGCCCCGGCCGGCCAGCCGAGCGAGCGGTCCCGTCCGGCCCGGGCCGAGAGGTCGAGCGCGCCCCGTGTGACGAGCGTCGACGAGCCGTCGGGTGCCACGTCGCACAGCCGGGCGACGGCCAGTCCGTGCGGTACGTCCAGGCGCAGCCGCAGGATCACACGCGGACGTCCCAGGATCTCCGTCCGCTTCGCGACCGCGAACTCGAAGCTCACGGACTTGGCGTCCTCGTCCCGCTGGTCGGGCGGAAGATCGGCGTCCTCGCCCAAGGGCGTGAAGCTCCCGGCGTCGAGCCCGGTCTGCTGCGGTGAGTCGACGACCAGCGGCGGTCCCTGGAGGGCGTACGCCACCGGGGTGACCCGGGGGGACGGCCAGTCGGGCTCGCCGTCCCAGCGGCCGGGCAGTTCGTCGTACGCCGTGGCGGGCGGGTGTGACTCGGTGATCCAGACGCGGAGCAGCGGTTCCGCCATTACGCCGGTGGCGGCGCCCTCACCGGTTGCGGCGCCCGTGCCCGCACCGGTGGAGGTGCCGGCGGCGCTCGGCCGTTCCGTGCCGCCGTGCCCGGAGCGCTCCGGGGCGTCGTCCCGCAGCCAGTGGTCCCACCAGCGCAGCGTCTCCTGGAGGAAGCCGATCGCGGGGCCCGGCGGCCGCTCCTGGTCCGGGTACTCGTGCGGCCAGGGACCGATGATCCCTCGCGTCCGTGCCGGGTCCAGTTCACGGACCAGCCGCAGCACGGTGTCCCGGTGCGGGTCCTGCCAGCCGCCGACGGCGAGCACCGCCGCCCGGATCGCGCCGTAGTCCTCGCACACGCTGCCCTGCTCCCAGTACGCGTCCCGTATGGGGTGGGCCAGCCAGGTGTGGTGGAGGGGTTCGAGGGCCTCCAGCCGGGTCTGCCACAGCCGGCCCCAGTCCTCTCCGGCGTAGAGCGGGTCGGGCGGCCGGGCGCCGAAGGCGAGCAGGGTCGCGGCCCGGGAGGCGGTGCCTGCGGCGGCGACCGCGCCGCCGATGCGGTGCACGTCGTTGTCGTACCGGTCGTCGGTGGAGCAGACCGCGACGACGGCCTTCAGCGGCTCCGGCGCGAGCGCCGCGATCTGCAGGGCGCTGGTGCCGCCCCAGGACACCCCGAACATGCCCACGCGGCCCGAGCACCACGGCTCCCGGGCGAGCCATTCGACGACGGCCGCCCCGTCCGCCGGCCCGGCCGCCGCGTACTCGTCGCCGGGCACGCCCCCGCTGTTGCCGTGGCCGCGGACGTCGACGCGTACGGAGGCGTAGCCGTGCCCCGCGTACCAGGGGTGGCGCTGCCGGTCCGAGGCCGCGGTCCGGTCGCTCAGCCCGTAGGGGAGGTATTCGAGCAGGGCGGGGACGGGCTCGTCGGTGACCGGCCGCCAGACGCGGCCGTAGAGCAGGGTGGTGCCCCCGGAGACGCCGGGCACCGGAATGCGTACGTCGTCCCGGCGGGTCTCGTACGGGTAGTCGGTGCGGATCCTCATGACGCAGGCCCCGGCGGATCCGGCACACCCCTCCGGGTGTCCGCGCCCGCCGGGAGGAAGGGGGCGCGGTGGGCTTCGGCGGGCCGGTGTGCGCTCGTCCCGGCTGGCACGACCGAGATTCCAGACAAAACTCTCACATCCAGTCATATTGGCTGATCACGAACATACCGGGGGAGGCGGGAAGGCGCCCATGGTGATCGAAAGGCGACCGGATACGCTGACTTGAGTGGGGACAGCGACACATCGACAATCCGTGTGATCGTCAGCAGACAGGAGTACCTCTCGTGACCGTCGTCGGGCCGTTCGGGCTGAGCGTGCGGGACCAGGCTCTTGAGGCCGATGTCCAGACCGGATTGGCGGCTGTCGAGTCGGGGTTGCTCGACGCCACCAAGAGCGAGGTGCCCTTCATCACGGAGGCCGCGCAGCACCTCGTCCGGGCCGGCGGGAAGCGGTTCCGGCCGCTCCTGGTGATGTTGGCCGCCCAGTTCGGCGACCCGGACGCACCGGGGATCGTGCCCTCGGCCGTCGTCGTCGAGCTCACCCACCTGGCGACGCTGTACCACGACGACGTGATGGACGAGGCCGAGGTGCGCCGTGGGGTGCCCAGCGCCAACGTCCGCTGGGGGAACTCCCTGGCCGTCCTCACCGGCGACTTCCTCTTCGCCCGCGCCTCGCACATCCTGGCCGACCTCGGCCCCGAGGCCGTCCGTATCCAGGCCGAGGCGTTCGAGCGTCTCGTGACCGGCCAGATCCTGGAGACGGCCGGTCCCCGCGACGGCCGCGACCCGGTCGAGCACTACCTTGACGTCCTCCGGGGCAAGACGGGATCGCTGGTCGCCGTGTCCTGCCGTTTCGGCGCGATGATGTCGGGCGCCGACGAGCGGATCACCGACGTCCTCACCCAGTACGGCGAGCGCCTCGGCGTCGCCTTCCAGCTCGCCGACGACGTCCTCGACATCGCGTCCGACTCCCACGAGTCCGGGAAGACCCCCGGCACCGATCTGCGCGAGGGCATCGCCACCCTGCCGGTGCTCCGGCTGCAGGAGCAGGCGGCCGCGCACGGCCGGCCCGAGGACCTTGAGCTCCTCGAACTGCTCGCCGGCGACCTGACGGACGACGCCCGGCACGCCGAGGCACTGGCGGGGCTGCGCGTCCACTCGGCTCTCGAGCAGGCCCGGCGCGACACCGTTCGGTACGCGCAGGAGGCCCGCGCGATGCTGGCGGCGCTCCCCGAGTGCACCGCGAGGGCCGCGCTGGAGGAGCTGTGCGACGCGGTGGTCCACCGCGCGGGCTGAGGCCCCGCCTCCTCCGACCCCTACTGGACGGGTGACGGAACCGGCCCTCGGGTCATACCGCAGCAGTACGCGGAGTTGATCCCGGGGGCTGACGCGTGCGACGGCCCCATTTGGTCAGATGGAGACAACCACTCCTCACCGAACCGACCGATACGGGTGAGAATGGCGGCGCGGGGTGGACTCGTGCACTGGACGGACGACGCCGCCGATCACGGAGGTAGGGCACACCATGGCACCGAACGACACCGCACGGACCACCGACGAGGCCGGGGAGGGCAGCGTCGTCCGCCGCAAGGCGGCGCGCTACGCCGTCCCGGTCGCGGTGGCGGGAGTCGCCGCGGCGACCATCGGGCTCGTCCCGGCGCTCGCCGCGTCCGGCGACCCCGATCTGCCGGACATCACGGCACAGGAACTCATCGCGAGGATCGCGGCGTCGGACACCGAGCAGCTGTCCGGCACGGTCAAGATCAGCACCGACCTGGGACTCCCGTCGCTCGGCGGGCTGGTCGGCGGCGCCGCGGGCAGCCTCGTCCCCGGGGGCGGCGACGGCGGTTCGTCCGCCTCACCCGAGGCCAGGCTGATGGAACTGGCGTCCGGCACCCACACACTGCGGATCGCGGCCGACGGCCCCGACCGGCAGAAGCTGTCGATCCTGGGCGAGGTCGCGGAGTACAGCGTCATCCACAACGGCGACGACGTCTGGGCGTACGACAGCGGGTCCGACGAGGTCTTCCACGGCAAGGACGCCGGGGCGGGCGCCGAGCGGGAGCAGCGGGTCCCGAAGGAGCCGCCCGCCACCCCGAAGGACCTCGCCGACGAGGTGCTGAAGGCGGCCGGCGACACCACCTCGGTGACCGTCGACGGCACGGCCCGGATCGCGGGCCGCGACGCGTACCAGCTGCTCGTCGAGCCCAAGCAGAGCGGCTCGACCGTCGACTCCGTCAGGATCGCGGTGGACGCGGAGAACGGCGTGCCGCTGAAGTTCACCCTGCTGCCCAGCGGCGGCGGCAAGGCCGTGGTCGACGCGGGCTTCACCAAGGTCGACTTCTCCCGGCCCGCCGCGTCGACCTTCGACTTCACCCCGCCGAAGGGCGCGAAGGTCACCGAGGCGGACGAGCTCAACAGCCGCGAGAAAGGTGAGCCCAAGCACGCCGAGGGCCTGAAGGCCATCGAGGGCCTGGGACCGGCCGGTCTGGCCGGCGACGACGGCCGGGGGGTGAACGTCATCGGTGAGGGCTGGACCGCCATCGCCGAGATCACCACCTCGGGCGGCAAGGGCTCCACCGCCCCGAAGCCGGGCGACGCCCCGCCGGAGGCCCAGCAGTTCCTGGACGCCCTCGGCGACCGGATCGAGGGCGACTTCGGCACCGGCACGGTCTTCAAGACCCGTCTGGTCAACGCCCTGATGACCGACGACGGCAAGGTGTACGTCGGCGCGGTCACCCAGGACGCCCTCGTCAAGGCGGCGAACGCGGCGAAGTAGCACGGCCCGGGTGCGGGGTGCTCCACGGTCCCCCCGCACCCTGGTACGTGCCCCGGCCCCGCGGACGACCGCATGCGCACACGGTGTCCGCGTGCGCATGGGGCCTGTGGGGGGTGGGTCCGCCGGTGCCGCCGGCTCAGAAGGTGAGCCGCCAGCTGTCNCGCAGGTTCCAGGTGCCGTTGGCCACCTCGCTGGAGGCGTTCACGGTGTACGTGGCGATGACGTTGTCCGCGGAGTCGCTGCCGCTGGAGTTCTTCAGGCGGTACGCGGTGCCGTCCGGTGCCAGCAGGTCGACGACGAGGTCACCGCGCCAGGTGTGCTTGATGTCCACGCCCACCTTGAGGGTGGCCGGCGCGTTGCCCGTGCGGCCGGAGACGGTGACGGACGAGGTCACGGCGGCGCCGTTGTCCGGGATGGCGACGTCAGCGGTGGACTCGTAGACGTCGCCGGGCGGAACGGTCGACCCGGCGGACAGGGTCCAGACGGCGTGTGCGATGGCGTCGCTGTTCCGGTCGAGCGCCGTGTCGTTGATGTTCGACGTGGTGTCGCAGGACGAGTGGTAGCAGCGGTCGAAGGCCTGTCCGGCCGTACCGCCCCACTTCTGGGCCTGCGCGCTCGACTTGGTGCGGCTGGCGCCGGTGAACAGACCGCCCACCGCTATCCCGACGTTCTTGAACGAGGCGTGGTCCGAACGGCCGTCGCCCTCGGTCTCGATCTCGGTCGGTACACCGAGCCCGGCGTAGAAGTCCTTGAAGGTCTGCTCGATCGTCGGGTCGTCGTCGTAGACGAAGTAGCCGGGGTTCGGTGACCCGATCATGTCGAAGTTGAGATAGCCGGAGACCTTCGAACGCTCGGCGGAGGGGAGGTTGTTGACGTAGTACCGGGAGCCGACGAGCCCCAGCTCCTCCGCTCCCCACCAGGCGAAGCGCAGATGCTTCGCCGGTTGCAGCTGGGCCCTGGAGACGGCAAGGGCGGTCTCCAGCACACCGGCCGAACCGGAGCCGTTGTCGTTCATTCCCGGTCCCGAGCTCACGGAGTCGAGGTGGGCCCCGGCCATCAGCACCTGGTTGGGATCGCCGCCGGGCCAGTCGGCGATCAGGTTGTAGCCGGTGGCGCCCGAGGAGGTGAACTGCTGGACGGTGGTGGTGAATCCGGCCGCGTCCAGCTTGGCCTTCACATAGTCGATCGACGCCTTGTAGCCGGGGCGGCCGTGGGCGCGGTTGCCGCCGTTGGCACCGGCGATGGACTGCAGTTCGGACAGATGGGCCTTGACGTTGGCGAGTGGTATGTCCGGCGCGGCGAGCGCCGCCGGGGAAGTGGCGGCGCTCGCCCGGGAGTCGGGTGCGGAGGCGGGTGGTCCACCGGGTGCCGCGGTCGCCGGAACGGCCGCGGTGAGCAGCCCGGCGAGGGCCAGTGCCGCGGCGGCGGCGGTACGTCTGTGCGCGGAGTGACTCATGTGGGGGCTCCGGATTCCGTACGGGGACAGGACGGAACGTGCGGGACTCCCCGCGACGACGGCGTCGCAGGGTGCTGGAGCTGTGCGCGGTACGGCAGTGTGCGGTGCGGCTGTGTGCTGAATGTTCAGTGAGATGATGACTGACCGTCAAGGGCGGAAACCGGTCAGTCGGGTTCGATAGGCGGACATCTCGGAACGGTCAAGTCCACAAGGCTTCTGAGCAAGCGCAGTCCGCTGCCTCCCCGCCGCAAGCACTGTGCCCCCGTGGTCGCGCGGGTGCATGGACATCGGCAAGGGAGCCCTGGAGCTGCCCGAGCCGGGCGCGTGGGGTGCGGCGTCCTTCGTCGCGTGGGTGCCGGTGTGCCCGACGCTGGGCGCCGTCCGGTTTCTGGCGCGGTCCCTCCGACGCGGGAAGGGCGTCGTCGAGCCGGCTGTGGAGGCCGTGTCGCTCGGGGACTTCCTACGCCCTAGTGGACGCAGAACTCGTTGCCCTCCGGGTCCTGCATCATGCACCACTCCCCGCCCGGTTCCTCCACCCTGCGCAGCACGCTCGCGCCGAGCTCCTCCAGCCGGGACACCTCCTCGTCACGCCGGCCCGGGCCGGGGTGGAGGTCGAGGTGGAGGCGGTTCTTGGCCGTCTTGGCCTCCGGCACCCGCTGGAAGAGCAGCCGCCTGCCGAGTCCCGTGCCTGTCGCCTCCTCGTACGGGTCGTCCGGATGCCGGACGGCGGCCAGATCCCGCCATGCGCGGCGGCCGTGCCACTCGGTGGTCAGGGCCTCGGGAACGGCGCCCCGCTCCAGCAGACCCTCGATCAGGGCGCTGTTGTCCTCCGTCCGGTAGCCGAGGGCCCTGGACCAGAAGTCGGCCTGGGCGAGCGGATCGGTCGCGTCGATCACGAGCTTCCAGTGCAGTGTCATGCAACCTTTGTAGAGGAGCGGCGTGGGCACTGGCGGGCGGTCGTGGAACGGGTGGCGAACGCATCACTCCTCGGAGGGGGCTGACGCGTTGCCGGCACGGCCGGCGGCGCGGACTCTCCGTCCGTCGTCAGGCGGCAGGCTCCGGCCGCCGCACGGTCGCGGATTCCGGGGAAGCCGGTGCCCGGGGTGCCGCGCCCGCCGCGGCCCGGGCCTCGGCCGCGAGGCGCGCCGCCTCGGCCCGGGTGCGACGGGCGTTGCGCAGCGCGTCCCAGGTGAGGATCGTCAGCGCCAGCCACACCAGCGAGAAGCCGGCCCATCGCTCGGCGGGCATGGCCTCGTGGAAGTAGAGGACGCCCAGCAGGAACTGGAAGACCGGCGCCAGGTACTGCAGGAGCCCCAGCGTCGACAGCGGCACCCGGATCGCGGCCGCGCCGAAGCAGATCAGCGGTACGGCGGTGACGACTCCGGTGGCGGCGAGCAGTGCCGCGTGGCCGGCGCCGTGCGCGCCGAAGTCGGCCGCGCCACGGGAGCCCAGCCACAGCAGATAGGCGAGGGCCGGCAGGAACTGCACCGCGGTCTCGGCGGCCAGCGACTCCAGGCCGCCGATGTTGGTCTTCTTCTTCAGCAGCCCGTAGACGGCGAACGAGAAGGCCAGGACCAGTGAGATCCACGGCGGCCGTCCGTACCCGACCGTGAGTACGAGCACCGCGGCCAGGCCGATGCCGACGGCCGTCCACTGCGCGGGCCGCAGCCGCTCCTTCAGCAGCAGCACGCCCATGGCGATGGTGACCAGAGGGTTGATGAAGTAGCCGAGCGACGCCTCCACCACCTGGCCCGCGTTGACGGCCCAGATGTAGACGCCCCAGTTGACCGTGATCACGGCGGCGGCGACGGTGATCAGGCCCAGCTTGCGCGGGTCGCGCAGCAGGGGGCGCAGCCATTCCCAGCGGCGCAGCACCAGCAGGGCGACGCCGACGACCGCCAGCGACCAGACCATGCGATGGGCGAGGATCTCGACGGCGCCGGCCGGCTTCAGCAGCGGCCAGAAGAGCGGGACCAGCCCCCACATCCCGTAGGCGCCCATCCCGTACAGCAGGCCCATGCGCTGCTCGTTGTCCGTCTTCACTTGCCCTCCCGCCGCCCTGCACCGCGCTGTCCTGGTCGAAGGTAGCGCCGAGCAGGGCGGGCTGTCATGTCCGTATCGCCATACGGTCATGACGTGACGGTCAGTGGTGCGCCAGGGCCGTCGCGACGGTCTCCGCGAGCGGGGTGGTCGGCCGGCCGATGAGGCGGGCGAGGTCGCCGTCGCCGCGGGCCAGCAGGCCCCGTTCGACGGCGCGGTCCACGTCGACGAGGATCGCGGCGAAGGACGCGGGCACACCGGCGCCGGTGAGGAGCTCCAGATGCGTCTCGGCGGGGACGTTCCGGTGGGCGATCTCCCTGCCCGACTGCTTCGCGACCTCGGCCGCGTACTCGGCCAGCGACCAGGCGGTGTCACCGCTGAGCTCGTAGGCCCGGCCGAGATGGCCCTCCCCGGTGAGGACGGCGGCCGCCGCGGCGGCGTAGTCGGCGCGCGCGGCGGAGGCGATCCTGCCCTCGCCCGCGTTGGCGACGACCGCGCCGTGCTCCAGGACCGGGGCGAGCTGCTCCGTGTAGTTCTCGGTGTACCAGCCGTTGCGCAGGAAGGTGTACGGCAGACCGGAGTCGAGGATCGCCTGCTCGGTGGCCTTGTGCTCGGCCGCGAGCTCGAAGTCCGCCTCGGGACCGCCCAGGATGCCCGTGTACGCGAGCTGTGCGACGTCCGCCGCCCGCGCGGCGGCGACGACGGCCGCGTGCTGCGGGACGCGCCGTCCCACCTCGTTCCCGGAGACCAGCAGGACCCGGTCGCCGGTGCGGAAGGCAGCCGCGAGCGTCGCGGGGGCGTCGTAGTCTGCGACGCGCAGCTCGATCCCGTGTGCCGCGAGGTCCCCGGCCTTGTCCTTGTCGCGTACCACCGCGGCGATGCCGGCGGCCGGTAGGCCCGTCTCCAGGAGGCGTTCGACGACGAGGCGGCCGAGGCGTCCGGTGGCTCCGGTGACGACGATGCTCATGTGGGTTCTCCGTTCGCTGGGGCTTTGGCACCGACGCTACGGCTAGCGCTATCTATTCGAAAGTACCCACTTTGAAGTAAGGTACTGATATGAGCGTGAGCCCGCAGGTCGCAGGCAGTCCCGCGTGGAGGCCCGACGTCAACGAGAAGCTGTGTCCGTCCCGCGTGGTGCTGGAGCACGTCACGAGCCGGTGGGGCGTCCTGGTGCTGGCCGCGCTGCTGGAGCGCTCGTACCGCTTCAGCGAACTGCGCCGCGCCATCGGCGGCGTCAGCGAGAAGATGCTG
Source organism: Streptomyces sp. HNM0645 (assembly GCF_030056615.1). NCBI lineage: Bacteria > Bacillati > Actinomycetota > Actinomycetes > Kitasatosporales > Streptomycetaceae > Streptomyces > Streptomyces sp. HNM0645. Next base: position 4,602 of record NZ_JASHLT010000049.1, on the reverse strand, counting down.
GCGCAGACCCTGCAGACGCTGGAACGCGACGGGTTCGTGCACCGCGACGCCAAGCCCGTCATCCCGCCGCGCGTCGACTACTCCCTCACGGACCTCGGCCGCGAGGCCGGCGGGCAGGTGTGGGCGCTGGCGCGGTGGACCGAGCGGCGGCTCGGCGACGTGGAGCGGGCACGCGCGGAGTACGACGGGGCCCGGACCTCCTGAGTGGAGGTCCGGGCCCCGTGTCCGCAGGGGGAGCCGTGTCAGCCGACGACGGTCCAGGTGTCGTTGCCCGAGAGCAGGGCCCCCAGATCGCCCTTGCCGTTCTGCTCGATCGCGGCATCGAGCTGGTCGGCCATCAGGGTGTCGTAGACGGGGCGCTCGACGCTGCGGAACACCCCGATGGGCGTCTGGTGCAGCGTGTCCGGGTCGGCCAGCCGGGACAGCGCGAACGCGGTCGTCGGACTGGCGCTGTGGGCGTCGTGGACCAGGATCTGCGACTCGTTCTCGGGGGTGACCGTGACGACCTTGAGATCGCCGGTGGCCTGGTCCCGCACCACGCCCTTGGAGCCGCCGCCGAAGCGGATCGGCTGTCCGTGCTCCAGCCGGATCACCGCCTCCTCGGCCTGTTCCTTGTCCTTCAGGACCTCGAAGGCGCCGTCGTTGAAGATGTTGCAGTTCTGGTAGATCTCCACCAGAGCCGTGCCCGCGTGGTCCGCCGCCGCGCGCAACACCTCGGTGAGGTGCTTGCGGTCGGAGTCGATCGTGCGGGCGACGAACGACGCCTCGGCGCCGATGGCCAGTGACACCGGGTTGAACGGTGCGTCCAGCGAGCCCATCGGGGTCGATTTGGTGATCTTGCCGAGCTCGGAGGTGGGGGAGTACTGGCCCTTCGTCAGACCGTAGATCCGGTTGTTGAACAGCAGGATCTTGAGGTTGACGTTGCGGCGGAGGGCGTGGATGAGGTGGTTGCCGCCGATGGACAGCGCGTCCCCGTCACCCGTGACGACCCACACGCTGAGGTCGCGGCGGGAGGAGGCGAGGCCGGTCGCGATCGCGGGGGCGCGGCCGTGGATCGAGTGCATCCCGTAGGTGTTCATGTAGTACGGGAAGCGGGAGGAGCAGCCGATGCCGGAGACGAAGACGATGTTCTCCTTCGCCAGGCCGAGCTCGGGCATGAACCCCTGCACGGCGGCGAGGATCGCGTAGTCACCGCAGCCCGGACACCAGCGGACCTCCTGGTCCGACTTGAAGTCCTTCATGGACTGCTTGGCCTCGGCCTTGGGAACCAGGGACAGCAGTGTGGACGCTGTCTCAGTCATCGATGGCCTCCTTGAGAGCCGCCGCGAGCTGCTCGGCCTTGAACGGCATTCCGTTGACCTGGTTGTACGAGTGCGCGTCGACCAGGAACCTCGCCCGGATCAGTGCCGCGAGCTGGCCGAGGTTCATCTCCGGCACCACTACCTTGCCGTAACGCCCGAGGACCTCCCCGAGATTCCTGGGGAACGGGTTGAGGTGCCGCAGATGGGCCTGCGCGACGGCGCCGCCCTCCCGGCGGATGCGGCGGACCGCCGCGGTGATCGGCCCGTACGTGGAACCCCAGCCGAGGACCAGCGTCCTCGCGCCGTCCGGGTCGTCGACCTCGACGTCCGGGACCTCGATGCCGTCGATCTTGGCCTGCCGGGTGCGGACCATGAGGTCGTGGTTCGCCGGGTCGTAGGAGATGTTTCCGGTGCCGTCCTGCTTCTCGATGCCGCCGATCCGGTGCTCCAGCCCCGGCGTGCCGGGCACCGCCCAAGGGCGGGCCAGCGTCTGCGGGTCCCGTTTGTAGGGCCAGAACACCTCGGTGCCGTCGTCGAGGGTGTGGTTCGGGCCCGTGGCGAACTGGGTCCGCAGGTCCGGCAGCTCGTCGAGGTCCGGGATCCGCCACGGCTCGGAGCCGTTGGCGAGGTACCCGTCGGACAGCAGGAGCACCGGGGTGCGGTACGTCAGCGCGATCCGGGCCGCGTCCAGCGCCGCGTCGAAGCAGTCCGCCGGGGTGCGGGGTGCGACCACCGGGACCGGAGCCTCGCCGTTGCGGCCGTACATCGCCTGCAGCAGGTCGGCCTGCTCGGTCTTGGTCGGAAGACCTGTCGAGGGCCCGCCGCGCTGGATGTCGACGACCAGCAGCGGCAGCTCCAGCGACACCGCCAGGCCGATGGTCTCCGACTTCAGCGCCACACCGGGGCCGGACGTGGTGGTCACGGCGAGCGAGCCGCCGAACGCGGCACCGAGCGCCGCGCCGATGCCGGCGATCTCGTCCTCCGCCTGGAAGGTGCGCACGCCGAAGTTCTTGTGCCGGGACAGCTCGTGCAGGATGTCCGAGGCCGGGGTGATCGGGTACGAGCCCAGGTACAGCGGCAGGTCGGCCTGCCGGGACGCGGCGATCAGCCCGTAGGACAGGGCCAGGTTCCCGGAGATGTTGCGGTACGTGCCGGTCGGGAACGCGGTGTCGGCGGGCGCGACCTCGTAGGAGACGGCGAAGTCCTCGGTCGTCTCCCCGAAGTTCCAGCCGGCCCGGAACGCCGCCACGTTCGCCTCGGCGATCTGCGGCTTCTTCGCGAACTTGGCTCTCAGGAACTTCTCGGTGCCCTCGGTCGGCCGGTGGTACATCCACGACAGGAGGCCGAGCGCGAACATGTTCTTGGAGCGCTCGGCCTCCTTGCGGGAGAGGCCGAACTCCTTGAGCGCCTCGATCGTGAGCGTGGTCAGGGGGACGGGGTGCACGCTGTAGCCGTCCAGCGAGCCGTCCTCGAGGGGGGAGGTCTCGTAGCCGACCTTGGCCATCGCGCGCTTGGCGAATTCGTCGGTGTTGACGATGATCTCGCCGCCGCGCGGCACGTCGGCGATGTTGGCCTTCAGCGCGGCGGGGTTCATCGCCACCAGCACATTGGGTGCGTCGCCGGGGGTGAGGATGTCGTGGTCGGCGAAATGCACCTGGAAGCTGGACACGCCCGGAAGGGTGCCGGCGGGCGCCCGGATCTCGGCCGGGAAGTTGGGCAGGGTCGACAGGTCGTTCCCGTACGACGCCGTCTCCGAAGTGAAACGGTCACCCGTCAGCTGCATACCGTCACCGGAGTCACCCGCGAAGCGAATGATCACCCGGTCCAGTTGGCGTACTTCCTTCTCGCCGGGAGGCCGTCGCTGCCCCCCGACGAGGGCGTCCCCGGCCTCGTCTGCCTCGTCCGCGTGTTCTGCTGGGCTGCTGACCTGGCTGGTCACTGAACTGGACCTCCCTCGAGGCGGCTGGGCTGCGGCCGGCGCACCGGTCGCTCCAAGGTCAACCCTACGTCCGTGAGCATCGCCTTCTCCGGACCGCTCACATGTCGGACGTCGATCTGAGATGCCGCCGTGTCCTGGTTTGCCATGTTCCCTTCGCCCCCCCGGTTCGTTCGGTAAGACGCTCCCCCGCGATCGATCGTTGCTGTCTGACAGAGTGTCAGGTATTCAGGAATCCAGATAGGTGAGCACGGCCAGTACACGCCGATGGTCACCGTCACTGGGGGACAGTCCGAGCTTCAGGAAGATGTTGCTCACGTGCTTCTCCACGGCGCCGCCGCTCACCACGAGCTGCCGTGCGATCGCCGAGTTCGTCCTGCCCTCCGCCATCAGGCCCAGCACCTCGCGCTCCCGGGGAGTGAGGCCGGCGAGCACGTCCTGCTTCCGGCTCCGCCCCAGCAGCTGCGCCACGACCTCCGGGTCCAGCGCCGTCCCGCCGCCGGCCACCCGGACGACCGCGTCCACGAACTCCGCGACCTCGGCGACCCGGTCCTTCAGCAGATAGCCCACACCGCGGCTGTTCCCCGCGAGCAGCTCCGTGGCGTACCGCTCCTCCACGTACTGCGACAGCACCAGCACACCCAGGCCCGGGTGGTCCCCGCGCAGCCGGACGGCCGCGCGGACGCCCTCGTCCGTGTGCGTGGGCGGCATCCGCACGTCCGCGACGACGACGTCGGGAAGGTCGTCCTGCGCGGCCAGGTCCCCGATGGTCCTGATCAGCGCGTCGGCGTCCCCGACGCCCGCGACGACGTGGTGGCCGCGGTCGGTGAGCAACCGGGTGAGCCCTTCGCGGAGCAGCACCGAGTCCTCGGCGATGACGACGCGGACGGTGCGCGCTCCGGTCGCGGCTGTCCCGGGGGGCGCGGCGTGCCTCGCGAGGGCGTCGGTCTCGTGCTCCACGGCGGTGCGTCCCCCTGCGGTCGTTGTACGCGGTCCTCGGCCTGCGTCCGGCGGTCGCCCCCAGCATCGCACCGTTCGCACGGCCGGGCGGGCGTTTCGCCCCCGCGGCGGCGCGGGTCGGGGCCGGGTGCCGGTCCTCGGGCGTGGAGTGAGGTCCGGGCGAGCGGCCCGTGTCCGTGCCCGGATCCGGTGGGGTCCCGTCCGGATGCGCCGCGTCCGCCCGGCCGGAGGCGTCACGCGCGCCAGGGGAGTTCCGCGGTGACGGTTGTGGGTCCGCCGGTGGGGGAGTCGATGACGAGGAGGCCGTCGACGGCTCGGAGTCTTTCGGCCAGGCCTCCGAGGCCGCCGCCCGTTGCGTCTGCTCCGCCGTGCCCGTCGTCGGTGACCTGGATCAGCAGGCGGGTG
>NZ_JASHLT010000048.1:0-64520 GCF_030056615.1 Streptomyces sp. HNM0645 | reverse complement strand
GCGGCCGGGCGTTGCGCCCGGCCGGGCGGTGGTCGGACCTCTCATCAGCGTCTCCGACGGCACCCCTCGGACCCGGTGACACCACCCCCCAGGTCATCCGTTCGACAGGGGGCAACAGTCATGCCGGGCCCGGAGGCCAGCGGCCCTCTTGCAGGACCGCGAAAAACATAACGGGGGAAAACGGAGGTGGCGCGGCGGCGTGCCGCGCGGTTGTGGACACCGCGGCCCTGCTTCTGACCGAGGTGGTCGCGAACGCGGTCCGCCACGCGGACGGAGCGGTCATCGAGGTGGCCCTGGCCCGTGACCCGGCCCTGGGGGCCATCACCGGCGCGGTCTTCGACGGCACAACGGACATGGGCTCCGGAACCCGCTCCGGCGGCGCGCCCTCCGACGAGATGGAGTCGGGGCGCGGCCTGGACCTGCTGGAGGCCCTGGCGGCGTCCTGGGGCGTGGCCACGGTGGGTGACCGCGGCAAGTGGGTGTGGTTCCGGCTGGCGGGGGCCTGAGAACGGTGGTGGGTGCGGTGTGCGTCAGCGCACTCCCGGCCGCCCTGCCGTGCCCTTCAGTCGCGCGATGTCCGAGGGCCGTACCTGGATGACGAGCAGCGCGATCAGCGCGGCGACTCCGGTGAAGACAGCGGCCAGTACGAACGCGGCACTGGTCCCGGCAGCGAGCACCTGGTCGCCCCAGGGCGGCGGCAGTTGCCCGGTGCGCTCGTGGAACAGCCGCTGCGGCGGGGTCGCCCGGGCGAGGAACTCCGGCGTCAGGCGGGCCGTCTCGTGCGCGGCCGCCACACCGAACACCGTGACCAGGACGGACAGACCGAGCGACCCGCCGAGCTGCTGGCTGGTGTTGAGCAGCCCCGAGGCCGCGCCCGACTCGTACGGCGGGACGCGGGAGAGCGCCATGAGGGTGAGCGAGACGAACTGCAGCCCCATTCCGAAGCCGAAGAGGATCATCGGGCCGAGGATGTCGCCCCCGTACGTGGCGTGGACGTCGGCACCGGTCAGCCAGGACAGTCCGGCCGTGGCGAGCAGCGCCCCGGTCACCATGAAGGGCTTGGGCCCGAACCGGGGCAGGAGACGCGAGGCCAGGCCCGCTCCGGTCGCGATCACCGCGCTGACGGGCAGGAAGGACAGACCGGCCCGTAGCGGGCTGAAGCCGAGCACGTTCTGTACGAAGAGCGTCAGGAAGAAGAACATCCCGAACATCGCCGCGGCGAGGCTGAGCATCATCCCGTAGGTGCCCGAACGGTTGCGGTCGGCGAGCATGTGCAGCGGGGTGATCGGCTGCCTGGAACGGGTCTCCACCAGGACGAAGACCGTGAGGACCACGGCCGCGGAGACGAAGGACGCGAGCGTGCCCCCGTCCCGCCAGCCGTCCTGGGCGGCGCGGATGAAGGCGTAGACGAGAAGCACCATGCCGAGCGTGGAGGTCAGGGCGCCGGCGATGTCGAAGTGCCCCGGGTGGCGTGCGGACTCGCGGATGCGGCGCGGGGCGGCGAGGACGATGAGCAGTCCGATGGGCACGTTGACGAAGAAGACCCAGCGCCAGTCGAGCCATTCGACGATGACGCCGCCCGCGAGGAGCCCGATGGCACCGCCGGTCGCGGACACGGCGGCGAAGACGCCGAACGCCCGGTTGCGCTCTGGTCCTTCCCGGAACGTCGTACTGATCAGGGCGAGCGCGGTCGGGGAGGCGACGGCACCGCCGGCGCCCTGCAGGGCGCGGGCGGCGAGCAGTTGCGGGGCGTTCTGCGCGAGGCCGCCGAGCAGTGATGCGACGACGAAGACCAGTACGCCGGTGACGAACACCCGCCGCCGACCGAGGATGTCGCCCGTGCGTCCGCCGAGGAGCAGCAGACCGCCGAAGGCGAGCGTGTAGGCGCTCACCACCCAGGCCAGGCCCGTGGTGGAGAAGTGCAGCGATCGCTGGATGTGCGGGAGGGCGATGTTCACGATGGTGGCGTCGAGGACGACCATCAACTGGCACGATGCGATGACCAGCAGCGCGATCCCGTTTCCGTCGCCCCGGGCGGGGGCGGCGGTGTGCGGTACGGGGGTGGGCGAGGGCGTGGTCATGGCGTGGCTGCCTGGTCGGACGTCGGGCATCCGTCCTTCGACGGTAAGCCCGGCCGGAGAGGTCGACCAGTTGATCAGATGCGGGGCCGCGCGGAGGGTCGCTTGATCAACTGGGGCGTTCGGTATTCGAGTTCGGCGGGACGCCCGGCGGCCGGGGCGTCCGGGACGGGACGGGTCGGCCGGGGCCTCCGGGACGGGGCACCGGCAGCACCGGTTGCGGGGGAGGTGGGCGGCAACGGCTGCCGAGGCTTTGCCGACCGGGGGCGCCGGTCCTCTCGGGCCGGAGTGCCGGTCCCGGGCCGGGATGCGGGTGGTGGTCCCGGGCCGGGATGCCGCGGGCGCCGGGAACGGGTGGTGGCCCCTCCGTCAGTGGGCGCCGAGGGTGCGCTTGGTGCGCGGCTGCTCCACCGGTTTCTCCCCCGCCCGCGCCCAGAGGGAGCGGACGTGGCCGAGATGGCGGGCCATGCACTCCTCGGCGGCGAGTTCGTCACCGGCGAGCATGAGGTCGAGAAGTTCGTGGTGCTCCTCTGCGGAGGCGACCAGCAGGCCGAGTTCGTCGAGCCGCGTCAGCCCGTAGAGCCGTGAGCGCTTGCGCAGGTCGCCGACGGTCTCGACGAGACGCTCGTTGCCGGCCAGGGAGAGCAGGCCGAGGTGGAAGCGGCGGTCGGCGTCGAGGTAGCCGATCAGATTGTGGTTGCCCGCGTGCTCCACGATCTCCTCGGCCACCGGGCGCAGCGCCTCGAGCTGGGCCTCGGTGGCGATCTGCGTGACCCGGCCGATGGTCGGCACCTCGATCAGGGCGCGGAGTTCGGTGTACTGGTCGAGGTCGCGCTCGCTGACCTCGGTGACGCGGAAGCCCTTGTTGCGCACGGGTTCGACCAGTCCCTCGCGGGCGAGGTCCAGCATGGCCTCGCGGACCGGTGTGGCCGAGATCCCGAAGTCCGCAGCGAGTCCGGGCGCGGAGTACACATGGCCGGGGCGGAGTTCACCGGCGACCAGCGCCGCCCGCAGGGCGTGGGCGACCTGGTCGCGCAGCCGCTCCTGAGCGGTGATCAGGCCGATCTGCTTCAGGTCCCCCATGGCGCTTCCTCCGAGAATCCAGTGGAGGGCAAGCGTACAATGTCACGTTTCCCCGCCCTCTTCGGTCGTGGCCGCGCTGTGGACTGCGGCGGCCACGGCAAGATCCTCCCAGGCCATGCCCACGCTCTTGAAGAGCTGTGGACAACCGGCGGCGGGACGGGCGCGGCCGGTGGCCAGGTCGGCGAGCGTTCCCCTGATGTGGTCCGGCCCGACCGCCCCCTCGGCTTCGGGGAGGAGGATGTCCCCCGCCTCGCGCCTGGCGGCCGTACGTGCCTCGACGTACACGGCCGACCGGCGGACGAGTGCGGTGTCGGTCTCACGGGCGTCCGGTTCGTGGGAGCCGACGGCGACCACGGTGGCGTGGTCGGGGACCAGCCGGCCGTCGAACAGCGGCTGGCGCGCGGTGGTGCAGCACAGCACGAGGTCGGCGCCGGTGACGTCGCCGGGTGTGCCGGTACGGGCGTGCGGACCGAGCGCGCGGGCGTGCGCGGCGAGCGCCTCGGCGCTCTCGGTACGCCGCGAGACGACGGTGATGCGGGTCAACGGCCTTTCGGCGAGAGCCGCTTCGAGATGCCCGTACGCCTGGGGACCGGCGCCGAAGATCACCGCGTGGCGGGCGTCGGGCGCGGCGAGGTGCCTCAGGGCGACGGCGGAGACGGCGGGGGTGCGCAGCGCGGTCAGCGCGGCGGCGTCCAGGAGGGCCAACGGCATCAGGGTCGCCCCGTCGAGGAGCAGGTAGCTGCCGGTGATGCGCGGCAGCCCGCGGGCGGGGTTGGCCGGTGCGATGCCCGCGATCTTCACCCCCGCAATGCCGTCGGCGGCAGCCGGCATGAGCAGCAACTGTCCTGACGGCAAGGGAAGTTGTGTGCGGTGTGGGCCTTCCTCCGGGTCGATGCCGCCGAGGAGTGCGGCCTCGACCGCGTCGGCCGCGGCCGACGGCGTCAGCAGTCGGGCGACATCGGCGGCGCCGAGGTGGCGCGGTTCCGTGGCGCGCGCCTTCACAGCAGGAATCCGTTCGCCAGCGCGTCGTCGGGGTCGAGGTGGAAGGTGTGCTCACCGGTTCGGTGGGCCGAGCCGGTCACCTCGGTGACGGTGCCCTCGTCGGTGCGGGAGACCACGCGGCCGGTGAGGACCGTGCCGGCGACGGACTCGTGGTGCAGGACGTCGCCGGGACCGAGCCTGCCGTCCTCGGCGAGCAGGGCGAGGCGTGCGGAGGTTCCGGAGCCGCAGGGCGAGCGGTCGACCTGGCCGTCGGCGAAGACCGTAACGTTGGCCTGGGCGGGCCCGGCCGCGGTCTCTGGGAGCTCCTCGTGCAGTATCACACCGTAGACACCTGACAGCAGTGGGCTGTCGGGGTGCCAGGTGGCGGGGTGGCCGGCGAGCGCGGCCCTGATCTCCCGCCCGGCGCGGACGAGCCGGGGCAGTGAGGCACGGTCCACGTCGAGACCGAGCTGCGCGGCGGGCACGGAGGCGTAGCAGGCTCCGGCGTGGGCGATGTCGACGTCGGCCGTGCCGAAGCCGGTGGCGACCGGGACCTTCCGGGCCGTCACCCGGGCGGGGACGTTGCGGAAGGTCACGGCGGTGGTGCGGCCGTCCGCGCGGTGGACGGTGGCCGTGACCCGGCCGGACGGCACGTCGATCCCGACCCGTACGGAGCCGTCGTCCGGTGCCCTGACGCGGCCGCTGTCGACGGCCCAGGCACCGAGCGCGATCACACCGTGGCCGCATGCGGTGGAGTAGCCGTCCTTGTGCCAGAACAGGACGCCGAGATCGGCTCCTTCGTCGTCCGGTGGCACCACGAAGCCGCCGTACATCCCCGCGTGGCCCCGGGGTTCCTGGACGAGGAGCCGGCGGATGTCGTCGATGGGGCCGGGCCGGGGAGCCGTGGCGGAGCCTCCGGCGCCGATGACGTGGGCGCAGCGCTCGGCGACGGTGCCGCCGGGAACCGGGGGCAGTCCTCCGGCCACGATGCGGAAGGGTTGACCGGCCGTGTGGTAGTCGGTGGTGCCGACGGTCGTCAGCGGCCCGGCGCCGGTCGGGCCCTGGGGCGCCGGCGCCGGGGTGTTCGTTCCGGCCCCGGCCGGGGCGGCCGGGGCGGCCGGCTGAGCCGGGGACGTCGGCGCGCTCTTGGCCGGCGGCGCGGTGGGCGAGGCCGGCACGTCGGTTGGGGCCGGCGCGTTGGGTGAGGTGGGTGAGGACGGCGCGGTCACAGGAGGAAGCCTCCGGGGAACGGGTCGGACGGATCGAGGAAGTACTGGGCGGTACCGGTGATCCAGGCCCGGCCCGTGACGGTGGGGATCACTGCGGGCAGTCCGCCGACGGTGGTCTCCCCGACGAGACGGCCGGTGAACTCGGTGCCGATGAAGGACTCGTTGACGAAGTCCCGGCCGAGAGGCAGTTCGCCGCGGGCGTGCAGTTGCGCCATGCGGGCACTGGTGCCGGTGCCGCACGGGGAGCGGTCGAACCAGCCCGGGTGGATCGCCATGGCGTGCCGGGAGCGTACGGCGTCCGAGCCGGGTGCGGTGAGGTAGACGTGCTTGACGCCGGCGATGCCGGGGTCCTCGGGGTGGTCGGGCCGGGCGGTGGTGTTGACGGCGTCCATCACCGCGAGGCCGGCAGCGAGGAGGTCGTCCTTGCGGTCTCGGTCGAAGGGCAGCCCGAGGGCGTCGAGGGAGACGAAGGCGTAGAAGTTGCCGCCGTATGCCATGTCATAGGTGACGGTGCCGTACCCGGGGACGTCGGCCTTGAGGTCGGTTCCGAGGCAGAACGAGGGGACGTTGGTGAGCGTGACGGAACGCGCCTCGCCGTTCTCGACACGGACGTCGACGGAGACGAGCCCGGCGGGGGTGTCGAGACGGACGGTGGTGACCGGTTCGGTGACGGGCACCATGCCGGTCTCGACGAGGACGGTGGCGACGCCGATGGTTCCGTGGCCGCACATGGGCAGCAGTCCGGACACCTCCACGAACAGCACGCCGTGGTCGGCGTCGGGCCGGGTGGGCGGCTGCAGGATCGCGCCGCTCATGGCGGAGTGGCCGCGCGGCTCGTACATCAGCAGGGTGCGGATGTGGTCGAGGTGCCGGGCGAAGTGCAGCCGGCGCTCGGCCATGGTGGCGCCGGGGACGACGCCGACACCTCCCGTGACGACGCGGGTCGGCATCCCTTCGGTGTGCGAGTCGACGGCGTGGTAGACGTGGCGGGTGCGCATGGGTGGTGTCCCCTTCTCGTGCTGCCCGTTCGCGTGTTGCGCGTTCGCGTGTTCCCGGTCTCGTGCCGTGCGGTCGGTTCGGCTAGTGGTGGCCTTCCGCGAGTGCCTTCTCGGTCGCGGCGCGGACTGCGGTCTCCTGTTCACCGGTCAGGGGGGAGCGGGGCGGGCGGGTCGGACCACCGGGGCGCCCGGCAAGGTCCATGGAGAGCTTGATGGCCTGGACGAACTCGGTCCGGGAGTCCCAGCGCAGCAGAGGGTGAAGGGACCGGTAGAGCGGTAGCGCGGTGTCGAGGTCGCCGGCGACGGCGGCGCGGTAGAGCGTGGCGCAGGCGGCGGGGAGGGCGTTGGGGTATCCGGCGATCCAGCCGACCGCACCGGCCAGGGCGAGTTCGAGCAGGACGTCGTCGGCGCCGATCAGCAGGTCGAGGCCCGGGGCGAGTTCGGCGATCTCGTAGGCGCGGCGGACGTCGCCGCTGAACTCCTTGACGGCGACGATGCTCTGCTCGCCGTGCAGCCGGGCGAGCAGGTCGGGGGTGAGGTCGGTGCGGGTGTCGTAGGGGTTGTTGTAGGCGACGACGGGCAGACCGGACCGGGCGGCCTCGGCGTAGTGGGCGGCGACGGTGTCCGGGTCGGCGCGGTAGGCGTTGGGGGGCAGCAGGAGGACGGACCCGGCGCCGGCGTCGGCGGCCTGGTCGGCCCAGCGGCGGGCTTCGGCGCAGCCGTATGCCGAGACGCCGGGCATCACACGGCTCCCGTCGCCAGCCGCCTCGACGGCGGTACGCACGACACGGGCGCGTTCGTCGTCGGTGAGTGTCTGGTACTCGCCGAGGGAGCCGTTGGGGACGACGCCGTCGCAGCCGTTCTCGATGAGCCAGGCGACATGGGAGGCGTAGGCGTCGTGGTCGACGGAGAGGTCTTCGCGGAGGGGCAGGGCGGTGGCGACCATGATGCCGTGCCAGGGACGTGTGCGGCGGGGTGCGGATGCCATGGCGACTCCTAGTGTGAGGTGTGACATTTTACTGATCGGCACTCCACCGCCACAAGGGGGGGAGCCGCGGTGCGACGGTGGACTTCTGACGTGTCGTCGGGTGAGGGATTCCTGCTTGGCCGCCCGCCGACGGATGCTCGGCTGCAGGCCCTCGGGCCCGTCGGCTTCCGGCCCGTCGGCTTGCAGCCGTCCAGCGCAGGCCGTCGGTTCCCAGGTGGGCGATGAGCGGGCCCCTCAGCCGGCCCTGTCGCACCGGGGCGGCCCCGGTGGACGGTGCCGGTGGACCGTGCCGGGCCCCCTGACCGCCGTCCCGGGTGCCGTTCCCCGGGTCAGCGGTCCGCCGGGGCGGGCGGGTCGGATCGGTCGGGCGGCTGAGCCGGGGTGGGCGGGTCGGATCGGTCGGGCGGCTGAGCCGGGGTGGGCGGACCGTCCCCGGGCAGGCCGGCGAGGTGTCCGAGCGGTACGGGGCAGGACAGGGGCCTACGGTCCGGTGCCGGGGCCCCGCCGGCCAGCCGGGCGACCGCGGGGCCGCACATACGGCCCTGGCACCAGCCCATTCCGGCGCGAGTGAGCAGTTTGACCGTGCGGGTGTCGTGCGCGCCGAGTTCGCCGGCAGCCTGCCTGATCGCCCCTGCCGTGACCTCTTCGCAGCGGCACACATGGGTGTCGTCGTCGAGCCATGCGGTCCAGCCGTCGCCCGGCCGGTGCACGGCGGCCATCGTGTCGGCGAAGGCCCGCAGCCGGTCCCGGCGCCCGCGCAGGACCGCCGCTCGCGGCGGCAGCGGGATGCCGCGCAGGGCGCGGGCGACGGAGCGGGCGGCCAGTTCGCCTTCGGCCAGGGCGGGTTCGGCGCCACCGATCCCGCCGGTCTCCCCCGCCGCCCAGACACCCGCCACGGAGGTGCGCTGTTCGTCGTCGAGGGCGAGAGCGGGGGTGCCGTCGGCCGCGTGGCGGGTGGCGCAGCCGAGTCCGGTGGCGAGTTCGAGCTGGGGAACGAGTCCGTGGCCGGTGGCGAGGGCGTCGCAGGGGATGCGGCGGGCGCTTCCCGGCACGGGCCGCCAGTCGCGGTCGAGCCGTTCGACCGTCACCGCCTCGATCCGGGCGGTGCCGTGGGCGGCGGTGACCGCGTGGCGGGTGAGGACCCTTACGCCGTGCCGGAGCAACGTGGCGCCGTGCGCAGCCCCTTCGGCGAGTTTGCCGGGGTTGCGCAGCAGGGCGGCCGGCCGGCGCGCGTAGGCGGGGTATGCGGCGGCCTCGACGACCGCTGGCACGGTGGCACCGGCGGACGAGAGGGCGGCGGCGACGGCGAGCAGCAGTGGGCCGCTGCCGGCGACGACGGTCCGGCGGCCGGGGAGGACGAGTCCGGACTTGAGCATGGCCTGGGCCCCGCCGGCGCCGACGACGCCGGGAAGAGTCCAGCCGGGGAAGGGCAGTTGGTGCTCGTGGGCTCCGGTGGCGAGGAGGACGGTGCGGGCCCGGACCGTGACGGGTCTCTCGTCGCCGTCGCCGCCGGCGTCCTGTTCGCCGTCCTCCGGGACCCGGCCCGCGCCGGCGCCCTCGACGGCGGCGGCGTGCAGTCGCCAGACCGGGGCCGGGGCCGGGGCTCCGACCGGAGTCCGGGAGGACTCCCCCGCTTCCGTCGGCTTTTCGGGCAGGACGCTCCACACGTGGTGGCCGGGCAGGTACCGCAGGCGGCCGGTGGCGGAGTGGGCGCGCAGCCGGCGTTCGAGGCGGGCGAAGGTCTGCCAGTGGTGGTGCAGGGCCTGGGGCCGGGCGGCGCGGAGGCCGGGTGCGGGGTGGCGGTAGTACTGGCCGCCGGGGTGTTCGGCCGCGTCGAGGAGCGTCACGCGCAGTCCGAGACCGGCGGCGGTGACGGCGGCGGCGAGTCCGGCGGGGCCTGCGCCGACGACGGCGAGGTCGCAGGGCGTGTCACCGCGGGCGGCGCCGGGGGGTGTGCCGGGTTCAGACGGCGAGGTCGTCATGGCCGGTCCCCTTCTGCGTGGTGATCACGTCGCCCGGGCGGGCGGGGACGAGACAGGCGCGGCGGTTGGGGCGGCCGTTGACGGTGGCGAGGCAGTCGAAGCAGGTGCCGATCCCGCAGAAGGCGCCTCTGGGTGAGCCGCCGTGGCGGGTGGTGCGCCAGGCGAGGATGCCGGCGGCCCACAGGGCCGCGGCGATGCTCTGCCCGGGCAGGGCGGGGACGGGGAGCCCGTCGAAGCTGATCTCGTACGGAGGGCCGGGTTCTGCGCGGACGAGCCGGGCCGGGGTGGTGGTCACTGCGCTGCTCCTGCCTGGTCGAATCGTTCCCGGTCGAATCGTTCGGGCCGGAACGGCCGGAGGTCGAGGGCCGGACTGTCGCCGGCCAGTGCGGCGGCGACCAGGAGCCCGGTGGCGGGGGCGAGGCCGATGCCCGCGCCCTCGTGGCCGCACGCGTGGAACAGTCCGGGGACGCGCGGGTCGGGGCCGATGGCGGGGAGGTGGTCGGGGAGGTAGGGGCGGAAGCCGTGGTAGGTGCGGATGACGCGGACACGGGCGAGTACGGGGAACAGGGCGGCGGCCTGGCGGGCGAGCCGGCGGAGGGCTTCGGCGGACAGGGAGCGGTCGTAGCCGACGCGTTCGCGGGTGGCGCCGACCAGGACCGGTCCGGCGGGGGTGCCCTCGACGACGGCGGAGGACTGGAGGGCAGCGGAGCCGCTGGCGACGTCGGAGATGTAGTCGGCGGCGTAGACCTTGTGGCGGACGACGCGTGGCAGGGGTTCGGTGACGAGGACGAAGCCTCGGCGCGGGTGGACGGGCAGGTGGGTGCCGGCGAGGCGGGCGAGGTCGCCGGCCCAGGTTCCGGTGGCGTTGACGACGGCGGGGGCGTGGAGTTCGCGATGGGGTGTGCGGACGCCGCGCAGGGTGCCGTCGGGGTGGGTGAGGACGCCGGTGACCTGTTCGCCGAGGTGGACGGCCGCGCCCGAGCGGCGGGCCGAGGCGAGGAGTTGGGCGGCGGCGCGGGCGGGCTGGACCTGGGCGTCCTGGGGGTAGTGGAAGCCGCCGGCGAGGCCGGGGGTCAGATGGGGTTCCAGGTCGCGGAGAGCGTGGGCGGGGACTTCGCGTGTCTCGACGCCGGCTTCACGCTGGGCTTCGGCGAATCGGCGGAGTGCGGTGAGGGCGGTCTCGTCGGGCGCCACGACGAGACCGCCCTTGGGTTCGTACTCCGTCTCCGGTGGGAGGACGTCGGCGAGTTCGCGCCACAGCCGGGTGGACAGCAGCGCGAGGTCGAGCTCGGGGCCCGCCTCCTTGTCCGAGACGAGGAGGTTGCCTTCGCCGGCGCCGGTGGTGCCGCCCGCGACGGAGCCGCGGTCGACGACGGCGACGGCGAGGCCGGCGCGGCTCGCGTAGTGGGCGCAGGCCGCTCCGACTACACCGGCGCCGACGACGACGGCGTCCAGGGGGCCGCGAGGGTTTCCGGTGGACACAGCAGTAATATGTCACATTGCTGTGTCGCCGGGAAGGGAATCGCGGCAACGGCTCCGTCCCCGCCCGGCTCAGCTGCGCAGGGGCCCTTCGCAGCGGTAAGTGGACGTACCGGCACGTCCGTTGGACCAGATCTCGACCGGCCCGAAGGAGCAGTTCATGTCGGCGAGATTGGTGGAGGCGACTCCGGCGCGGTCGAGGATGAAGTAGTCGACGGTCTCGGACATGTCCTTGAAGACGAGGTCCGGGGAGGCGGAGTCGGTGAGGTTGGCGGTGATCCGGCCGGTGCAGGTGAAGCGCCGCTTTCCGGGGTCGTCGTTCTCCGTGCAGACGGGATGGGACTGGGTGGCGGCGGCGAAGGAGACGCGGACCGCTTCGGCCGAGGCGTCCCTGAGCCGGTCGTTGGGGGTGTAGGTGGTGTTGGGCACGAACAGCTCGTCGACCTTGGCGATCTGCGCGTCGAGGAACGCGTCGTAGGCGCGCTGGAGTGCCGGGTCGCCGCCGAGCCGGCCGCGCCAGGCATCGAAGCCCGCGGGGTCGTCCGCCCGGAGCAGGCCGTACATCTCCCGCAGCAGGGAGGGCCGTTCGGTCCACAGGAACTCGAAGAAGGTGCCCGCGTAGTCGTAGAAGCGGAATCCGTCTCCGTCGTAGGTGGCGTGGAGGAGCTGGTTCACGGTCATCCGGGGGCCGCCGGCGGCGGTGTCGTCGATGACGCCCTGGACGAGGGACCTGCGGACGGCTATGCCGTCGTCGCGGGTGGCGCCGTCGAAGAACTCGGCCGTGCCCTCGTCCATGGCCGTGGTGCGGTCGCCGCTGTACCAGGGGCCTTCGCCGAAGTACCCGGGCACCGCCCAGCGCCCGTTGAGATAGTGGACGTACTCGTGCCGGAAGAGTTCCTCGAGGGTGAGCGAGGAGTCCTGCGGGACCCTGCGCTGGTAGGTGTAGAACGTGGCGCCGCGTTCGATGTAGATGCCGCCGTTGTCGGTGCCCATGCCCGTGAGGAGGGGGTGGTAGACCTCGTAGTCGGCGCGGGAGGCGTAGAGCACGATGTTGAGTGAGGTGTTGGTGTCCCCGGCGAGCGGGGTCTCGGTGCCGAGCACCCGGTGGAACTGTGCCTTGACCTGCTTGCTCGCGTAGTAGAGCTGGTCGACGGTGGTGCGGTCGAGGCCGGTGCGGACCTTGATGGCGCCGTTGTCGTAGGTGAAGGTGTTGGGGAATATCCGCCGCTCGATGTCGTCCTTGCAGACCGCGTGGGGCTTGCACGCCCCGTAGAAGTTGAGCCAGGAGACGAGCGAGGCCCAGGGGCGGCTGCCGTTGCCGAAGTTGGCACGGGTGACGGGCAGCAGGACGCCGAGGTCGGGGACGATGCCGCCATTGAGCGCGGCGATCTGGCCGAAGCGGCCGTACTCGCTCAGCGCGTCGCGAACGACCCACTCGTTGACGGTGCCCTTGAGGTGGGTGTGGCCGGCGAAGGCCCGGAAGGCGGCGCGGTACGAGACGTTCCCCGTGACGACGTTGTGGAAGGCGGTGTCCTTGTTGCCCGGGTAGACGCCGAGGTAGTTGACGGAGAGGGCGGCGAGCGCCGCGCCGCCCCAGGAGGCGTCGTCGTACTGGCCCTTGTGGTACCTGTCCATCGTGGCGAGGACCTTCTTGACCAGCCCGAGCTGACTGTGCCGCAGGCCGGGGGCGCTGGCGGTGTAGAGCGCCTCCCGGAGGGTCTCGGCGTTGGCCCGGGTGACGTCGAAGGTGCGGGCGGCGGTACCGAAGTCGTTGACCGCGCGTCGCAGGACCTCGGTGGTCGGGATGTCGGTGATGTCGATCTCGGGGCGCGAGAAGTCGTGGTAGGCGACGGCGTGGAGGAAGGTGAACATCTCCAGCAGGTGGGTGCCGTTGGTGCCGTCGTGCGTGGCGGCGAGTGAGGATATGCGTCGGCCCACGGCCTGCACATGGGCGTCGGACATGACCGGGGCGAGGCGGGCGTCCCAGTCCCAGATGAGGCCGGAGAGGCATCCGTCGGCGGTGACGGCGGGGTCGGCGAGGAAGTCGGCGAGCTGCCGGGGGCCCAGGCGGGTGAGGCCGTCGAGGGTGCAGGGGACGCCGGCGGCGGTGCGGGTGCCGCCGCTCCCGGCCGCGTCGGTACGGGCGGAGGCGGAGCTCTGGCGGCCGGGGGTGCGGCCCTGGGCGAGGCCTCCCGGAGCGGGGGCGGGGGCTGCGGCGGGTTTGGGGGCGCGCGCGAGGCGGTCGACCTCGTCGTGGGGGTTCGCACCGTGGGCGGCGGGCGCGGGACGGCCGGTGAAGGCGGCGGGCGCGGGACGGGCCGCGGGATCGCCGGGTGCGGCGGCACCGGCGTGCGCGGCCTGGCCGAGCGGAGCGAGCAGGGCGACGGCGACCGCTGCGGCGAGCAGGGGTCTGCGGGATCGGGACAGCGTGGGTCGGGGTTGGGACACCGGTGTCTCCTGTGTGGGAGGTGGCTGGGGGTGAGTCAGCGGTGCGATGGTCGCGAACTCCGTTGAGGTACAAGGGGATTGGTTGTAACCGGAGCAGCGCGATGTGACCCGTAACATAGTAATGTGAAATTGCACTGACAACCCCTCAGCACCGTTCCGTATGCGCGGATTCGAGGATTCACGGATCCCTGGACTCGAGGAGCCGAGATGGCCGGCAGCGCCCCCCTCCCCCAGCGCCCCCGCACCGGCAGCCATGACCTGCCGGTTTCCCCGGAGTTGGCGGCGTTCATGACCGAGGGATGGGCGGAGGGGACGCCGCCCGCCGACGCCCGCGTCGCGGCCCGTGACGTGACGCCGGCCCGGCGGGCCCGGCTCTCGGCGCGCTTCCCCGGTGAACGGCTGCTGGTTCCGGCCGGGGAGGTGAAGGTCCGCTCCAACGACTGCGACCACCGCTTCCGTCCGCACAGCGCCTACGCCTGGCTGACGGGGCTGACCGGCGAGGACCAGCACGGCCATGTGCTGGTCCTGGAGCCGTCGGGTCCGGCCGGCGGGCACGAGGCCGTGCTGTACGTCCGCCCCCGGCCGGTGCGGGCCGCCGGCGACGACACGTTCTACCGGGACCGCCGGTACGGGGAGTTCTGGGTCGGTCGACGACCCGACCTGGCCGAGGCCGAGCGGTTGACGGGCGTCCGGTGCGTCCGTCTCGACGATCTCGGGCTGCTGCCTCCCGGCCGCGACGCCGCGTCCGATGCCCCGCTCGCCGCAGCCCTCGCCGAGCTCCGGCTGGTCAAGGACCGTTGGGAGATCGGTGAGTTGCAGCGTGCCGTCGACCACACGGCGGCCGGCTTCGAGGACGTCGTCCGTGCGCTGCCGCGTGCGCTCGCCCATCCGCGCGGTGAGCGGTTGGTCGAGGGTGTGTTCGGGCTGCGGGCCCGGTTGGAGGGCAACGGTACGGGCTACGAGACCATCGCCGCGTCAGGGGCGCACGCGTGCGTGCTGCACTGGACCCGCAACGACGGCCGACTCGACCCGTCGGAGCTGCTGCTGCTCGACGCGGGCGTGGAGACGGACACCCTCTACACGGCGGACGTCACACGCACGCTCCCGTTGTCCGGCCGCTTCTCCCCCGTGCAGCGGCGGGTGCACGAACTCGTCCTCGCCGCACAGGAGGCGGGCATGGCGGCGCTTCGGCCGGGGAGCCGGTTCCGTGACTTCCACCGCGCTTGCATGGGCGTGATCGCGGAGGGTCTGGCGGACTGGGGGGTGCTGAAGGACCGGGAGGGCGACCTCCACCGCCGGTACACGCTGTGCAGCAG
Organism: Streptomyces sp. HNM0645; assembly: GCF_030056615.1. NCBI lineage: Bacteria > Bacillati > Actinomycetota > Actinomycetes > Kitasatosporales > Streptomycetaceae > Streptomyces > Streptomyces sp. HNM0645. The sequence goes on along the minus strand of NZ_JASHLT010000048.1, from coordinate 49,938 downwards.
CGGCCACATGCTCGGGCTCGACGTCCACGACTGCGCCCGGGCGCGTGCCGAGGCGTATCTCGACGGGGTGCTGGAGGAGGGGCAGGTGCTGACGGTGGAGCCGGGTCTGTACTTCCAGCCCGACGACGGGACGCTGCCCGCCGAGTTGCGAGGGATCGGGGTGCGCGTCGAGGACGACCTGGTGGTGACGGCGGACGGGGCGCGGCTGATGTCGGGGGCGCTGCCGCGGGTGCCGGAGGCCGTCGAGGAGTGGATGGGGTCACTGCTGGAGGGCTGACGGCGGGCGGGCCGCGTGGCGACCGGATCAGGGCAGTACGGCGAATCCGTCGAGTTCGACGAGGGCTTGTTCGTCCCAGAGGCGCACGGCGCCGATGACCGCCATGGCGGGGTAGTCGCGGCCGGCGTGCCGGTGCCAGATGCGGCCGAGTTCGCCGGCGTGGCGGCGGTAGTCGGCGACGTCGGTGGCGTACACGGTGACGCGGGCGAGGTCGTGGGGTGTGCCGCCGGCCGCGGCGAGGGCGGCGAGGAGGTTGGTGAGGGCGGTTTCGAACTGCTCGACGAGCCCGTCGCCGGTCACCTTGCCGTCGGCGTCGAGTGCGGTCTGGCCCGCGAGGAAGACCAGGCGGGAGCCGGTGGCGGCGACGGCGTGGGAGAAGCCGCCGGCGGGTGACAGCCTGGGCGGGTTGATCCGTTCGAGGCTCATCGGGTGGTCTCCTCGGTGCCGGCGGTGGCGTACAGCTCCTTGGCGATGATGCCGCGCTGGACCTCGCTGGCGCCTTCGTAGATGCGTGGGGCGCGCACTTCCCGGTAGAGGTGTTCGAGCAGATGGCCACGCTGGAGTGCGCGTGCGCCGTGGAGTTGTACCGCGGTATCGACGACGTACTGGGCGGTCTCGGTCGCGAACAGTTTGGCCATGGCGGAGCGGCGTGGCACGTCGGGGGCTCCGGCGTCGTAGGCGCAGGCGGCGGCGTGGACGAGGAGGCGGGCGGCTTCGGTCCGGGTGGCCATGTCTGCTGCCTGGTGGGAGACGGCCTGGAGGCTCTTGAGGGGGCCGCCGAAGGCGTTGCGGTGTGCGGTGTGGTGGAGGGTGGCGTCGAGTGCGGCCTGGGCCATGCCGACGGCGAAGGCGCCGACGCTGGGCCGGAAGAGGTTGAGGGTGTCCATGGCGACGCGGAAGCCGGCGCCGGGGATGCCGAGGACGTCGTCGGGGGTGGCGGGGACGCCGTCGAAGGTGAGGGCGCCGATCGGGTGGGGGGAGAGCATGTCGAGGGGGCGGCCGGTGAGGCCGGGGCGGTCGGCGGGGACGAGGAAGGCGGTGATGCCGCGGGCGCCGGGGGCTTCACCCGTGCGGGCGAAGACGGTGTAGAAGTCGGCCTCGGGGGCGTTGGAGATCCAGAGTTTCTCGCCGGTGAGGCGCCAGCCCGGGCCGTGCGGTTCGGCTGCGGCGTGGAGGGCGAGCGCGGCGGCGTCGGAGCCGGCTTCCGGCTCGCTGAGGGCGAACGCGGCGACGGCGCGGCCTGCGGCGACGGCGGGCAGCCAGCGGTCGCGCTGGGCGGGGGTACCCGATCGGTGGAGCGGGTGGGCGCCGAGTCCCTGGAGGGCGAGTGCGGTCTCGGCCTCGGTGCAGCCGTGGGCGAGGGATTCGCGCATCAGGCACAGGTCGAGTGCGCCGGCGGTGAAGAGTCGTGCCAGGAGGCCGAGTTCACCGAGGGCGGTGAGGAGCGGCCGGTTGACACGGCCGGGTTCGCCCTTGTCGGCGAGGGGGCGCAGTCGTTCGGCGGCCAGGGTGCGTAGTTCGGCGCACCAGGCGGTCTGTGCCGGTTCGAGCGAGAATGCGGGCATCCGATTCCCCACTTCCTGCGGCCGGATGACGGGGCGGGTGGCGCGGTTGCGCGGCGACCTCGTGAAGCAGGCTATCGCGGACCGTTGACTGTCGTCACCATCACGCTACGCTCGTTGCGCGACCCCACCACGACAAGGGGGCGAAATGGTGCTGACACCCTCGGCCGGCCCGGAGCTGACTCCTTCGGCTCATCACGACACGTTCACGCGGGACCATCTGCCGCCGCCGGAGCAGTGGCCGCGGTTGCTGTTCGATCTGCCGGAGCTGCGGTATCCGGAGCGGCTCAACTGCGGCGGGGAGTTGCTCGACACCACGATCGGGCGTCACGGGGCCGGCCGTCCCGCGTTCCGGGACGGCACGGGCGCCGTCTGGACGTACGGGGAACTGCGTGAGCGCGTCGACCGGATCGCGCATGTGCTGACCGGTGAGCTGGGTGTGGTGCCCGGCAACCGGGTACTGCTGCGGGGCCCGACCACGCCGTGGCTGGCCGCGTGCTGGCTCGCGGTGATGAAGGCGGGCGGGGTGGCGGTGACGGTCCTCGCCCAGCAGCGGGCCCGGGAACTGGCCGTCATGTGTGACATCGCACAGGTGACGCATGCGTTGTGCGACGTCCGCACCGTGGACGATCTGGTGAAGGCGGAGGTGCCCGGGCTGCGGGTCACCGCGTTCGGCGGGGACGGGCCCGACGATCTGCTGCGGCGGGCGGAGGGCGGTCCGGCCGTGTTCCGGGCGGTGGAGACGGCGGCGGACGACGTGGCGCTGATCGCGTTCACGAGCGGGACGACGGGCCGGCCGAAGGGGTGCATGCACTTCCACCGGGATGTGCTGGCCGTGGCCGACACGTTCTCGGCGCGTGTGCTGCGGCCGTCGCCGGACGATGTGTTCGCGGGGAGCCCTCCGCTCGGTTTCACGTTCGGTCTGGGCGGTCTGGTGGTGTTCCCGCTGCGGGCGGGGGCATCGACGCTGCTGCTGGAGCAGGCGGGGCCGGGTCAGTTGCTGCCGGCGATCGCCGAGCACCGGGTGTCGGTGCTGTTCACCGCGCCGACGGCGTACCGGGTGATGCTGGACGCTGTCGGCGGCCACGACGTCTCCTCCCTGCGGCGCTGTGTGTCCGCCGGGGAGAACCTGCCGGCCGCGACGTGGCAGGCGTGGCGGGAGCGGACGGGGCTGCGGATCATCAACGGCATCGGGGCGACGGAGCTGCTGCACATCTTCGTCTCGGCGGCGGACGGGGACATCCGGCCGGGGACGACGGGCGTTCCGGTCCCGGGCTGGGAGGCGCGGGTGGTGGACGGGGACTCAGGGGATCCGGTGCCGGACGGTGAGCCGGGGCTGCTGGCGGTGCGGGGGCCGGTGGGCTGCCGCTATCTGTCGGATCCGCGGCAGGGCGTGTACGTGCGGAACGGCTGGAACCTGACGGGTGACATGTACGTACGGGAGCCGGACGGGTGGTTCCGCTATGTGTCCCGCGCCGACGACATGATCATCTCGGCGGGGTACAACATCGCGGGCCCGGAGGTGGAGGACGCCCTGCTCGCGCATCCGGATGTGGTGGAGGCGGCTGTGGTCGGCCGCGCCGACGAGCTGCGGGGCCAGATCGTGGTGGCGTACGTGGTGGTGCGGGACGGTACCGCGCGCGACGAGGCGGGTGCCGAGGCGTTGCGGGAGTTCGTGAAGACGCGTCTGGTGCCGTACAAGTGCCCGCGGGCGATCGTCTTCCTGGACGCGTTGCCGCGCACGCCGACGGGGAAGCTGCAGCGGTTCCGGTTGCGGGGCCTAGAGTGATCACGTGGCCGAGCAGCACACTCCCCGTTCCCTGATCGTCACCCTGTACGGCGCGTACGGACGCGAGTCGGCGGGGCCGTTCGCGGTGGCGGAGCTGATCCGGCTGCTGGGGGCGGTGGGCGTGGACGCCCCTTCGGTGCGTTCGTCGGTGTCGCGGCTGAAGCGGCGGGGGCTGCTCGTCCCGCAGCGGACGGGGACCGGGGCGGCGGGCTACGCCCTGTCGGCCGACGCGCGGCAGCTGCTGGACGACGGTGACGAACGCATCTTCGGCCGCCGTGCGGCGTTGCTGTCGGACGGCTGGGTGCTGGCGGTGTTCTCGGTGCCGGAGGCGGAGCGGCACAAGCGGCATCTGCTGCGGTCGCGTCTCGGCAGGCTGGGGTTCGGCACGGCGGCGCCGGGGGTGTGGATCGCGCCGGCGCGCTTCTACGAGGAGACGCGTCACACCCTGCGGCGGCTGCAGCTGGATCCGTACGTGGACCTGTTCCGGGGCGAGCATCTGGGGTTCGCTGCGACGGCCGAGGCGGTGGGTCGCTGGTGGGACCTGGCGGGGGTGGCCAAGCAGCACGAGGAGTTCCTGGACGCGCACGGCCCGGTGCTGCGGGCCTGGGAGTCGCGTGGGGCGACACCGGCGGAGGAGGCGTACCGGGACTACCTCCTGGCGCTGGATTCGTGGCGTCGGCTTCCGTACGCGGATCCGGGGCTGCCGGCGGAGCTGTTGCCGCAGGACTGGCCGGGCGGGCGTTCGGCGGAGGTGTTCTCGGGGTTGCACGAGCGGCTGCGGGACGCGGGCGCGGGGTACGTCCGGCCTGACGGCGTGTGAGCGGTCGGCGGTTGCGGGGGTTCGGCTCCGTCGCCGGACGGGCCTCGCGCGGGCGCCGGTCCTGACGGGCGAGTCCGGCCGCGTCGGGCGTCGGGCGTCGGGCGTCCACGGTAGGGGTGACGGTCTCGTTCACGGTACGGGTGACGGTCTCGTTCACACCCGGACCCGGTGGGTCACGGCTTCTTCGGTGCCCCGGTGAGGGTGAGGCGCGGCTTGGGGGCGTCGGTGCGGCCGGTCGGGGGTGTGCGGCTGCCGGCCCGATAGGGCGCGGGCCAGGGTGCGGCGGGTCCGGCGTAGCTCTGCTCGGCGGCGGCGTGGAGCGTCCAGTGGGGGTCGTACAGGTGGGGCCTGGCCAGGGCACAGAGGTCGGTGCGGCCGGCGAGGAGGAGGGAGTTGACGTCGTCCCAGGAGGAGATCGCGCCGACGGCGATGACGGGGACGCGGAGGGTGTTGCGGATGCGGTCGGCGTAGGGGGTCTGGTAGGAGCGGCCGTACTCGGGGCGTTCGTCGGGGACGACCTGGCCGGTGGAGACGTCGATGGCGTCGGCGCCGTGGGCGGCGAAGGCACGGGCGATCTCCACGGCGTCGTCGGCCGTGGTACCTCCGGCGGCCCAGTCGGTGGCGGAGATCCGGACGGTCATGGGCCGGTCGTCGGGCCAGATGCCGCGGACGGTGTCGAAGACTTCGAGGGGGTAGCGGAGGCGGTTGGCGAGGCTGCCTCCGTAGGCGTCGGTGCGGTGGTTGGTGAGGGGGGAGAGGAAGCCGGAGAGGAGGTAGCCGTGGGCGCAGTGGAGTTCGAGGAGGTCGAATCCGCAGTCGGCGGCGCGGCGGGCGGCGGCGGCGAACTGGTCGCGGACGAGGGTCAGTCCGGCGCGGTCGAGCTGGTGCGGGGTCTGGTTGACGCCGGGCCGGTACGGGAGGGGTGAGGCGGCGACGAGGGGCCAGTTGCCGTCGGGCAGGGGCTGGTCGATGCCTTCCCACATGAGCCGGGTCGACCCTTTGCGGCCGGAGTGCCCGAGTTGGACGCCGATCGCGGTGCCGGGTGCTTGTCCGTGGACGAAGTCGGTGATGCGGCGCCAGGCGGTGGCGTGTGCGTCGGTGTAGAGGCCGGCGCAGCCGGGGGTGATACGGCCTTCGGCGCTGACGCAGACCATCTCGGTCATGACGAGTCCGGCTCCGCCGAGGGCGCGGGCGCCGAGGTGGACGAGGTGGAGGTCGCCGGGGTTGCCGTCGTCGGCGGAGTACATGTCCATGGGTGAGACGACCACGCGGTTGCGCAGGGTCAGCCGGCGCAGCCGCAGGGGCGTGAACATGGGCGGGGTGCCGGGCGGGCATCCGAAGTCGTCCTCGACAGTGCGGGTGAAGGCGGGGTCGCGCATCCGGAGGTTGTCGTGGGTGACGCGGCGGCTGCGGGTGAGGAGGTTGAAGGCGAACTGGCGGGGTGGCTGGTCGAGGTAGGTGTGGAGGTCCTCGAACCAGCGGAGGCTTGCGGCGGCGGCGCGCTGGGTCGATTCGACGACGGGGCGGCGTTCGGCCTCGTAGGCGGTGAGGGCGTCGGGGAGGCCGGGGTGTTCCTCGATGCAGGCGGCGAGGGCGAGTGCGTCCTCGACGGCCAGTTTGGTGCCGGAGCCGATGGAGAAGTGCGCGGTGTGCGCGGCGTCGCCGAGGAGGACGGTGTTGCCGTGGGACCAGCGTTCGTTGACGACGGTGCGGAAGGCGGTCCAGGCGGAGTTGTTGCCGCGGAGGGGGCGGCCGCCGAGGGCTTCGGCGAAGATCTTGGCGCAGCGTTCCGCGGACTGCTGCTCGTCGCATTCGTCGAGTCCGGCGGCGCGCCAGACCTCTTCGCGCATTTCGACGATGACGGTGGACGCTCCGGTCGTGCGGGGCTCGCCGGAGTGCTCGGTCTGCGGGTCGGGGCCGGGTTCCGGGCGTTCGAAGGGGTAGCCGTGGAGCTGCATGACGCCGTGTTCGGTCTCGGCGATGTCGAAGCGGAAGGCGTCGAGGGCGAAGTCGGCGGCGAGCCAGATGTAGCGGCAGCGGTGGGTGGTGATGCGGGGGCGGAAGACGTCGGCGTGCGCGGTGCGGGTGGTGCTGTTGACGCCGTCGGCGGCGATGACGAGGTCGTGGTGGGCGGCGAGTTCGGCCGCGGGTGGGGCCGGGGTGCGGAAACGGAGTTTCACGCCGAGTTCCCGGCAGCGGTCGTGGAGGACGCGCAGGAGGCTGTGGCGGCCGAGTGCGGCGAATCCGTGTCCGCCGGAGGTGAGGGTGTGGCCGCGTCGGACGATGTCGATGTCGTCCCAGCGGACGAATGCGCGCTGGAGTGCGCGGTGGACGGTGGGGTCGGCGTGTTCGATGCCGCCGAGCGTCTCGTCGGAGAGGACGACTCCGAAGCCGAAGGTGTCGTCGGGGGCGTTGCGTTCCCAGACGGTGATGTCGCGTGCGGGGTCGAGGCGTTTGAGGAGTGCGGCGGCGTAGAGGCCGCCGGGGCCGCCGCCGACGACGGCGACACGCAGGGGGACGCTCCGGCGTGGTGTCCGGTCGGCGCCCGGGAGGAGGCGGGGGGCGTCCGGGGCGCCGGACGTGCCCGATGTGCCCGGGGGCGGCGCTCCGGGGGCGGTGCCGGACGGGAGCGGGGCGTCCGGAGTACGGGGTGGCGGCGGGGTCATCGTCCCTGCCAGTTCGGGGCGCGCTTCTCGGTGAAGGCGGCGTGGAACTCGGCGTAGTCCTCGCCGTTCATCAGCAGGGCCTGGGTGGCGGCGTCCAGTTCGACCGAGGCGGCGAGCGGCATGTCGAGTTCCGCGGTGAGCAGCGCCTTGGTCTGGGCGTGGGCGAGGGCGGGGCCGTCGGCGAGGCGGCGGGCGAGGTCCGCGGCGGCTTTGTCGGCCTGGCCCTCCTCGGTGAGTTCGCTGATGAGTCCGATGCGTTCGGCCTCTGCGGCGCGGACGGGTTCGCCGAGCATCAGCAGCCGGGTGGCGTGGCCGAGGCCGACGACGCGGGGCAGCAGATACGCGGCGCCCATGTCTCCGCCGGAGAGCCCGACCTTGGTGAAGAGGAAGGAGAACCGGGCGGTGGGGTCGGCGACGCGGAAGTCTGCGGCGAGGGCGAGGACCGCCCCGGCGCCGGCGGCGGCACCGTGGACCGCGGCGATCACGGGGAAGGGACATTCGCGCAGGGCGCGCACGACCTGGCCGGTCATCCGGTTGAAGTCGAGGAGCTGGGCGGTGTCCATGGCGAGGGTGGCACCGATGATGTCGTCGACGTCGCCGCCGGAGCAGAAGCCGCGGCCGTCGCCGGCGAGGACCAGGGCGCGCACGGAGCGTTCCCGGGAGAGTTCCGCGAGCAGGTCGCGCAGGTCGGCGTAGGCGCCGAAGGTGAGCGCGTTGAGCTTCTCCGGTCGGTCGAGGGTGACGGTGGCGATGCCGTCCTGCCTGGTCAGCCGGATGTGGCGCCACTGCTGGGTACGGGGTGCGGAGCTCGGAAAGGGGCTCATGGACGTGTGGCCTCCTTCGGTGGGCGCGTCTCGTCCCACGTCTGCCTGCCACCTGAATTTATCACTTGTGCGTGACTTCCGTCACGAGGACGCGATAACTCGGGCGGGCGTCGCGGCTCGACGAAAGGCCTGCCGTGGGTGCGGCACGACTCCCGGCGGAACGACGGGGGCATGGCGTCGCTCCCGATTCCGTCTCGTAAGGCCAGTACCAGACGCAGCACCGGCCGCATGCGGGCCGTGATGGGAATCAGAGCCCTGTCCCACTCCCCCGGAACCGCCCCCGCCGCCGCGGCCACCGCCCTCTGGCGGATCGCGCTGCCGCACGCCAACCCGGCGGTGCCGATCGCCCACGCGCTGGTGCGCACGGCCCTGGCGGACGTCGAGGACGGGGCCGACTGCGACGCGGCGGAGTTGCTCACGGCGGAGCTGGTCGCCCATGCCGTCGGGCACACCGACGGCGTCACCCCGATCGAGCTGACGGTGGAGCTGCTGCCGGAGGGCCGCCGGGTCGAGGTGCACGACCCCGACCCGTCCCCGCCCGGCCGGCTGTCCGGCCCTCCCCCGGCACCCGGTGCCCGACCCGCGGCAGGAGCACGGCCGCGGGCTGCTGCCGGTGCGCATGCCGAGCGCGACGTGCGGACACCGTCCGACCGCGCGGTGGAAGGCCGTCTGGTTCAGACTCCCTGGGGCTCCCGCTCAGGTGTGACCTCGGCCCTCGTCTCGTCCGCCGTCCCGGAAGGGGTGGCTCCGGTGCCGGCGAGGCGCGAGTTGCGGCGGCCGTGGAGGCCCTACACCAGGGCGCCGGCGGAGAGGAAGGCGGAGAACTGGAGCCACGCCGCCCCCGACGCCGGAGCCGGTGACCTTGTCGACGATGAGCGAGAGGGCGGCGGGCTTGTCGGCGACGTCGTCCGCGGACATGGCGCCGATGGCGCCGAGCGCGACGGTGCAGTACAGCAGGGTGACCAGGCCGATGCAGATCATGATCGCGAGGGGGATGTCGCGGCGCGGGTTCTTCACTTCCTCGCCGGCGGTGGTGATGGCGTCGAAGCCGATGTACGAGAAGAACGCCAGGGAGGCACCGGAGGTGATGCCGGCGAGCTCGTGGGGGGCGAACGGGGAGAGGTTGCCGGACTCGTAGGCGGTGAACGCGACGGCGCAGAAGAGAGCGAGGACGGCCGGCTTGACGACGGCGCCATGGCCGCGGTGGCGCGGGCGGACTCGCGGATGCCGCGGACGAGGAGCGTCGCGGCGAGGAGGATCACGACGACGGCGGGCCGACGCCGAAGCAAACCAGCCGGAAGAGTCCCATGGTGCGTTTGAGGCCGTGGCCCTCGCGATCGGCGCCGGAGTCGGCGATCAGTTGGGCCGGGCTCTTGACGCGCATGGGTGGATCCCTTCTCGGTGGTGCCGGGGTCGTGCAACGCGACGGGGTCCGGGCCTTGTGAGCCCGGACCCCACCTGAACGGGAGAGATGCACCGCAGAGCCGCATACGCCCCGAATCGCGTGTACGGCTATCCGGCCGCGGCCATGGTCGCCACGAGGACGGCCTTGATCGTGTGCATCCGGTTCTCGGCCTCGTCGAAGACGACCGAGTGAGGGGACTCGAAGACCTCGTCGGTGACCTCGAGCTCGGTGAGGCCGTGCCGTTCGTGGAGCTCACGGCCGATGCGGGTGCCCAGGTCGTGGAAGGCGGGCAGGCAGTGGAGGAACTTGACGTCCTGGTTGCCGGTGGCGCGCAGGACGTCCATGGTCACGGCGTAGGGGGCGAGGGCCGCGATGCGCTCGTCCCACACCACCTTGGGCTCGCCCATGGAGACCCAGACGTCGGTGGCGACGAAGTCCGCGCCGGCGACGCCCTCGGCGATGTCCTCGGTCAGGCTGATCGCCGCCCCGCTCGCCTCCGCGGCCGCGCGGGCCGCGGCGACGACGTCGTCGGCGGGCCAGTAGGCCTTGGGGGCGACGATCCGCACGTCCATGCCGAGCAGGGCTCCGGTGACGAGGTAGGAGTTGCCCATGTTGAAGCGGGCGTCGCCGAGGTAGGCCAGGGTGATCGAGGTGAGGGGCTTGTCGGTGTGCTCGGTCATGGTGAGCACGTCGGCGAGCATCTGGGTGGGGTGCCAGTCGTCGGTGAGCCCGTTGAACACCGGGACCCCGGCGTACGCGGCGAGTTCCTCGACGGCCGCCTGGCTCTCCCCCCGGTACTCGATGCCGTCGTACATCCGGCCGAGCACGCGTGCGGTGTCCCTGACCGACTCCTTGTGCCCCAGCTGGGACGCGGCCGGGTCGAGATACGTCGTCGACGCCCCCTGGTCGGCGGCGGCGACCTCGAAGGCACAGCGGGTGCGGGTGGACGTCTTCTCGAAGATCAGCGCGATGTTCTTCCCGCGCAGACGCGGCACCTCGGCGCCGGCCCGCTTGGCGGCCTTGAGCTCGGCGGCCAGGTCGACGAGGCCGCGGAACTCCTCGGCCGTGAAGTCGAGCTCCTTGAGGAAGTGGCGGCCTTCGAGTTGTGTCGCCATGGTCGGCTGCTCCTGGATCGCGAACGGGACAATGGAATTCTATACACACTCCTGTATTGCTATACGACCGGGTCGGGTGGCGGCGTCAGGCGCCCGGCTGGACGGCGTCCCGCTCCACGGGACAGCTCATGCAGCGGGGGCCGCCCCGGCCGCGGCCGAGTTCGCTCCCCGGGATCTCGATCACCTCGATCCCCTGCTTGCGCAGATGTGTGTTGGTCGTCACGTTGCGGTCGTAGGCCACGACCACGCCGGGCTCCACGGCGAGGACGTTGCAGCCGTCGTCCCACTGCTCCCGTTCCGCCGAGTGCACGTCCTGCGTCGCGGTGAGCACACGGATGTCCTTCAGCCCGAGAGCCGCCGCGATGGCGCTGTGCATGTGCTCCGGCGGGTGGTCGGTGACCCGCAGGGACACGGGCCGGTCGCCCCCCGCCGGCTCGATCGTGTACGAGCGCAGCATGCCGAGGCCCGCGTACTGCGTGAACGTGTCGTGGTCCACCATCGTCATCACCGTGTCCAGGTGCATGAACGCGCGGCGCTTGGGCATGTCGAGCGCGACGATCGTCCGGGCCGAGCCGGCGGCGAACAGTCCCCGGGCGAGCATCTCCACGGCCTGCGGGGTGGTGCGCTCGCTCATGCCGATGAGCACGGCCCCGTTGCCGATGACGAGGACGTCGCCGCCCTCGATGGTGGAGGGGTAGTCGTCCTGGCCCTCGGACCAGTGGTGGAACTCGCCCGCCTCGGGGCCGGTGAACAGCGGATGATGCTTGTAGATCGCCTCGAAGTGCACGGTCTCGCGCTGACGGGCGGGCCAGCGCATGGCGTTGATGGAGACGCCGTCGTAGATCCAGGCGGAGGTGTCGCGGGTGAAGATGTGATTGGGCAGGGGGCCGAGGAGGAAGTCGTCGAGGTCCATCACGTGGAAGCGGACCGACGACGGCTCGGAGTGGCCGGCGAGGAACTCCCGCTTCGTCATGCCTCCGATGAGCGCTTCGGTGAGCCCTCGGGTGTCCATCTCGTCGAAGGCGGCCCGCAGATGGTCCGTGGCGAGCGGACCGTACTCCTTCTCGTCGAAGACCCGGTCCAGGACGAGCTTGCGCGCCGCCGGGATCTCCAGCGACTCGCGCAGCAGGTCGCCGAAGAGATGGACGGCGACGCCCCGGTCGCGCAGCACGTCGGCGAAGCCGTCGTGCTCCTGGCGGGCGCGCCGGACCCAGAGCAGGTCGTCGAAGAGCAGCGCGTCCTTGTTGCTGGGCGTGAGCCTCTTCAGCTCCAGATCCGGCCGGTGCAGAACGACCCGGCGCAGCCGCCCGGTCTCGGAGTCGACGTGGAATCCCATGCCCCCATCCTGGCCGTCCGGAGGGCACTTCACCCGGCGAACGCCCGGACCGTGCGCTGCCGTATCCCGCGCCGCGCGGCCGCCGGGCGCTCCTGGGCGGCCGGCTCGGGGACGAGGGGCGCCCCGCCGGCCCGCTCCGGCTCCCGGCCCCGGAGCGGTACGCGGACCGCGGGGCCCGCCGGTGGTGGGTGACGCGGACGCGACCGCCCGCGGGCCGCGGCTGTGGCGCCGCGTCTCCTCCGGTCGCCCGGACCGGCGCCCGACCCGGTGGTGGTCCTTTCCCCCACGCCGTCCTCCCACGCCGTCCTCCCACGCCGTCCCACTGCGCACACGGTGCGCACCCGCCCGGACGCCGTCCCGAAGAGCCTGCCCGGAGCGGGTGGTCCCACCGTACGGGGAGGCACCGACAGTGCCTCCCCGTATGCTCCGGCACGGCGACCGCACGGCTCCGGGTCCGCCTCGGGCCGGTCTACAGCCGGGGGTCGACCGGCTCCGACTCCAGCGCGAGCACCGCGAACACGGCCTCGTGGACGCGCCACAGCGGCTCGCCGTCGGCGAGACGGTCGAGGGCCTCCAGGCCGAGCGCGTACTCGCGCAGTGCCAGGGAGCGCTTGTGGCCGAGGAACCGGCCGCGCAGCCGCGTCAGGTTGTCCGGGCGGGTGTACTCCGGGCCGTAGACGATCCGCAGGTACTCCCGTCCGCGGACCTTGATCCCCGGCTGGACGAGCCGCCCCCCGGCGTCGCGGACGAGGGCGTGCAGGGGCTTGACGACCATGCCCTCGCCGCCCGCCGCGGTCATCTCCAGCCACCAGTCGGTGCCGGCCTTCACCGACGCCTCGTCCGCAGTGTCCACGACGAGGCGGCGGGTGCGCTGGAGCAGCCCCGCTCCGCCGGCCGTGCCGTCGGCTTCCACGAGGGCGTCCAGCCGTTCCAGTTGCTCGTCGTGGGGCAGCGTGGCCAGGGACCGGCCCTGGACGGCGAGGATCTGGAAGGGCGCGAGGCGCACACCGTCCAGGCCGTCCGTGGTCCAGCAGTAGCGGCGGTAGGCGTCGGTGAACGCGGACGCGTCCACGGCGCGTTCCCGCTGGCGGGCCAGCAGGGCCCCGGCGTCGATCCCTCGGGCCACGGCCGCCTCGAGGGCGGCGGTGGCTCCGGGGAGCACCGCGCGGGACGCGGCGCCGACGGCGGCGTACTGCTTGCGGAGCAGCCCGGACGCCTTGAGCGACCACGGCATCAGTTCGGCGTCCAGGAGCAGCCAGTCGGTGCCGAGTTCCTCCCAGAGCCCGGCTCCGGTGACCGCCGTGCGCAGGCGGGCCAGGATCTGCTCGGTGACGGCAGGGTCGTCGAAGAAGGGGCGGCCGGTGCGGGTGTGCAGCGTGCCGGTGACGCCGTCGGCGCCGAAGCGCTCCCGCGCGACGTGCGCGTCGCGGCAGACCAGGGCGACGGCCCGGGAGCCCATGTGCTTCTCCTCGCACACGACCCGGTCGACCCCGTCGGCCCGGTACTGGGCGAACGCCTCCTCCGGGTGCTCCAGGTAGCCGTCCTTCTGCGAGGTGGCGGTGGGCGCCATGGTCGGCGGGAGGTAGGCGAGCAGGCGCGGGTCGACCGCGAAACGGCTCATCACCTCCAGCGCGGCGGCGGCGTTCTCCTCGCGGACGGCGACGCGTCCCATGTGGCGGGTCTCCACCGTGCGGCGTCCGTGGACGTCGGCGAGGTCGAGCGGGCGGCCCTCGTGCCCTCCGGGTGCCTCGGTGGCGAGCGGCTTGACGGGCTCGTACCAGACCCGCTCGGCGGGGACGTCGACGAGTTCCCGCTCCGGCCAGCGCAGCGCGGTCAGCTTGCCCCCGAACACGGCGCCGGTGTCGAGGCAGATGGTGTTGTTGACCCAGGTGGCCGTGGGCACGGGGGTGTGTCCGTACACCACCGCGGCGCGGCCGCGGTAGTCCTCGGCCCAGGGGTAGCGCACGGGCAGACCGAACTCGTCGGTCTCGCCGGTGGTGTCGCCGTAGAGGGCGTGGGAGCGGACCCGGCCGGATGTGCGGCCGTGGTACTTCTCGGGCAGGCCGGCGTGGCAGACGACGAGCCGGCCCTCGTCGAGGACGTAGTGGCTGACGAGCCCGTCGATGAACGCGGCCACCCGCTCGCGGAACTCGGGGTCGGTGGCGTCCTCGCGCTCCAGCTGCTCGACGGTCTCGGCGAGCCCGTGGGTGTGCTGGACGTTGCGGCCCTTGAGCCAGCGTCCGAGCTTGTTCTCGTGGTTTCCCGGCACACACAGGGCGTTGCCGGCGGCGACCATGTCCATCACGCGGCGCAGCACGCCGGGGCTGTCCGGCCCGCGGTCGACGAGGTCGCCCACGAAGACCGCGGTACGGCCCTCGGGGTGTGCTCCGTCCACATAGCCGAGCCGGCTGAGCAGGGTGTCCAGTTCGGAGCGGCAGCCGTGGATGTCGCCGACGATGTCGAAGGGGCCGGTGAGGTGGCGCAGGTCGTTGTAGCGCCTCTCCAGGACGATCTCGGCGGCGTCTGCCTCCTCGACGCTCCGCAGGACGTGGACCTTGCGGAAGCCCTCGCGCTCCAGGCCCCGCAGGGAGCGGCGCAGTTCGCGCCGGTGGCGCTGGATGACGTGGCGGGGCATATCGGCCCGGTCGGGGCGGGCGGCGTTGCGGGCGGCGCACACCTCCTCGGGCATGTCGAGGACGATGGCGATCGGGAGGACGTCGTGCCGGCGGGCGAGCTGGACCAGTTCGCGGCGGCTCTCCCGCTGCACGCTGGTCGCGTCGACGACGGTCAGCCGGCCGGCGGCGAGCCGCTTGCCGACGATGTAGTGGAGCACGTCGAAGGCGTCCCCGCTCGCGCTCTGGTCGTTCTCGTCGTCCGCGACCAGGCCGCGGCAGAAGTCCGAGGAGATCACCTCGGTGGGTTTGAAGTGCCTGCGGGCGAAGGTGGACTTGCCGGATCCGCTGGCGCCGACGAGGACCACGAGGGAGAGGTCGGTGACGGGCAGTTCGCGGGTGGTGGTGGTCATGCCGCCCCCTCCTTCGTGGTGGTCGTGGTGGTCGTGGTGCCGGTCGTGCCGGCCGTGGCTGCCGCGGGCTTCGGGTGGGCGTCGGCGTCCGGGTTCCCGGGCACAGGCGTCCCGGGCGCAGGGGTCCCGGTGCCCGCGGCTGCGGCGGTCCGGCCGCCGGCCGCCGGCTCCGGGGAGACCAGGGTGAACACCGCCATCTGGGTCGGCGGGCCGACCACCGGGTCGTCGTCGCCGACCGGGGCGTACGCGACGCCGTAGCCGTGCCGCTGCGCGACCCGGGCGGCCCAGGCCCGGAACTCCTCGCGGCTCCACTCGAAGCGGTGGTCGCTGTGGCGTACGTGACCGGCCGGCAGCGTCTCCCAGCGCACGTTGTACTCGACGTTCGGCGTGGTGACGATCACCGTACGAGGGCGTGCGGAACCGAACACGGCGTACTCGAGGGCGGGCAGCCGCGGCAGGTCGAGGTGCTCGATCACCTCGCTGAGGACCGCGGCGTCATAACCGGTCAGGCGCTTGTCGGTGTAGGTGAGCGAGCCCTGGAGGAGAGTGACGCGGCCGGACTGCCGCTCGCCCATGCGTTCCAGGCGCAGCCGGCGGGCGGCGACCGCGAGGGCCCGCGCGGACACGTCCACGCCGACGACGTCGGTGAACCGGACGTCCTTCAGGAGCGCCTGGACGAGCTGGCCCTGACCGCAGCCGAGGTCGAGGACGCTCGACGCGCCCGCCGCGCGGAGGGCGTCCAGGATCGCGGCGCGGCGCTGCTCGGCGAGCGGGACGGGACGCTCGTCGGTGTCCTTGGTCTCGTCCACCGCGTTGTCGACGTCCTCCACCTCGAGGTCGTCGCTCTCGGCGAGCCGTACCAGTTCGAGTCGTTCCGTCGCCTGCCGGGTGAGGCCCCAGCGGCGGGACAGATAGCGGCTGGTGATCAGGTTCCGTTCGGGATGGTCGGCCAGCCAGCCCTCGCCGGCCCTCAGCAGTTTGTCGACCTCGTCGGGTGCCACCCAGTAGTGCTTGGCGTCGTCGAGGACCGGAAGCAGGACGTAGAGCTGGCGGAGCGCGTCGGCGAGGCGCAGCTCCCCTTGGAGTGCCAGCCGTACGTAGCGGGAGTCGCCCCACTCCGGGAACTGCGCGTCGAGGGCGACCGGTTCGGCCTCCACCCGGTGCCAGCCCAGGGGCCCGAAGAGCTTTCGGACGAGTTCGGCTCCGCCGCGCGCGGGCAGTGCGGGCACCTCGATCCGCAGGGGCAGCGGGCTCGCGGCCCGCTCCGGCATCGCGGCGCACACGCCTCGCAGCGCGCTCTTGAAGACGCTGCTCATGGCGACGGAGAGCAGCGAGGACGCGGCGTAGGGGCGGTCGTTGACGTACTGGGCGAGCGCGGCGTCGGGGGCTCCGCCGCTGCCCTTGCCCCTGCCGCGGCGCACCAGCGCCACGGGATCCACCTCCAGGAGCAGTGCGGCCGTGCAGCGTTCGGCGCTCGCCTCGGGGTAGAGGACGTGGGCCGTGCCGTGCGAGGTGGAGAACACCTGCGCCTTGTCGGGGTGCTTGTGCAGCAGGAAGCCCAGGTCGGTGGCGGGGCGCTCGGGGGTGCCGGTCGTACTGATCGTCAGGAACACATGTCCGAGTATCGCCGACTCGTTCCCTCCCGACCAGCGGTTTCCTCGGCCGTCGGCCGCTCGGCGCGACTGCGGGGCCGGGCTCAGGGGCGTGCCGTCCGGGTGCGCGCGGCCAGGGCGGCGATGCGGTCCGGGCCGACGCGGCAGCATCCGCCGGCCAGACGGGCCCCCGCGGCGGCCCAGTCGGAGAGCCGGGCCGGGTCGAAGGTGATGTCGCCGGTCCAGGCACGGGCCCGGGCGTCCCAGCGCTCCCCGCTGTTGGGGTAGACCACGACCGGTCTACCCGTTTCGCGGGCGGCGATCTCCACGGCCGGTCCGGCGTCGGCGGGCTCGCAGCAGTTGACGCCGACGGCGACCACGTGGTCGTGGCCGGCGGCGAGGGCGAAGGCCGCCGCGAGGTCCTGGCCGGCGCGGGTGCGTCCGCCCTCGATCGTGTAGGAGAGCCACACCGGCACGCCGGTGTCCGCCGTGGCCCGCAGCAGGGCCGTGGCCTCGTCGGTGTCCGGCACGGTCTCCAGGGCGAGCACGTCCGGGCCGGCTCGGGCCAGGGCCTCGATGCGGGGCCGGTGGAATGCCTCCAGCTCCCGCACCGTGAGTCCGTAGCGGCCGCGGTACTCGCTGCCGTCCGCGAGCAGCGCGCCGTACGGGCCCACCGAGGCGGCCACCCACACCTCCCTCCTCGTCCGCTCCCCCGCGGCGCGCGCGAGCGCCACACTGCGTTCGAGGAGCGCGGCCGCCTCGTCCGGGCCGGCACCGCGCCTGGCGAACCCTTCGTACGTGGCCTGGTAGCTGGCGGTGATGAGCACCTGGGCTCCCGCCCGCACGTACGCCGTGTGCGCGGCCTCGATCTGTTCGGGGCCGTCGGCGAGCAGCCGTGCCGACCAGAGGCCGTCGGACAGGTCGCAGCCCTGTGCTTCCAGTTGGTTGGACAGTCCGCCGTCGAGGACGAGCGGACCGTCCCCGGCCAGGGCGGCGGCCAGGCTGCGGGCGGGCTTCACGGGTGGCCCCACTTCCGGTGGGCGGGCGTCCTGGACGGCGGACGGCCTCAGTTCAGCTGGGACTGGACCTGCGCGGAGATGAGCTCGAGGTGGTCGAGGTCGTCGAGGTCGAGGACTTGGAGGTAGACGCGGGAGGACCCTGCGGCGGCGTAGCGGCCGAGCTTGTCGACGACTTCGGCGGGCGAGCCGGCGAGGCCGTTGGCCTTCAGCTCGTCGACCTCGCGGCCGATGGCGGCGGCGCGTCGGGCGACCTCGGTGTCGTCCCTGCCGACGCAGACGACGAGGGCGTTGGAGTAGACGAGGTCGCCGGGGGAGCGTCCGGCCTTCTCGGCGGCCGCGCGGACCCGCCCGAACTGCCGCTCCGTGTCCTCCGGCGACGCGAACGGGATGTTGAACTCGTCGGCGTACTGCGCGGCCAGGCGCGGGGTGCGGGTCGCGCCGTGGCCGCCGATGAGCACCGGGACCTTTCGCTGGGCGGGCTTGGGCAGCGCCGGGGAGTCCTGCAGCTGGTAGTACCGGCCGTCGTAGCTGAAGGACTTACCGGTGTCGGTGCTCCACAGGCCGGTGACGATGGCCAGTTGCTCCTCGAGCCGGGCGAACTTCTCCTTGGGGAAGGGGATGCCGTACGCCCTGTGCTCCTCCTCGAACCAGCCGGCGCCGAGGCCGAGCTCGACCCGGCCGCCGGACATCTGGTCGACCTGCGCGACCTGGATCGCGAGCACACCCGGCAGCCGGAAGGTGCCGGCCGTCATCAGGGTGCCGAGCCTGATCCTCTTGGTCTCCCGGGCGAGGCCGGCCAGGGTGATCCAGGCGTCGGTGGGTCCGGGCAGGCCGTCCGCCGATCCCATGCTGAGGTAGTGGTCCGAGCGGAAGAAGGCGTCGAAGCCCAGGTCCTCGGTGGCCCTGGCCACGGTGAGCAGGGTGTCGTAGGAGGCCCCCTGCTGGGGCTCGGTGAAGATTCGAAGGTCCATCCATCCATCCTGCACCTCGGTCCGTGCTTCGACCTCACCGTGCCGTGCCGCACCGCACCGCGCCGTGCCGCGCAGGCCGGGCCGGACCGGGCCGGGCCGCGGAGGCCGCGACCGTCATGCCGTGGCGGACGCCTCGTGCCGCGCCGGTCCGCACGCGTCGGGCCGGTCGCACCGACAGCGGCGCCGGGCGGGCCGACCGCGCGGGCCGCGGGAGTGGACCTGCGGCGGAGCGGGCGCGCGACTGGGGGGACGCGCGGTCAGTGGGGGTGCGGAACATTCCGGCTCAAGGCGGGCTCGCCGTCGGTTCCGCCGCATCCGGACGGCGCGCGGCGAGCCCGCGGCCACCGGCGCCGCCGCCCTCCCGTCCCCGCTCCCGGTGGTGGTCGAGGTCGCGGTCTCTTCGGCGCTCCCAGTCGCGCTCGCACAGGAAGAGGCGGTGGAGCATGGCGCGGACGTGGTCGCTGGACTCGTCCGCGGCGTCGATCGCCTCGATGCACTGCCAGTAGAGCCCCTCCTCGTCCGTGGCGCAGGCGACGCCGACGAGTGCTATGCCGACCTCGCCGAGCAGGGTCCCGAGCGCGTCCAACGAGCCTCCGGGGTCCGCCACTTCGGAGAGGCGGGCGGCTCTCGGCCCGCCCGAGCGCAGGACGGCCGGGTCGGCGAGCATGCCGGCCCGGCCACCTGCCTCGCTGAGTCCGCGCGCCTCGCCTCTCAACTCCTGCGGTCCGCTCACCGCCAGCCGGCCCCCGATCGCCTGGGCGAGGGCCTGCGCCTGCCACGCCTCCTCCACCACGTCGAGCGCCGTGCGGCACTCCGCGAGTGCGCGCCTGCCGATTGCCACGAGCCGTTCCGCGTCCATGTACGCCGCCCCCGTTCGTACGACTGTCTGCCCACTGAATCACTACCCAGAGTGAAGGCGCTCCAGACGAAAAGCCAGGGGAATTCGGAAATCTGTGGACAGGTGGCCGCTTGGGGAAAGATCAGTCACTCCGTAGAGTGACGATCCTGTTCGGACGGGCCGTCGGACGCCCGTTCGGCCGGCGGGAAGCGGAGCTCGTTCCGGTCGATCTTCTCCGACAGCGCCCGGAGCAGGTCGACCCCGACCACCTCACAGAACTGGAGCAGATACGCGAGCACATCGGCGACTTCGTCGGCCACCCGGTGGGCCTTGCGAGGATCGTCCATCACCCTCGCCGACTCCTCCGGCGTCAGCCACTGGAAGATCTCGACGAGTTCCGCCGCCTCGACCGTCAGCGCCACGGCCAGGTTCTTCGGTGTGTGGTAGGGCTGCCAGTTCCTCGCCTCGGCGAACTCGGCCAGTCTGCGCTGCAGCGCCCGCACGTCCAGTTCCGTCATCGCACCAGGTCTACCACCGTCACGCCCCGGACCTCCCGGGCGGCCGCGGCCTCCCCCACCTCCCCCACCAGCCGGAGGTGCCCGTCGGCGCAGACGGACGCGGCCAGGGCGAGGAGGGCGCCGAACTGGGCGGCGTCCAGGGCGCGGTCGAGGTTCTCGGCGAGGACGGTCAGCGACTGCAGCGCCCGCGGGACCTCCGCCGCCTGGTCGACCGCCAGCACTCCGGGTCCGGTCAGCAGGACCAGGGCGAGCGCCAGGAACCGCAGTTCGCCGTCGCCGAGGCGGCCGAGCGGGGTCGCCCGGGCGCCAGTGCCGTCCGCCGGGCCCCGGCCGAGGACCGCGCGGACCGTTCCGTCGGTGAGCTCCTCGACCCCGACGTCGCTGACGGGGCCGGCGCATGCCGCACGGGCCGCGGACGTCAGCCGCGCATGGCGGCGCGTGCACTCGTGGCGGGTGCGGTGGAGCACGGCGGCGAGGTTGTCGCAGCCGCGCCGCAGCCGTGCCTCCCCCGGCGCCACCGGCTCCCGCATCCGCTCGGGCCGCGGATCGCAGGGGAACACCGACCGCAGCGCCACCACGACCTGCTCGGCGGCCGCGAGCACCTGCCGCTGCCCGTCCGTCGTCCCCGCGACCCGCAGCGGCAGGAGCGCGGTGCCGAGCAGGTCGTCGGGTAACGGTGCGCGGGTGACCCGGCCGTCGCCCGCGGTGTGCCACGCCGCCTGGACGCTCGAGCGCCCGGGGTCGCGCAGGGCGGTGCTCAGCAGCGTCCGTCCGCGGGCGGTCAACCGCTCGCCGACGATGCGCAGTTCGGGTTCGGCCTGCACGGCGAGGTCGAGCCGGACGGGGCCTTCCGGACCGTCGGCCGTGCAACCGATCCTGAAGCCCCGCCGGCCCTGCTCGTCGCGTGCCGCGCCCTCGGGCACGCAGCCCGCCGGATCGGTGAAGACCTCGCCCAGTGCGGCGCCGGCCCCGAGCCGGGCGAGGGCCTCGTACGCGCGCAGGGCGGTCGACTTGCCGCTGCCGCTCGGCCCTGCGAAGAGGGTCACGGGGCCGACCGGCAGGACTCTCCCCCGGTGCGCGGCGAAGGAGGAGAGTCGCAGTTCGGTGACGGTGGGGCGGATGGCTGGTGCGTCCATGCGGGGGACGCTACGCAGGGCCCGGCACGCCGAACCGTTACCTCGGCAAACGCTTCCTACGAATGGGGGACGGCCGCCGCCGCGAGACCGTCGACCTCCGTGCCGACGGGCGCGAGCAGGAACACGTTGCGGTCGACGCGGTGCATCCCGCAGCCGAGACCGAAGACGACGCCGCTGCTGAAGTCGAGGATGCGCTTGGCCACTTCGGCGTCGGCACTGGTGAGGTCGAGCAGAACGGGCACCCGGGCGATCAGGTGCTCGGCGACGTCGCGGGCATCGGCGAAGACCTGAACGCGCAGGACGACCATCCGACGCTGCTCCACCTCGGCACCGGACGCGGCGGCCAGGCCCTCCCGGGGGATCGTGCGGTGGTCCACGCGTGAGGGCCACTCGTTGCGGCCCCGCAGCGGCACGACCTGGGCCAGGCCCTCCCACTGTTCGTCGGTGACGTCGTACCTCTCGTACCTGCTCATGCGACCATCTTCGCGCCCCTCACCCATTCGGCCCAACAGCGACACGAACGAGTCCGCGCCCGCACGTGGACGGGAGAACCGGCTCCGGCGGCGGGCCGCGGAGGCTTCGGAACGTCGCCTGCGGACGCGCTTGACGAGGGCCGTCTTGTCCTCGGGGGTGGCCTCGGCGAGGAAGTCGTCGAAGCCCACCGCCGCAGCGATCGCCTTGGCCGTCAGCGGATCGACGCCCGTGACCATCACCGTGCGGATGCCCATGCGGCGGAGTTCGGCGAAGGGTGCCCGCATGCCGTCCTTGACGACGGCCCTGAGACGGACGGCACCGAGGATCCGGGCGCCTTCGGCATCGTGGACGGCGACGACCAGCGGCGTGCCGCCCGCCTCCGAGATGTGCTCGCCGAGGGCGTCCGTGTCGCCGGCGGCCTCGACCGCACGCCCGGACACGGCCGGCACACCGTGCTGGACCAGCCGGTCCATGCCGGCGACACCGATCGCCGAGAGCAGCGCGCCGACCCTCGTCGAGGGGGTCGGCGTCG
This sequence comes from Streptomyces sp. HNM0645, assembly GCF_030056615.1. Lineage (NCBI taxonomy): Bacteria > Bacillati > Actinomycetota > Actinomycetes > Kitasatosporales > Streptomycetaceae > Streptomyces > Streptomyces sp. HNM0645. The sequence continues at coordinate 28,039 of NZ_JASHLT010000048.1, read as the reverse complement.
ACAGAGCAGCCGAGCGAGCCGGGCAGATGGCCTGCTGCAGCCGCCGCAGCAGGTAGCGGAGGAACGCGCCGACCGGGGAGAAGGCGAGGACACCACGCAGATACGCGGGCCGGCGTAACCCGGTGCTCGGATCGGCGCAGATCGCCTTGTAGATCCTCTGGTCCACCCGCGGATGCCCGTCGGACGAGTGGACGCGGGCCGTGTGGTCGCCCAGGGGACGGTACGCCGGAGCCAGCGCGGCGATCAGCGCCGGCAGCCGGAGCACACCGGCGAGGAACGAGCCCATATCAGTGCACAGGACCTCCCCGGTTGACGAGGGCGAGGAGGAGACGGCCCAGCAGGGCGGCGGCCACGAGCAGGCCGACGACGTTCTCGGCGGTCACAGCTTCGCCACCCCTCGGCGACGAGAGCCACCAGCGCGAACACCGCGACCGTGGTGACGACGGAGGCCGCGTCGGCCATCGTGCGCTCCTCGATGTTCGGAGGTTCGGATCGGACGGGTCAGAGGAAAACCCGCCGCCGGGCCGTTGCGCGCTCCCTTGACGATGCCCTGACGTCTCCGGGTGCCTCCTTGGCGCGTCGCTTACGGCCGGTGCGCCCCGACGCGGCAAAACCGCAGGCAGAGGCGTGTGCGTGCGGGCCTGGACGGTGCCCGCCGCCGCCGCTGCGGTCCTCCCGGTGAATCGGCGTCGACCGGGCCGCGGGGCGTGCGCAACCGTCGGAGCCGGTGGAGCATGAGAGTGATGACCGGATCCATGACCCTGATCAGTGAGAGCCCGGAGGACCCGTTCTCGCTGGGGCGGGCCCTCTCCCTGGTGCTGGACGAGCGTGGGACGGTGGTCGGCTGGAGCGAGCGCGCGAGCGAACTCCTGGGATTCACCGACGAGGAGGCCCTCGGCCGCCCTGCGGAGGACTTCCTCGTCGACGGGCCGGACCGCGGCCTCGTGCGGGAGGCCGCGGCGGGCTGCGTACGGGACGGCGGCTGGTTCGGGGCGGTGCCGGTCCTCGACCGGGAGGGCCGCAGGTCGCGCTACGGGGTCCGGGCCGGACGGGTGATACGGCCGGGCCGGGCGGACGAGTGGCTGCTGGTGGGCGCGCCGGCCGAGGAGGTCACCCAGTGGGAGATCGACCGGTCGGTCATGGAGGGGCTGTTCCGCCGCTCCCCCATCGGTCTGGCGGTGCACGACCCCAATCTCGCGATCCTGCGGATCAACCGGCCGATAGCGCATATCGGAGGCATCACCAGCGACCAGGCCCGGGGCCATCGCATCGGCGACTTCCTGGTGGCCATGGACGCCGAGACGATCGAGTCCCGGCTGAAGGAGGTCCTGGAGACCGGAATTCCGATGATCTTCACCGAGCAGCCCTGCCGGCTGCTCGGTGAGCCGGGGATCGAGCGGTACGTCGCCGTGTCCGCCTTCCGCATGGAGGACTCGGGCGGCCGGACGCTCGGCGTGACCCAGCTCGTCGAGGACGTCACCGACCGGCACCGGGCGCGCCGCCGGCTGGCGATGCTGAACGAGGCGAGCGAGCTCATCGGCACCACGCTGGACGTCGAGACCACGGCGCAGGAGCTGGTGGACGTCGCCGTGCCCGGTATCGCCGACTGTGTGACGGTCGACCTCCTGCCGGCGGTGGGACTGGGCGAGGCGCTGTTCCCGGAGCGCGGCGGGCCGCTGCGCAGGGCCGCGTTCAAGTCGGTCGCGCCGTACCCCGAGCGGGTGATGTACCCGGTGGGCACGCTCAGATCGTTCCCGAGGGACTCTCCGCAGGCCCAGTGCCTGGTGAGCCGGCGCCCGGTGCTGGTTCCCCACATGGATCCCGACGACGTGGAGCTGGGGCTGGACCCCGGACGGGCCGAGCACGCCCGGGCGCTGGGCGTCCACTCGCTGATGGTCGTGCCGCTGACCGCCCGAGGCCTGGTGCTGGGGCTCGTCTGCCTGTGGCGGTACGTCGCCCCGGAGCCGTTCGAGGAGGACGACCTGACGCTGGCGAACGAGTTCGCCGCCCGGGCCGGGGTCGCCATCGACAATGCCCGCCGCTACACCCAGCAGCACCGGACCGCACTGGCCCTGCAGCGCCGGCTGCTGCCGCGCGAGGTCCCCTCGCAGCCGGCGGTGCGCGTCGCGCACCGGTATCTCCCGGCGGGCGGCTCGGCGGGCGTCGGCGGTGACTGGTTCGACGTGATCCCGCTCTCCGGGGCCCGGGTCGCGCTGGTCGTCGGCGACGTCGTGGGCCACGGCATCAACGCCGCCGCCACGATGGGCCGGCTGCGCACCGCGGTGCACACCCTGGCCGATCTGGACCTGGAACCGGACGAGGTGCTGTCCCACCTCGACGACCTGGTCACCCGGCTGGCCGGCGAGCAGGAGCAGGGCGACGAGGGCTCCCCCGGCGAGCAGGTGGTCGGCGCCACCTGCCTGTACGCCGTGTACGACCCGGTGTCCCGGATCTGCTCCGTGGCCCGCGCGGGTCATCCACCGCCCGCGCTCGTCGCACCGGACGGCGGGGTGAGCCTGCCCGATCTGCCGGCCGGGCCGCCACTGGGCCTCGGGGGGCTGCCGTTCGAGTCCGAGGAACTGGAGCTGCCGGAGAACAGCGTGCTCGCCCTGTACACCAACGGGCTCATCGAGGGCGACGGCCATGACATCGACGCGGGTCTCCACCGGCTGTCCGAGGCCCTGCGGGGCCCGGACCGGCCGCTGGAGGACATGGCCCAGTCGGTGGTGGACGCGCTGCTTCCCGCACGGCCCTCCGACGACGTGGCCCTGCTGCTGGCCAGGACCCGGACCCTCGCCCCCGAGCAGGTCGCGACCTGGGTGCTGCCCGCCGAGCCGACCACCCCGGCCCGGGCCAGGGTGCTGACCTCCCAGAAGCTGACCGAGTGGGGCCTGCAGGAGATGATCTTCACCACCGAGCTGGTCGTGAGCGAACTCGTCACCAACGCCTACCGCTACGCCGGCGGTCCGGTGACCCTGAGACTGATCCGTCTGCACCGTCTGATCTGCGAGGTCTCCGACCCCAGCAGCACGTCGCCGCATCTGCGGCGGGCCCGCAGCACCGACGAGGGCGGCCGCGGACTGCTGCTCGTGGCACAACTGACGTCGCGGTGGGGTACGCGGCACGCACATGAGGGCAAGACTGTCTGGACCGAGCAGGAGCTGCCGGGCTGACCGGTGGGGCCGAAGCTGCACGGATCCGGGCTCGGAGGGACGATGAGAGCGCCCAGGTTTCCGGCGGGGTGGGCATGACCTGCACACATACCCTGTGACGGTGGCGGGAGGAGCAGCTGCGGATGGGTGGCACCGAAGCGTTCCCCGGTGACCTGGTACCGAGCGTGGAGGCCGGCCCCGCCCCGCCCGGCGGGCTGCTCGACGTGCTCGGTCTGGCACCGGTGGTACTGGACGCCGAGGGACGGATCGCCCTGTGGAGCCAGCAGGCCGAGGAACTGCTGGGCTACACCGCGGAAGAGGCGCTCGGGGAGTACGCGCTGCGGCTGCTGGTCGACGAGGAGCACATCGAGACCGTCCTCGAACTGTTCTCCAGCGTGATGGAGAGCGGCGAGAACTGGGCCGGGGTGTTCCCGGTCAGGCACAAGGACGGCGCGCTCCGTCAGCTGGAGTTCCGCAACATGCGCCTCCAGGACCGGCACGGCGGCTTCTACGCCCTGGGGCTGTCCACCAGCCAGGAGACCCTGCGCCAGGTGGAGCGCGACCTGGCCCTGTCGGTGCGGTTGGTCGACCAGTCGCCGATCGGTCTGGCCGTGCTCGACCCCGATCTGCGGTGTGTGACGGTCAACCCGGCGCTGGCGGGCGTGAGCGGGCTCCCGGCGGAGCAGCACGTGGGCAGGCGGGTGAGCGAGACGTTGCCGTTCCTGGACGCCCCCCGGATCGAGGCGGCGATGCGCCGGGTGCTGGAGACCGGCACGCCGATGGTGGACCGCCAGGTGCTCGGGCACACGCCGTCCGACCGGGACACCGAGCGCGCCTGGTCGGTGTCCCTGTACCGGCTCGAGGACCCTCGCGGCCGCATCCTCGGGGTCGCGGCGTCCGTGGTGGACGTCACGGACCGGCACCACGCCGCCAAGGAGGCGGAGCGGGCCCGGCACCGGCTGTCCCTGGTCGCCGACGCGTCGATGCGCATCGGCACCAGCCTGGACCTGTGGGAGACCGCCCGGGAGCTGGCCGACGTGACGGTGCCGGAGCTCGCCGACATCGCCGCGGTGGACGTGCTGGACTCGGCGGTCGAGGGGCGCCGGGAGTCGGTGCAGGCCGGGAGCACCGCGGTGTTCCGCGCCCTCGCCGTCGCCGCCGCGCACCCGACCGTCGCCGTGCAGGCCGCGGACCCTCCGGGCGAGATCACCCGCTACGAGGCCGACCGGCTGGTCACCCAGTGCGTGCAGACGGGCGAGCCGATCGTGGTGCCGCACGTGGCGAACGAGGACCTGCCCCGCATCGCTCGGGACGCCTCGGCGGCGGTGCTCCTGGCCGCGGCGGGGGTGCACTCGTACCTCGCCGTGCCGCTGATCGCCCGCGGGGAGGTGCTCGGGGCGCTGGACCTCAAGCGCTTCCGCAATCCCGTCCCGTTCGACTCCGACGACGTGCTGCTGGCCAGCGAACTGGCGAGCCGGGCCGCGGTGTGCATCGACAACGCCCGCTGGTACCACCAGCAGCGCAACGCGGCACTCGCCCTCCAGCGCAGTCTGCTGCCCCGGCATCCGCCGAACCTGGTCGGACTGGAGGTCGCCTCCCGCTACCAGCCCGCGGGAGCGGTCAGCGAGGTCGGCGGCGACTGGTTCGACATCCTCCCCCTGAGCGGCGGGAAGACCGCGCTGGTGGTGGGGGACGTGATGGGCAGCGGGATCAACGCGGCGACGGCCATGGGGCGGCTGCGCACCGCCACCCAGACCCTCGCCTCGCTGGGCCTCGGGCCCGACGAGGTACTGCGGCACCTGGACGCGATCACGGGTGAGCTGGAGCCGTACATCGCGACGTGCCTGTACGCGCTGTACGACCCGCACGAGGGCCGGGTGTGCATCTCCACGGCCGGCCATCTGCCGCCGGTGCTGCAGCGGCCCGGTGAGGCGCCGGTGCTGCTCGACCTGCCCACCGGTGTCCCGCTGGGCGTCGGCGGGGTGGAGTTCTGCTCCGTCGACTTCGCACTGGGCCCCGGGGACACCCTCGTGCTCTACACCGACGGTCTGGTGGAGACTCGCGACCAGGACATCGACGCGCGGCTGCATGTGCTCCTGACGCTGCTGGCGGGGCCACCGGCCGGGCTGGAGGAGACGTGCGACCGCCTCCTGGACTCGCTGCGGCGGGGACCCGTGGAGGACGACGTGGCGCTGCTCATCGCCCGTGTGCGGGAGTGAGGACCGGCCGGCGGCGTCATCGCGGGGTGGCGCCGGCGTGCGCGGAGCCGCCCTGCCGGGGTGCCGTTGCGCGCCGACCGGTCGCGGGAGGCGCCCAGGACGTGGAGCACGTGGAGGGCACCGTCCTCGGGCGAGGGGCCGGCCGAGGACAGGCGCCCGGCGGAGAGGCCGCACCACCGCGGGATCGTGCAGCGGGGGCGTCGGTGGCACCGGTCCCCGTCCGCGACGGATCGGGGCCGGGTCCCACCCTTCCGTGTGACGTGCCGTCAACCGGCCGTCCCGGGCCGGTTTCCCGCCCGGGACGCCCTACCGGCCCTGCACTCCCGAAGCTGCCGCCGAGTGTCAATTGGCTCTCAGTAGCGATGCCACCGTGCTGCGGTCACGTAGTCGTCGGGGCGTCATCGGTTGCTTCGGGGACGTAGCCGCAAAGCTGCGGTGCGCATTCGGCCTTGTGGTCTCGGCCCCATGGGAGGTGTTCTCGCTCGATGGAGCGGACGCGGTGGACGAGTCGCAGCTGGTCCTTGCGGAGCGATGTCGAGGGCAACGCCGTGAAGGTCCCCGGGAGTACGGCGACCATGCCGCCGACCTGCTCTCCGTCGTACATCTGCAGCAGCATGGTGCACTGCCACCAACCGGTCTCGTCGCCGCGAGCGTTCGGAGTACCGAGCCAGTAGCAGTTCGCCGGAACCGGGAGGAGATCGTGGACGCCGTCGGGGGCGAGATGGGCCCGGAGCCACGATCCGCCACCACCCAGGCCGAGCCGAAGCCGTCGGACCCCGTCGTTCAAGGGGCGGACCGCTACGGTGTCGAGGGCCTTGAGAACGTTCGCTTCTGCGGGGTAGCGGCTGCCGCCCGGCGGCAGCGGATACCGCTCCGGACAGCGGCCGACAGCTCAACGCCAAGGCAACGACGCCGGTCGTGGCCCGAGTCAGGCCACCCCCCGGAGCGGCACCTGACCATCCGCACAGTCATGGCTGGACCCGACGCGTCCCATGCTGCGACGGATGCCGTGTCGCCTGCGGACATCGACGAAGGCCCGGCTCGCGTACTGGGCAGTGCCGGGACTGTCAAGGAGACCCGGAGCATGGTCAACCCTGTTGGTTTGGCCGCTCCCGGCTCCCCGCGGGTCTTCAGCAGAACATGCGCGAGTGACCTACGAGGATGCGGCGTTGGCTCTCTGCGACCGAGCGCGTGCGGACGGAACCGTGGTCTGATTACATGGGATCTGTGAACCGCTCCTCGGTCACCCCGCGCGTCGCTGTGGTCACCGGATCGAACCGCGGCCTGGGCTTGGCCATCGGCCGCGCGCTGGCCCGCACCGGTGATCATGCTGTGGTTGTCACGGGGCGCAGCGAGCAAGACGCCCGGTCGGCAGCCGCGCGACTGCGACGGGACACCGAGGTCATGGCGCACACGCTTGACGTCACCGACCCCGCCAGCGTCTGCCAGCTGTTCGCCGACGTCGAACGCAACTACGGGCGCCTGGATGCACTGGTCAACAACGCCGGCATAGCCATCGACTGGCACCTGCGGGCGACCACCATCGACATGGAGGCCGCACGCGCCACCTTGGAGACGAACCTGTTCGGCGCCTGGCGCTGCGCTCAGGCAGCCATCGCCCTGATGCGGGTCCACGACTACGGCCGGATCGTCAATGTCACCAGTTGCCTGGGCTCCCTGGAACGAATGGAAGCGGACTGTCCCGCCTATCGGATATCCAAAGCCGCCCTCAACGCACTGACCCGCATCCTGGCAGCCGAGACCGAGGACGAGAACATCAAGGTGAACGCCGCTAGCCCGGGCGGTGGCGTGGACACCCGGATGACTCGCGGCACGCCAGCGCTCTCCGCTGACCAGGCGGCTGATTCCCTGCTGTGGCTGACCTGCTGCCCACCCGACGGCCCCACTGGCGGTTTCTTCCTCGGCAGAGAGCAACTGCCCTGGTAACGCCATCACCCGTGCCAGGGCGCATCTCGCCCGAGCCGGACCAGTACCGGCACCGTCAACTTTCTAGGCATGTTCGCGCCAAGAAGATGGGCGCCAACCCTGGCAGACGTCCGCAGATCCTCCGGCGAGGTGACCCCCGCCTCCGCCGCGGCGATAGATTTTCCTGACGTGCACTCATCGCATCGCATTGCAAAGGCATCGAGCCCTCGGCCCGGCTGGGCCGCCACCGCTGGACCATCGACCGCACGATGTCCTGGCTCGCCTGATGCCGCAGACTGCGCCGCCGCTACGAAGCCCGCCCGGCGCCTCTCCTTGATCACCACAACGCGACCAAGGTGACGCGAGCACAACAGAGTCAGGGCCAGAACGCGAGAAACCGGGACAACAGGCCGTCGGACCGGCCGCAGAGAGCTACTTGTCACTTCGCGGCAGCTTCGGGAGTACAGGGGCCTAGCGCTGGATGGTTCCCGGAGTGATCGTCACACGCTCGCACTCGATGAAGTCCTCCATCGCCGACGCCTCCCCGGCGGTCCCGTCCAGAGCGCACGGCACATCGGCCGCGGCGACCAGGTACCGGGCACCCGCGCCGTCGTCCTCCGTGAACCCGTTGACGACGCCGCGCGGCAGGGACTCGACCTCGGAGAACATCCCGAAGACCAGGGCGTTGACGCGGGCGGTCTGCCCCGGCATCCGCACCACGCTGGTCGTACCGGCCGCCAGTGCCGGAGCCAGGGAACAGATGAGCAGGACGACCGGTGACCGGCCCGGCACGACGATTCCGGCCACACCGCGCGGGCGCCGCAGGACGAGGGAGCAGTTCCCCGGGGCGACTTCGAGGGCGCGCCCGTGACCGGTGCGCACGAGCGAGGCGAAGTAGCGCAGCCGCGACGGCACCGCCTCCGCCTCGAAGCGCGCGTGCTGCCTCGGCCTTCCGTCCGCCTGGGCCAGTGCCTCGGTCAACTGCCCGATGTGCGCGGCGAACACGTCCGCCATCTCGTGCAGGGTCCTCGCACGCAGATGCCGGTCGTCCTTCCAGCGGGTCTCGCCGAAGGCCCGCCGGGCCGCCGCGAGCGCCCGAGCCGCCATCTCCTGCCCGTCGCCGGCGCGTCGATGCGTGCCCCGCTCCCCCAGCGCCGGACGGATGCCGGCGCCGCCACGGCCGCCCGGACCCACCCAGGTGCCGTCGATCCAGTGCAACGCGGTCCCAGTCGTCATGGCTCACTCCCAGCTTCGTCCGGAGCGATGAGTGAACGGACACGTCGTTGTTCGGTGCTTCGCCGCCCGACATGGCCGCCGTACCGGACGAGGCCGGGCGCCGTGCAACGCGCCGCGGCCCGCATCGGCCGTCTCCGCGCCGACGCCGCCGGTGTACCCGAGTGGCAGATCCGTCTCGTGCAAGAACGCTGATCGGTCTCGTGGTGGAGTCGCTCGGACTTCCGTGGCGCCCGGGGCGCCCGCTCAGCCGTTCCCGGAGTGACCGGCTGATCTGGGAGGAATCGCCGCACCGCCTGTACGCCGGTGGTCCCGGCGGTCGCCGCCGGTTCATCGGCGGGTGGCCCGTCCCACGGGCCGCCCCACCATGCTGCCGTCCCCGGGTGCCGGGCGCAACGCGAACCCCGGGACCCCCCTGTTCCGGGCTTCCCTCCTGGTACGGGCGGTCGTGCCGTGGTCCGGGCGGTCGTGCCGGGCGGGGCCGCCGAGCGCGCCGGTGCGGCCGGGGCGCGGCGGCCCTCAGAGCGCGCCCGGGGAGCCGCCGTCCGTCAGGGCGACGGGTGCGGGGACGTCCCATCCGGCGGGCGGTGTCCACTCCCGCCACCGCTCCCACCAGCACTCACCGCGCTCGACGAGACCGGCGACGCGGGAGGCGGCCGCCCGCACGGCGGCCGCCTCCCCGGGCGTGAAACCGCCCGTGCGCACGCGCTCCTCGAAATGCTCGACATCCTTCCACCGATACGGGGAACCGTCGCCCGGAATGACGAGGTCCAGTTCATGGTCGAGCGTGTCGAACCCATGCGCCGTACGGGTGTACGGCGCCTGGAAGTTGACGTACCACTCCCTCAGTCCACCGCCCTCCCAGCGGCCCCACACCGCGTACCCCTCGCCCGGGCGCTGGAGTTGGAGCACACCGCTCGACTGCCACACGTGCGGGAACTCGCGCCAGGGGTGCGGGCCCCAGCGGAAGTCCCCCTGCCCGAAGGTGAGGGGCGTGCCCTGGGCCAGGTACACGGCGAGCGCGTGCTCGTCGTCACCGGCCACCCGCACGGGGTGGACCAGCCATTCGCGCCCGTCCAGCATCTCTCTGCGGACGATGGCCTCGCCCACGCGGAATCGTCTGTCCATGGGGCGCCACCCTACGGTGGCGGTCAGACGCGCCGGCGACGCCGGTGAGCGGCCGACCGGTGCCGCCGCGGGGCCTCGCGGGAGGGGGTCAGCCGGACGGCGACGGGCAGAGCCGCACCCCCAGCACGGCGTTGCCGCCGGTGCCGTACCCGGGGAACGTGACCGTCGTCCCGGGCTGCGCCTCACGGCACGGTACGTCGGTGCCGTCGGCGTACTCGACCGTCAGCCGGTGCGCGGTGTCGCAGCCGTTGCCGACATGGGTGTAGCGCCAGCTCGCCGCGTACCGGACGCATCCGGGAGCCGGTTCGCCTCCCGGGGCCGCTGCCGGCGCCGCCCGGGCCGCGCCGGCCGAGAACAACGCCGCCACCACCGCAGCGACGACAAGTGGAACAATCAACTGCCGATTCGGTAATTCGAGTTCAGATATTGAATCCATGTACCCAGTCTGCGGCACTAGGGCGCAATCCAGTGCCCTTTTCCTGGAGAGGTGACTTCAGATCATGAAGTGAAACCTGCGCGGACGGCGTCGGCATCGCGACGGGAGTGGACCTCGGGAGGGGTCCTGGGCCGCCGTTCCCACCACGCGGGCACCGCGCCCGGACGCCCGGTCGCGGTGTCCGAACCGACCGTGCAACTCACCATGCCGGAGGACACGGGCCCGGCGTGGGGACGAGCGCGGGAGCAGGGTGGCGAAGGCCCCTGCCGCGCCCGCCGACGGACGGCGGGACGACGACCGTGGGACGGCCCTCGCGTGGACCGGGGTCCGGGCGGCACCAGGCGCCACGGGACACCCCCGTTCGCACAGGACACACCGGCCGGAGGAGACTGGGGACCGGACAGAAAGGAAGTGGGACATGACTGCCCGAACCGAGAAGGCCGTTCTGGCGGGCGGCTGCTTCTGGGGGATGCAGGACCTCATCCGCAGGCAGCCGGGCGTGCTGGCGACCCGGGTCGGCTACACCGGGGGCGACACCCCCGACGCCACGTACCGGAACCACGGGGACCATGCCGAGGCGATCGAGATCGTCTACGACCCCGGCGCGACGAGCTACCGGGATCTGCTGGAGTTCTTCTTCCAGATCCACGACCCGACCACCAAGGACCGCCAAGGCAACGACATCGGCCGCAGCTACCGCTCCGCGATCTACTACACGGACGAGGCGCAGCAGCGCGTCGCGGTCGACACCATCGCCGATGTCGAGGCGAGCGGGTTGTGGCCGGGCCCGGTGGTGACCGAGGTGGAGCCCGCGGGCGACTTCTGGGAGGCGGAGCCGGAGCACCAGGATTACCTGGAGCGGTACCCGGACGGCTACACCTGCCACTTCCCCCGACCCGGCTGGAAGCTCCCCCGGCGCGCCGCCGACGCGGCGAGCTGACCGCCCGCACGGCAAGCCCCTGCGGCTGTCCGGCCCAGGTGCGGCCGCGCCGCAGACCCAGGTCACCGGGCCTGCCGGCAGGCCCTGCACACGGGATGCGCACGGCTTGACCTCCTGAGCCGGGCAGGCATAGCGTGACCAGCCCGGTTCGACAGGGGTCACCGGCCGGTGCCGGCGACCGGGGCCGAAGAAGCGTGACGAGGCGGGACGCGATGACGGACGGGGGGCCGGCCATGAGGGACGGCGGACGGAGCTCCGACAGCTTCGAGCGGGACCTACGGGAGACGGCCCGGTTCCTGGCTCACTACCGTAGGTCCGTCGCGTGGCGGAACCGCATCGCGTTGGTCTGCGTGTGCGTGGCGGTGTCCCTGTCCGTGTTCGCGGTCGGCGTGCTCGTCTTCTGAGGGCTGTCGCGAGAGTGGCCCGGTCCGCCCGCAGGGGCTCCGGGGACGTTCCCAACACGCCCCGGAGCCGGGGAAGGGCGCCAGTGCCCCTCCCCGGTTCTCGCGCAGTCCGCTCCGGCGGATCGCCGGGTACGCGCCGCCCGGAAGGAGGCGCGGGCGTCAGCCGTCGTCGCCGTCCGCGGTGAAGGTGAACGTGACGGACGGCGGATTGTGGTCGGACAGCGGCTTCCCCTTGCCGTCGAGGAACCGCTCGTACTCGTTGCCGTAGCGGACCGCTTCCAGCGTCAGCCCCGGACCGCTGCGGTAGAAGATCTTGTCGAGGAGCTCGCACGCGGTGGACTCCTTGCACGTGGGTGCCGAGTCGTCGACTCCGGGCGTCGAGCCACCCCTGACCAGCTGGACCCAGGCGTCGGTGAGCCCGTTGCCGTCCCGCAGTTCGCGGATGACGTCGCCGGACCTCGTGTATCGGCTGTTCGTGTCACCGCTGACGATGACGGCCCTCCCGGCGGAGTGCTTCTTGATGTAGCCGGACAGCTGGCGGACGTTGTCACGGCGGGCGCGCAGCATCTCCTCCGTGCCGGAACCCGCGTTCATGTGCGCGTTGTACAGGTCGAGCGACCGCCCGCCGGGAAGTTCCAGCCGCAGGTACGTGAAGCCCTTCGGCGTGAGGCAGTCGGCGTTGGTGCACCGGTTCCACGTCACCCGGTCGAGTTTCCTGAGCTTGAAAGCGGACAGCGTGTTGAGACCGTCCGAGAAGGGCACACCGGGCACCGGCACCCACGAGGGAACCGACGGAGGTGTCCGGTAGCGGTGCTCGTCGTACTTGACGAGGTCGGCGTGGTAGGCGAAGTCCTCCTGGACGTTCACGACGTCGTAGGCGTTGATCCTCTTGGATATCTCCTTCGTGTTCCGCGCGGGCCGACTGCCCGACAGGGGTTCGGGAAGTCCGGCGATGTTGTAGGTCAGCACGTCGAAGGTGCCGGTGAGGGGCGCGGTCGGGGAGTCGTCCGCGTATGCGGCGGGGGACGCGACCGTGGCCGCGACGACCGCCGTCAGGCTCACGCAGAGCATGCCGAACCGTGCTGCTTCACGTGGTGCGGACATGTCTTGGCCCTTCTCTGGGGGGACGGCGGGGGACGTCTGCACCACGGGAGACCACGGCCCGTGCGGGCCGACGCCGGGCGCAGCCGGGGTGGCCGCACCGGGTCTGCGGCACGCAGGTCGCCGCCTGCGGCACGGCACCCGTCGTGACGCCGCCGGCTCCGGCCCGTGCGGGCGCGGACACCGCTCCGGCGTGGAACACGCGCGCCGGCTCGAACTGACGGGTTGTCATAAACTCATCTTCCCGGTCGGGGACGGCCGGGCACAACCGTCCGGTCCGGCCGGGCGGCCCTCCGCCGCCCCCGACGACGGCGCAGCGGCCACCGAACCCGCGGCAAACCGACCCGACGCCCTGCCGGACCGCGGACATGGGGCGGGCCGGCAGCACCTGCCCGACACCTGCTCCGCCGATACGCGCACCGTCTCCACGGCATCCGGCATCCGACCGCCCGGTGTCCGGCGCGCCGTGGCCGCGGGGGAATCGACGCCCGCGCGGCCACGGCATCCCTCACTCGGAGGGTGGGGTGCTCCCGATCCGGGGGAACGGGGTGGTCGAGAAGATCACCTCGACCGGGACCTCGAAGTACTCCGCGATCCGCAGGGCCAGGTACAGGCTGGGCTGTACTCACCGCGCTCCAGATGGCCCACCGTCTGGTAGTGCACCCCGAGGGCATCGGCGAGCTGCCTGCGGGTGATGGCGCGCTCCACCCGCAGCACGGCGATTCGGTTGTGCACCGTCTCGGTCCCGGCGCCGCCCCGGGGGCGTCCCTGTTCACGGGCTGCCCGTCGGCCCGCGGCGGGCTTGTCGGTGCCGGTGCCGGGCCGGGGATCCGACGCCCCGGTCTCCGGCTCAGGCGCCGACGTGCCGCGGCGCGTCGGCGGTGTCGCGATGCTCGTCGGCGACGAGCACGCCGAGACCCGAAGGCATGACGATGAGTCAGAGCATCGAAGCCGTAAGACGGATGATCCGGGCGTACAACACGGGCAGGACCGGCGACGTCCACGCACTCTTCGACCCGGAGCACCTGAATCGGGCCACGATCGAGCACGAGTTCGGGAAAGGGCCCGAGGCGTTCGCGATGGCGGTAGCCTGGCCGCGGATGACCTTCCCCGAGGACGCGCGTCGCGCATCTGGAGGACGTCGAGTCGAGGAGCGGGGCGACTGGGTCCGGGCGTCCCCGGCACTCTGCGGCCGGCGCATCGGACCGCTGGCGGGCTTCGCACCCACCGGCCGCCGCTTCACGGTTGAGCGGATCCCTTCGCTGCGCGTCGTCGACGGCAAGGTCAGGGACCATCGGGACTGGCCCGAGTACCGGAGCACGTGCCGCCGGCTCGGTGAGCCGTGACCGGAGTCGCAGGGCCGGCGCCGACAGAACGCGACCGTGCGAGGAGCCGATCATGACCGAACTGCGGGCCGTCGACTTCTGGTTCGACCCCGTGTGCCCGTACACGTGGATCGCCTCGCGGTGGATGGTGGAGGTCACCAAGGTCCGGCCGGTGGACGTCCGCTGGCGGGTGATGAGTCTTTCGGTGCTCAACGAGCACCGGGACGACAACCCCGAGGGCGACTGGGAGGACTACATGTGGGCTCCGGTGCGGGTGTGCGCCGCCGTGGAGGAGCGGTTCGGCCAGCAGGCGCTCGGCGACCTCTTCACGGCGATGGGCACCCGCTTCCACCTCCAGGGGGACTGGGGGAACCTCACCGCGGTGCTGGCGGATGCCGGGCTGCCGGAGGAGATCGCGGAGGCCGCCGAGTCCACCGCCCACGACGAGGTGATCCGGTCCTCGCACGCGCAGGCCGTCGCCCTGGCCGGCGGTGACATCGGCACCCCGGTGATCTCGGTTGCCGGTCCCGGTGGCCAACGTGTCGGCTTCTTCGGTCCGGTCGTCTCCCCCGCGCCCACCGGGGAGGCGGCCGGACGGCTGTGGGACGGTTTCGTGCTGATGGCCGCTGTTCCGGGCTTCCATGAGGTCAAGCGCACCCGGACCGGCGAGCCCCGGTTCGACATGGCCGACTGACCCGCACGTCCGGTGGCGGCCGCGCCGCCCACCGCTGCCGGTGCACGCGCCGGAGCACGGCATCGGCGAGCGGCCGGCGCACCGGGCCCGGCAGCGCGTGCCCCGTGCCCGCGGTCCCCACCAAGCTCCGGGCGTCCTCCGCCGCCCTGCCGCACTCGGCCGGGCCGCACGACCCCCGGTGCTCAGGAGCTGTCGACGCGCGGGGGACGCAGTCAGGGCCTCGGGCCCTCCGGAAGAGAGGGGGTGGGAACCCGGCGAGCCGGGTCCCCACCTCTCCCCGGCTCAGCGGTCGCGGAGTCGGGCCAGGGTGTGGTCGAGCTCGGCGGCGCGGGGGCGGTTGTGGGGGAGCTTGGCGAGCATGGCGGCCATGCCGCAGGTGTTGGTGAGGGCGGAGTAGACCAGTCCGGCGGCGATGCCCGCCGACAGGATCTGGAATGCGGGATGGACGAGGAGGCCGAGGAGGAGGCCGAGGAGGACGAAGGCGCCGGCGGTGAGGCGGACTTGTCGTTCCATGCCCCAGGTGGCGCGAGTGGCGCCCTGGGGACGGTGCAGGTCATGGCCGTCGGCAGCCCAGGCACCGGTGCCGCCGGAGAGCGTGGCGGTGGCGATGCCGTTCTCGGCGAGGATGCGGCAGGCGTTCTCCGAGCGGGCGCCGGAAGCGCAGACGACGAGGACGTCGCCGCGGTCGGCCGCGTGGCGGATGTCGGGCAGGGCCCGCTGGATGTGGTCGAGGGGGATGTTCCGTGCGCCGGGCAGGTGGCCGCCGGCGTACTCACCCGGGGTGCGTACGTCGATGACGGTCAGTTCGTGCAGCCGGGTGCGGGCTTCGCCGGGACCGAGGGTGGTGGGCGTGACCATGGCGGATGTCATCCTTTCTGTCAGCAGTGCCCCCGACGAGGGGAGTATCTTACCCCTGGGGGTATTTAGTGAGGAGTGATGATGGAACTTGATCTGGCGGGAGCGGAGCTGAAGGCGGTCCTGAACCGGCTGCGCCGGGCACAGGGCCAGATCTCCGGAGTGATCCGGATGATCGAGGAGGGCAGGGACTGCGAGGAGGTCGTCACCCAGCTGGCTGCCGCGTCCCGCGCGCTGGACCGGGCCGGGTTCGCGATCATCGCCACGGGGCTGCAGCAGTGCCTGACCGAGACGGAGGACGGCAGCCGCTCCGGTGAGGACCGCGACGAGATGCGCGGCCGGCTGGAGAAGCTCTTCCTCTCGCTGGCCTGAGTCGTCCTCAGCCGCCCGGAGGCGCGGCGGCCCGCGCTCAGACGACCACGTCGACGAGCATGAAGGCCGCCACACCCAGTAGGACGAAGGCGAAGGCCCGTTGCAGGGCCTGGCCGGTGATCTTCGCGGCAAGGCGTTTCCCGTCCCAGGCACCGAGGACCGCGGCTCCGGTGAACGGGGCGATCACCTCCCAGCGCAGGTCCCCGCCGGTTCCGGTCCGCGCGGTGAGCGCGGCCAGCGAATTGACGGTGATGACCAGCAGGCTCGTGCCCACGGCCTGCTTCATCCGCAGACCGAGGACCCCCACCAGGGCCGGGACGGCGAGGAACCCGCCGCCCACGCCGAGGAAGCCCGTCACGGCTCCCAGCCCGGCCCCCGCTCCCGCCGCCCTGGCGGGACGTATCCGCTCCGGCGGCGGGGAGTTCGCGGGTCGCAGCATGCGCAGGGCGGCCAGCGCGGCGATGACCGCGAAGGCGGCGGTGAGCACCTCTGCCGGGAGGCGACCCGCAACCGCTCCGGCGAGGAACGCCGGCAGGATGCCCGCAGCCGCGAACAGCGTCCCGGTCTTCCAGACGACGTTGCCGTCTCGCGCGTGGGCGTAGAGGGCTGTGGCCGAGGTCGCGGCGACGATGATCAGGCTCGCGGTGGTCGCCGACGCGGGCGAGAACCCCAGCAGGTAGATCAGCGCGGGGACCGCGAGCACACTGCCACCGCCGCCGAGGGCGCCGAGGGCCAGGCCGATGACGGCCCCGGCGATCAGGGCGAGGACCAGGGTGCTCACGCTATCGAGCCGCTGTTCCCGCGATGGTCGACCACCGGGAATCCGGCGGCGGCCCACGCGTTCATGCCGCCCTCGACGTCCGTCGCGTCCGCACCCCGTTCCGTGAGGAGCTTCGCGGCCTGCTGCGAGCGGTGTCCGCTCCGGCAGATCACCACCAGCGGACGGCTCTGCGCGGAGGCGGGCAGCGCCGCGCCCGCGGCCAGCCGGGTCAGCGGGGCATGCACGGCACCCGGGGCGTGCCCGGCCTGCCACTCGGGCTTCTCCCGCACGTCCAGCAGGACGGCTTCCGGCCGGTCCCCACTGGTGCGGGTACGGGCCTCGTCCACGGACAGGCGCGGTGCGCTCCTACGGAAGAGGAACATCGTCTCCACTTCACCCTTCTCTCGGCCTTCTTGCTTCTTGTGCGGCCTTCTTGTGCGGTCTTCTTGTGCGGTCTTCTTGTGCGGTCTTCTTGTGCGGTCTTCTTGCTCAGGCGCCCTGCCCAGGTGCCCTGTTGGGGCGTGCCGGGCCGCCGGGCCCCGCCCGGTTCAGCCGGTGACGACGGTCAGCCCGGCCTCGGCGGCGGCGTCGAAGCCGTCGTCCACGGCCACCACCCGCCGTCCGGCGGCGTCCAGCAGCGAGGCGGCGATACCGGCGCGCATGCCGCCGGCGCAGTGCACCCAGACCGTGCCGTCGGGCACCTCACCGAGGCGGCGGTGCAGCTGGTGGATCGGGATGTGGACCGATCCCGCTATCCGGCCTTCGGCGCGCTCGGAGTCGCGGCGCACGTCGAGCACGACGATCCCGTTCCCGCCCTGCCCGTCCCGCTCGGCCAGTTCCGCGAACGTGGCACGGGGGAAGGACGCGGGGCTCTCGCCGGCGCGGAGCCAGTCACCGGGACCGCCGGTCGCGGCGGCGGCCGGGCGGTCGATGCCGACGCGCACCAGTTCCCGCTGAGCGGCGGCCAATTGCCCGGCCGTGTCGGCGAGCAGGGTGACCGGCTTGCCCCACGGGATCATCCAGGCGAGGTAGGTGGCGAGCTTGCCGTCCGCCTCGAAGTTGAACGAACCGGCGACGTGGCCCTCGGCGAACGCGATCCGGTTCCGCAGGTCCACCACCCACTCTCCGGCCGCGAGCCGTGCGGCGATCTCGGCCGGGTCGGCGACCGCGGGCGGGGTCAGGTCGACGGGGGCGGGGCCGGCGGCGTTGGCCGGACCCATGTGGGCGTAGTAGGCGGGCACGTCCTCGAGTCCTGCGAGCAGGTCGGCGACGAAGGTCTCCACATCGGCGGTGAGAGCCGTGTTGGCGGCCTTCTCCTTGCCGATGGTCGTGGCGTCGCCGTCGGCCTGCGCGGACGAGCAGAAGCTGCCGAACCCGTGCGTGGGCAGAACCGCCGTGTCATCCGGCAGGGCGTCGGCGAGGCGGTGCGCGGAGGCGTGCTGCGCGCGGGCCAGCTGTTCGGTCAGGCGGGGCTCGACGAGATCCGGACGGCCCACCGTGCCGATGAGCAGGGAGCCGCCGGTGAACGCGGCGACCGGGTGCCCCTCCACTCGGAGGACGTAAGCGGTGTGATGGGGCGTGTGCCCGGGCGTCGCGACGGCCGTCAGGGTCAGGTCCGTGTCGATGTCGACGGTGTCGCCGTCGACGACCGGGGTCCGGGTGAACGAGACCCGCGCGCCGGCCGGCACGAGATAGGCGGCTCCGGTGATGCGTGCGAGTTCCAGGCCGCCGGTGACGTAGTCGTTGTGGAGGTGCGTCTCCACCACATGGGATATGCGCACTCCCCGCCGGGCGGCCGCGGCGAGCACCTGGTCGACGTCACGGGGTGGGTCCACCGCCACCGCCGCCCGCTCGCCGCCGGCGAGGTAGCTGCGGTTGCCCAGGCCCTCGAGCTCGATCGTGTCAACGAAGAACACCGGGATACTCCTTTCGCATGGAAATTACCCCCAGGGGTATGACACCCACCCTAACACTCTTACCCCCGGGGGTATATTTCCCCGAGTGGCGGACGTCACATGTGCAGCGCAACCGCCGGGTACCCCGGCCGTACCGGAAACGAGGTGGAGGACCGTGTCCTACGAACGGACCGTGACGCTGAAGGCACCGTTCGAGCAGGTGCAGCAGGCCGTCCGGCAGGCCTTGGCCGAGCAGGGCTTCGGCGTCCTGACCGAGATCGACGTACAGGCGACGCTCAAGGCCAGGCTCGACCACGACATGGAGCGGTACCTGATCCTCGGTGCCTGCAACCCGCCCCTGGCACGCCAGGCCCTGGAGGCCGACCGTTCCGTCGGGCTCCTGCTGCCCTGCAACGTCGTCGTCCGGGCCGACGGCGACCAGGTCGTCGTGCAGGCCCTCGACCCCGGCGCCATGGTCTCCCTCACCGGCCTGGACGCCATGGCACCCGTCGCGCGTGAGGCCACCCGCCGTCTCGACGCGGCCCTCGCCTCCCTCAAGGCCGCCGGCGCATGACGGCCGCGCCCTCAGCGCGCCAGGTCCCGCGACGACGGCCCGTCCAAGGCCACCGCCGCAGCCGGTCCCCCGCCGCCCGTGGGCGGGGACGCGTCCGCCCGGCGCCGGCACCGCCGGCGCCGGGCCGGTGGCACGAACCCGGCGAGCGCCGTCGTGCAGGGTGCCTCGCCGGCGGTCAGGCGGCAGGGCGCGCGGAGACCGCCGGTCGACCTCACCGGCGGACGGCGCGGACCACCGTGTCCAGTGCCTCCTCCTGCCCCACCGGGCGGCGTGCGACCTCGGCCACGACGACATCGGCGCACCGTTCCCACGCCGCCCTGACCTGCTCCACGCTGGAGAGCACCCGCGGATCCTGCGGCCCGCCCGTCCCCTGGGCGAGGTTGGCGACGTCGTGACCGACGAGGAGCAGCGTTCCCCCGGGCCGTGCGGCCCTGCACGCGGTTTCCAGGACCCCCGCCATGTCCTGCCGGGGGAGTTGGAGGTAGGACAGGAGGACCAGGTCGTACGCGGCCTCTTCGGCGGTGTACCGGGTGACGTCGGCGACCTCGGCCCGCACCTGCGCCTGCCGGCCGTCCGCCGCGTCGGCGATACGCCGGACGGCGACCGGGGAGAAGTCGACGGCGTCCACGCGCCAGCCGCGGCCGGCCAGCCACAGGGCGTTGCGCCCCTCCCCCGCGGCCAGGTCCAGGGCCCGGCCGGGGGCCAGCCCGGATGCCTCCCTGACCACCCATCTGTTGGGCTCGGCCGGCCACACGCGTTCCGACACCCTGTACCGCTCGTCCCAGGCGTTCGCGTCCATGTCCCTCCTCCTCGGATCCCGGCCGCCGGTGCCGCTCGCGCGCCGGTCGCGTCGGCCGCCGGCCAGGTCGTCGGCGACATGGGGCGACCAGTTCGCGCGGGCGGAACGGCTTGACCACGTAGTCGTCGGCGCCCAGGCGCAGCCCCGTCACCCGGTCGTTCTCGCTCGCCCCGGCGGTGAGCATCACGATCGGCACGTCGCCGCCCTCGCGCAGCAGCCGGGCCACCTCCTCGCCGGACACGCCCCGCAGGCCCAGGTCGAGGACGACCGGATCGGGGTGGGCCGCGGTGGCGAGGTCGAGGGCACGGCGGCCGTCGCCCGCCTCCAGCGACCGTGCAGCCGTCGCGCTCCGGGTAGTCGCGCGGCAGGCCGCGCGGTTTCACCTCGTCGTCGGCGACCCGCACCGTCGCCATCAGCAGTCCGCCTTCCTCCCGTGTGGATCCGCTCATGCGGCCACGTGAGCCGGGGCCTCGGCCTCGGCCCGTGCGGGCGGGGCGCCGGGGAGCGGGCCGGGGGCGAAGCGGCGCAGCCGGTTGGCGTTGCCCACCACCGAGAGCGAGGACAGCGCCATCGCCGCGGCCGCGACGATCGGGCTGAGCAACCAGCCGGTGAACGGGTAGAGCACACCGGCCGCGACGGGGATGCCCGCGGTGTTGTAGACGAACGCGAGGAACAGGTTCTGGCGGATGTTGCGCATCGTGGCCCGGCTCAGCGTCACCGCGCTGACCACACCGCCCAAGGACCCGGAGATCAGTGTGATGTCGGCCGCCTCGATGGCGACATCGGTGCCGGTGCCGATGGCGAACCCGACGTCCGCCTGGGCGAGCGCCGGGGCGTCGTTGATGCCGTCGCCCACCATGCCGACGCGCTTGCCCTCCTCCTGGAGGCGGCGGATCTCGTCCGCCTTGTGCTCGGGCAGCACCTCGGCCAGCACCCGGTCGATGCCGACCTCGGCCGCGATGGCCTCGGCGGTCCGCGCGTTGTCCCCGGTGATCATCACGACCTCCAGGCCGAGCCGCTTCAGCGCGGTGACGGCGGCGGCCGAGTCCTCCTTGACCGTGTCCGCGACGGCGACCAGCCCCAGCGGCCGGCCGTCGGCGGCGGCGTACACGGCTGTCTTGCCCTCTGCCGCCAACCGGTCCGCCTCCGCCGACAGGCCAGCCGTGTCGATGCCCTGGTCGGACAGGAGCGCTTCCTTGCCCACCAGCACCCGGCGGCCGTCGACGACGGCGGTGATGCCGTGTCCGGTGACCGAGTCGAACTCGCCGACCCGGGCCAGGGCGATGCCACGGCCGGTGGCACCGGAGACGATCGCCTGGCCCAGAGGATGCTCGGAGGAGTGCTCGGCCGAGGCGACCAGGCGCAAGATCTCGTCCTCGGCGGTGCCCTCGGCGGCGAGTACGTCGGTCAGCTCGGGCCGCCCCCGGGTGACGGTACCGGTCTTGTCCAGCACGACCACGTCCAGCCGCTGGGCGGTCTCCAGCGCCTCGGCGGAGCGGATCAGGATCCCCGCCTGGGCTCCCTTCCCGGTGCCCACCATGATCGACAGCGGGGTCGCCAGGCCCAGCGCGCACGGGCAGGCGATGATCAGCACCGCCACGGCGGCCACCAGCCCGAGGGTCAGCGCCGGGGCAGGCCCGACGAGGAACCACACGGTGAACGAGGCGACGGCGATGAACACCACCACCGGTACGAAGTAACTCGCGACCAGGTCGGCGATCCGCTGGATGGGTGCCCTGGATGCCTGCGCCTGCTGCACCAGCCGGACGATCTGGGCGAGCACCGTGTCCGCGCCGACCTTGGTCGCCCGGAAGCGGAAGGCCCCGGTCTGGTTGATGGTCGCGCCCACGACCTCGTCACCCGCGCTCTTGGTCACCGGGATCGACTCCCCCGTCACCATGGACTCGTCCAGCGTGGATCGGCCGTCCACGATCACCCCGTCCACCGGGACCTTCTCCCCGGGGCGGACGGCGACGACGTCCCCGGCGGCGACCTGCTCGACGGGCACCTCCACCTCCGCGCCGTCCCGCACCACCCGGGCGGTCTTCGCCTGCAGGTTCAGCAGTTCACGGATCGCCTGCCCGGTGCCCGCCTTGGCCTTCGCCTCGAAGAGGCGGCCGAGCAGGATCAGGGTGAGGATGACGCCGACCGCCTCGTAGTACACCTCGCGCACGCCCACGGGCAGCAGTCCCGGCGCCACGGTGACCAGCACGCTGTAGCCGTACGCCGCCGACGTGCCCAGCGTGATCAGCGCGTTCATCTCGGCGGTGCGGTTACGCAGGGCGAGCCAGCCGGTGCGGTGGATCGGCCACCCGGTGTAGAACATCACCGGCGTGATCAGCGCGAACTGCCACCACCGGTTGAGCAGCAGGCCGGGCACGTCCACACCGAACACCTCGTGCAGCATGACGGCCACCACGACCGGCAGCGACAGCACTGCCCCGACGGTGACACGCCGCGTCAGATCGGCGATCTCCGCTCGCCGCGCGGCCGCCTCGGCGTCCTCCCGCTCCGCGGCGCCCGCCTGGGGCCGCGCGAGCGGAGCCCGCTCCTCCTCGGCGGCGCCGGCGGCGGGCGCCGGGATCTCGCCGTCGCTCGGCTCGACGAGCAACGTTCCGTGCACCATGCTCATCCCGCACACGAAGCCGAACCGGCCCGGCCGGTCCGGGGTGAACTCCACCACGGTCGTGGCGAACGCCGGGAGCGAGGCGGCGATCCGGAAGTCGGGGAAGAGCACCCGGGAGGTGCAGTCCCCCGCCTCCTGTCGGTCGAAGACCATCCGAACCAGTACCCCTTGGCGGACCCGGATCAGGTCCGGCGCGTAGCTGCCCTTGACCGTGACGCCGATCTCCTGGAAGCCGTCTCTGAGCACGGCCCGGCTCGACTTCTTCGAACCGAAGAAGTACCAGGCCAGGAACGCGATCAGCGCGACCGCCCCAGCCACGACCCCGATATCCGCGGCGCTCATGACGTCCTCCCTCCGCGGGCCGGTCGTTCAGCGGTGCCGGCCGCAGCATCACCCGGGCTCCTGAATCCGAAGCTACGCCTCCCCCCAGGGGTGGCAAGGCGGCGGTGGGCGGTGCCGGGGACGGAAGGAGACGATGCCCGGCGGCGGGGACTCCCGGGCACGGCCACCACCGTACGGGCTGATCCCGGCCGCGCCCCCGCTGTCGCCCGCCACGCCCGCCGGCCGCGTGGGATCGGTCCGGTCGGGCCGGAGCCGCTGACGAACCGGCCGCCGCAGCGCGGATCCCGGAGCCTCGGCTATCTTCGACTGCGGAGGTGAACGTAAAGGTGCAGCAGTACACACGGGCAATGGGCGTCGCAGCGCGTCTCCTGCTCGTCGTGGTGCTGGCACTCGGCGTGTTCATCATGCACACCGTGGGTCACCCCGCTGACGGCTCCGCGACGGGGACGGCCTCCCCCTCGCACATGACGAGCATGGCCGGGATTCCCGGCCACGGCCGCGGCGCGGACGCCGTCCCCGACACGGGGCTGCCTCCGGCTCCGCGCACTGCGGACGCGGCCGCCGGACCGGAGCAGGCCATCGGCCCCGCACCGGCGGACGTACCCGGTACGGCGCTGGACATGGCCTCGCTGTGTCTGGCCGTCCTCGGCTCCTGGGCTCTGGCCGCACTGTTGCACACCGTGTTCGTGGGGCGACGCGTCCTGTTCGCGAGCCTCGCCACCAGGGTTCTCGCAGCCGCGCGCCCCGATCCCCCGAGAGCTCCCGACCTCGCCCAACTGTCGATTCTGCGGATCTAGGCCGAATCTCCCGCGCAGGGGGCCATCGGCTCTGCCCTGCCGTCACGCCTACGCATCCACACGCACGATCGACACCACGAGGCCGGAACATGACCACAACCAAGTTGACCGCAGCCAAGCGCCGCAACGCCGCCGCCAGGAAGCTCGCCGACGAGGTCGTCAAGAACCAGTCCGCCGAGGTAGTACAGATGCGGAGCATCCTCGACCGGCTCTGATCCACGCCGTGCTCCACACTGTCCGAGCCTTCGCGCAAGGCCCGGACAGCGTGCGCGCGCCCTACTCGCCCCATCCCTCGGCAGGACAAGAAGAAGATGAAGCTCAGCATTCCCAAACGCCCCCTGGCCGCCACCGCGGCCCTCGCCCTCGGACTCGTACTGACCGCCTGCGCCGGCGACAGCGGCACGGGCACCGGCACCACTGCCGGGGAGACGTCCGCTTCGCTGCACGGCCACGTCCACGGGCTGGGCACGGACCCCGCCGACGGCCGGCTCTACGTCGCCACCCACGAAGGCCTCTTCACGCCGGGCAAGGACGGCGCGGCCGAGCGGGTCAGCGCAAGCGCGGACGATTTCATGGGATTCACCGTCGCCGAGGCGGGGACGTTCCTGGCCAGCGGCCACCCCGCCACCGGTACCGGCGGCCCCGCCAACCTCGGCCTGATCGAGAGCACCGATTCCGGCAAGACCTGGAAGACCCGCTCCCTGTCCGGCGAGGTCGACTTCCACGCCCTCGAATACGCCCACGGCACCATCTACGGCTACGACAGCACCAACGCCCTGCTGCGCATCAGCAAGGACGGAACGGCCTGGGACGACCGCGCCCGCCTCCAGGCACTGGACATCGCCGTCAGCCCGGACAGCCCGGACACCGTCCTCGCCACCACCGTCGACGGCGTCGCACAGAGCACCGACGGCGGCAGGACCTTCGCCAAGGGCCGGCAGCCGGCTATGGCGTTCCTCTCATGGCCGGAGTCCGGGGCTCTGTACGGGATCGACGACGCGGGCGGGCTCAGCCGCAGCGGCGACGGTGGCGCCACCTGGCAGCAGGCGGGCACCGTTCCCGGCGGACAGGCCCAGGCACTCACCGCGATCGACGACCGTCACATCCTCGCCGCCACACAGAGCGGCGTCTACGAGTCCCGGGACGGTGGAAAGACGTTCACCCAGCGGTTCGCGGTCGAGGCCGGCGACGGCCACTGACCCACACGGCCGGAAGACTCCGCCGGAGCCGGCGCCCCACGGCACCGGCTCCGGCGGGGTCTTCGTCCAGGCCGGCAACGCCGGACGACGCGTACGAACAGGCGACGCGCACCCGGCTCCGCCCAGGGCCCCCGAGGCCCGCCACCGGCAACGTTCGCCGTATGGCGTTCCGGCAATCCGCGGCGCGCCACCGCGGTGCGCGGGCACGCCCCACAGCGCCGCCGGGTTCGCCGTCGACGTCGCGACAGGGGCGAGCGTCACCGCCGTTTGGTCCGTCCCCCGCATTCGGGACGCACAGGCTGCGACGGTCCGGTCACCCACCGGCTCCTCCCCCGTGGCCTCAGACGCCGGCTCACCCCCTCGCACAGGGCGCCGTGGAGCGGCCACCCGTCCCGCCGCCTTCCCGACGAGGAAGGTCACAGCCGACCTCCAGGCCGGAACCGGCCTGCGGCTTTCCAGCGTCTGCCCGAGCGGCCTCGACGGCGAGGTGACCGCACAGCTCGGGGTCGGCGATTGCTCTCTTCTCACTTCACGGGCCGATCACGGCCACCGCTGCTCCCGTAGGCGTTACGGCAGTGCAGGCCAGACCAACGCCTGGGCGACGATGACGTTCTCACCGTTGAAGGTGACGGCGGGGCCTTCGTGCAGTTCGTAGCCAAGTCCGATCGCTTCGCTCACACGTCGGCAGAACGCGGCGTCGTCCGGGCCGGTCAAGACTCGGTAGACAGGCAATCCGTCTGGTGGGGTGCTCATGAGGAGAAGGATCTCAAACTCACCCGCCAACCGAGCCGCCGGGCCGTCACGTCCAGAACTCGGTGGCTCCCAAGGCCGCTGCTCCCCTTCGTCGGTTCCGCCCGGTATCGCCACCGGGTCCAGGCCAGCGTCAGCGGCCTCCGCGGCATGCAGGCCGGCAACCGCGAGAGCCGAGATCCATTCATCGAGTCGCTTCCGCGCCGAGATCGGACCGGCGTTCCGAGGCGCGGCGGATCGCCTCCGGCCGTCCACGCCGCAGCGTCGCCGCCCTCCACCACGCCTCCTGCAAGTCCCGGGCCCCTCGACCCCATCGGCCTGCCCTGACCAGCAACCTCACAGGACAACGCGACCTTGCAGGGCCCTGCCCCTCACCGGCGGCACGGTGGAGGCACGTCACTCACCGACTTCCTTGCGGAAGAGGATTGTGTTGTCCACTTTGAGGTCGGAACCCCAGATCAGCTTGGCGCCGGCGTCCCAGTCGACGTCGGCGTATCCCTCTTTCGGCCCGACCTCGTCGGCAGTCCACTCCGTTGCCGACGCCCACGGTGCGCTGTCGAAGTCGGCACTCGTCCAGTTCTCCGGCGTGTCGATGGTCTCGGACTCGCACGTGGTGGGGTCGTCGCTCTGCTCGCACGCGGTGTTGAGCGGGGCGCGTTGCACGACCAGCGCGGACCAGGAGGAGTCCGTCACCGCGACGACTTCCCCGTTCTCGGTGTTCGTGATCTGTGCGATCAGGCCGCCGTCGCCCATCTGCTGCTTTCCCGTGCCGATGTACTCGAGCCCCGAATCCGTCTCCTTGTAGTCCTTCGCCTCGATCGCGACCGTGAATGGAGCCGTGGCCGTGAACGTGAACGTCTCGGAATTGAAGGAGCGTTCGGTCGTGATCGGCACCGAGTCCTCTCCGACGGGTGAACCATCGACGTGGACCGCCATCCAGTTGTCAGCCCAGACGTCAATTTGGTACGTGCTTTCCGATCTGTCCGCCTGATCCACTCCTTGTGAATCGGCTCCCGCCGTGCAGGCGGCAACCGAAGAAGAGAACAGGAGACACAGAACGGCAGCACGGATTCGATACATCGGAAGTTACCTCACCGGTAGGTGGAGCATGGACGGGCC
Source organism: Streptomyces sp. HNM0645 (assembly GCF_030056615.1). Taxonomy (NCBI): domain Bacteria; kingdom Bacillati; phylum Actinomycetota; class Actinomycetes; order Kitasatosporales; family Streptomycetaceae; genus Streptomyces; species Streptomyces sp. HNM0645. Next base: position 1,393 of record NZ_JASHLT010000048.1, on the reverse strand, counting down.
GACCGCCTCGCCCGCGTGGCAGGAAGGCCGGTCACGCGACCGAGAGCCCCCGCCCGGTCGCTCTTCGGTTCGTTCACGCCGCACTTGACCGCCGACGTCATCCGGAACGTACGTATGCACGGCGGCCCCAGGCAACAGAGAGACCACAAGGCACAGGAAACCCATAAGAAACACAGGAGGATCTGAGCCTGGACCCACCGTGCGACGGTCGGCCACTGAACGAAGGAATGAGCAGAAATGCCTGCCGGCCTGGAATGACGGGAGTTCCCGCACCCGCATCAGTCCCACGAAGCAAGGCACCTCGCAAGCGAGGGTGAGCCCTCTCCGACCCCAGTTCGATCAGGTCGGATCCAGGGCGAGGACTACTCGAACGACGTCGGTCGCGCGTCCGGGTAGCCCTCGAAGGCCGGTTGCCAGGGGGCGATCGCCTCGGAGGCGCGCTCGCGCGGCAGCACCGCGCCCACGATCAAGGTCGTCACGCCCTCGCCGACGGGGCGGCCGCTCCACGGGCACAGCTCGGGGTCGACACCCTCGGGATCACTCCGACGGGAACGGTCATGCCGTTGGGGCGGCACACGTCGGCGACGAAGCGGGCCGGTACGACGACCGCGCGGGCGCGGTTCAGCTTGCGGGGCCAGTCGGCGGGCGGTTCGCTCGACTCCCACATGGTGTGCACGAAGTGCCCGGTCCCCGCGCAGGGCCCGAGCTCAGGCTCCAGGGCGCAGTGGAGAAGAGAACGGGCCCTTCCTCGTACGGTGTGGAGTCCATGAGCAGGTCGGGCATCTCCGGAGACAGGCCCTCGGGGAACATCTTGATGGGGATGACGCCGACCCGGGCGCCACCTTGAGCCATTCCCAGGGCGGCGTACTCCGCCGGACTCCCATAGCCATCCGCCACGAGGACATGCCACCAGGTTTACTGACGCAGGGGCTTTCTCATTCACGCTGCGACGGCCCCGCTTTCCACTCGTGACTGTCGGACGCACCGCCGCGACCACCCCCTGGACACGGAAAGGGCAAGCCCCGGGAGGAGGAGATCGGCCACGCTCGGCAAACATCACGCCCCTGACCAGGAACTTCCTGACGAAAGCACGAGACGGTTCGAGGTGACCCTTCGGGACGCTAAGCAACTAATGCGAATTAGTCAACAGCCCAGTACCTGCGTCCTGTCGGGGGCGTTCGTCCATTACGTCCCCGACAGATCCGATGCTTGACCATGCATCAGAAAGTGCTCTAGCCTCCCCGTTTCGCTTCGAGTGGTTGAGCTGGGGTGATGGCGGAGGATTGGTGCGGTCGGCCCCTGGTCGTTGAGTGGGCATGGCTTGGGCCCGACGCTCGGGTCGGGGTCTCCAACGGGTTCCTCGGTGGTGGGCGGGCAGGGACAGCGCCGCAGG
>NZ_JASHLT010000047.1:0-64703 GCF_030056615.1 Streptomyces sp. HNM0645 | reverse complement strand
TGGGCCAACGACGTGCCGGTGAAGGCGGCGACGTACCCGCTGTCGCGGTCGGCGGCCACCGAGTTCGTGGTGACGTCGGTGACCTCCGACAACCTGGACGACATCCTGCACGTCGCCCCCGGCACCGTCTCCCTGGTCGCGGCCACCGCCGTCAAGATCGCGAACCGCCATGTGAAGTGGGTCGACATGGACCACCACGGCTACGGCGTCCTCGACGTGACCGCCGAACGGTCGCAGATGGACTACTACGTCCTGTCCGACAAGGCCCGGCCCGACGCGACCGCGGCCTGGACCCGCTCGTACCGGACGCTGAACGGAACACAGAAGGTCGAGCGCGTCAACCAGCCGGTGCGCTGAGGCCACCCCCCCCTCGGCGGTTCCCCTAACCTGGCGCCATGAATGCGCCGGGGGAACTGGTCGACGGGCGGTTCGAGCTGATCGAGAGGCTCGGCAGCGGAGGCATGGGCACGGTGTGGCGGGCCCGCGACACCGTGCTCCACCGTGAAGTCGCCCTGAAGGCGGTCAGATCCGACGCCTCCGCTTCCGAGGCCGTACGCGAACGCGTGCTGCGCGAGGCCCGGGCGCTCGCCCGGCTGAACCACCCGAATGTGGTGACGGTTCATCACATCGTGGACGCCGAACCGCATCCGTGGATCGTGATGGAGCTGGTGCCCGGGATCTCGCTGCAGGACCGCCTCGCCCAGGGGCCGCTGACCCCGCCCGAGGCGGCGCGCATCGGACGGCAGGTGCTCTCCGCGCTGCGAGCCGCGCACGCGGCCGGTATCCAGCACCGGGACGTCAAGCCCGCCAACGTCCTGCTCCGCCCGGACGATGCCACCGGGCACCCCGGCACCGGCGGCGACACCGCCGTGCTCACCGACTTCGGGATCGCGGCGCTGCAGGGCTCGACCGCACTGACCGCCACGGGCGAACTGATCGGCTCGCCCGAGTACATGGCGCCCGAACGCGTCCGCGGCCTCGACGACACCCCGGCGTCCGACCTCTGGTCGCTGGGCCTGGTGCTGTACGTGGGCGTGGAGGGCGTCAGCCCGCTGCGCCGGCCGACGACACTGGCCACACTGGCGGCCGTGCTCGACGATGCGGTGCCGCCGCCGGTGCGTTCCGGACCGCTCGCACCCGTACTCCAGGCCCTGCTCGTACGGGACCCGGCGGCCCGCCCCGACGCGGCACGGTTGGACGCCATGCTGGCACAGGTCGAGACGGGGACGGCGCCGTACTGGGCGCAGCCCACGATGACGACGGCGACACCGCCGCCCGGGCCGGTGCCGGGACCGGTTCCGCCGGTGCCGACCGGGCTGGACGACCCGCGGCCGCCCTCCCGGTTCCCGGAGGGCGGGCGGGCGAACCGTGCGCCCCTCGTCGCCGCCGTCATCGCCGTGGCCCTCGCGATCACGGCCGCCGGCGTGGTCGCGCTGGCCCTGCGGAATCCCGGCGGACGGGCCACGGACGACGCGAAGGGCCCGGATGGGGCACCGGGCCCCTCGGTCCACGCCTCCGCCGCACCCGCTTCGAGCGCGGCACCGAGTCCGAGCATGCCGCCGACGCCGACGGTCACCGTCACCGCGTCGGCGACCCAGAGCACCCCGGCCGATCCCGCCGCGCCCCCGCCGTCCTCGGGCCGCTGGATCGCGCAGCTCTTCTCCGAGCCCGTCGGATCCGGCACGGCCGCCCGCGACGTCCGGCTCGCCCGGATCCGCGAGACGGTCCCCGAGGCCCGGTACCTGCGCAGCGACGACTACGCGTCGCTGCGGCCCGGGTACTGGGTGATCTACGCGGAGGGACCGTTCGACGACGGCCGGGCCGCGCTCAGGTTCTGCGCCGAACGCGACCGCACCACGGCCGACAGCTGCCTCGGCCGCTATCTCAGTCCCCAAGCGGCCGACTCGGCGCTCCAGTGCCGTCCCCCGGCGGACAACCCGTCGGGGCGCTGCGGCCGCGACTAGGGCGTGCGCCCTGTGAGATGGGTAACTCCCGTATGGCCCGCGACGCCGGCATCCCCGGAGCGCAGGCTCCTCCGGGTGCCGGAACTTCCGGGTGCCGGACCCCCGGGTGCACTGCCCGGACCGCGCGGGCACGCGGTCACGCGGGCCCCTCGGCCTCCCCCAGTGTCTCCAGGAAGCCGAGCGCCACGCGCCACGTCCGACCGGCCGCCTCCTCGTCCCAGTCGGGGAGGTCGGGGTCCGTGTACAGGTGCCCGGCGCCGGCGTAGCGGTGCACCTCGACGTCCGCGCCCGTCCTTCCCATCCGCAGGTACCAGGCGGTGAGCCAGTCGTACGGCTCGAACGGGTCCGGATCGGCGACGTGCAGCTGTACGGGCAGGTCCTCGGCCCGCGCGTTCTCCGCGATGTCGGACGTGCCGTGCAGCAGCAGGAGGCCGCGGGCCTTCTCGTCGCCGAGGGCGAGGTTCTGGGCGATGGCCGCCCCCAGGGAGAACCCCGCGTACACGAGCCCGCGCTCCGAGTGCGGCGCGGCGGCCACGATCGCCCGCTTCAGCAGCTCGTCCACCCCGACCTCGTCCTTGTACGCCCTGCCCTGCTCCACGGAGTCGTACACCCGGCCGTCGAACAGATCCGGAGTCCACACCCGGTGACCTGCGGCTCGCAGGCGCTCGGCGGCGGCGAGCACGGCGGGGCGCAGGCCGTACGTCGAATGGAAAAGCATGATGTCCATGCGGTCAGGTTACGTTCGAGGACATGGAGAACGTGCTGCGTCCGTTGATCGTCCTCGTCGGCTCGGTCCTGCTCACGCTGCTGCTGGGATGGCTCGCCGATCTGCTGCTCCGCCGCGCGGACGCCCGCCACAGCGAGACCCCGCTGTGGGGGCTGCTGCGCCGCTGCCGGGTGCCGTTGCAGGTGGTGGTGCTGACCGCGCTGCTGCGAGGGACCTACACGGAGACCGCCGTTGAGGTCGTCGAACGGAACGAGGCCTTCATCGGCCATGTCCTGACGCTCGTCCTCATCGCCGCCTCGGCCTGGCTGGTGGTGCGGATCGCCGCGGCGGTGGTGGAGGCCTCGTACTCCCGCTTCGCCGCCACCTCCCGGGACCTCGCGCGGGTACGCCGGGTCCGCACCCAGGTCGCGCTGGTCCAGCGGATCGTCACCGCCCTGGTCGCCGTGGTGGCCGTGGCGTCGATGCTGCTGACCTTCCCCGGGATGAACAAGCTGGGGGCCTCGCTGCTGGCCTCCGCCGGTGTCCTCGGTATCGTCGCCGGTGTCGCGGCCCAGTCCACGCTGGGCAATCTCTTCGCTGGCTTCCAGATCGCCTTCGGCGACATGGTGCGCATCGGGGACACCGTCGTCGTGGACGGCGAGTGGGGCACGGTGGAGGAGGTGACGCTCACCTTCCTCGCGGTGCGGACCTGGGACGAGCGGCGGATCACGATGCCGGTGTCGTACTTCACCAGCAAGCCGTTCGAGAACTGGTCGCGCGGCGGTGCGCAGATGACCGGGACGGTCTTCTTCCATCTCGACCACACGGCACCGGTGCACGAGATGCGCGAGAAGCTCCACGACATCCTGCGCGAGTGCCCGGCCTGGGACGGCCGCAACTGGTCGATCGCGGTCACGGACACCACACCGAACACCATGGTGGTCCGCGCCGTCGTCACCGCGAAGGACGCGGACGACATCTGGACGGTGCGGTGCGCGGTGCGCGAGCAGTTGATCACCTGGCTCCGCGACCACCACCCGTACGCCCTCCCGCGCATCGCCACGTCCCAGGCGGTCCCCCCGCCCGCGACGCACATCCAGCCCGACACGCCCGCCCAGCGGACCGGACGCGGGTAGCGGGGCGGGGCGCTCCCCGGGCGCCCCGCCCGGACGGGACTTTCGAAGCACGCCCTAGTGGCCGCGCTCCGCGCCGCCGTTGACCTGGACGACCTGGGACGTGATGTGGGACGCCGCATGGGAGGCGAGCCAGTGGAGGGTCCGGGCCACGTCGCCGGGATGGCCCGGCCGGCCCGTGGACGTCTCGGCGATGAGCTGCCTGCGGCGGTCCTCGCCGATCCCGTCGCCGAAGAAGCCGGTCTCCTCGACGTAGCCGGGCGCCACCAGGTTGACCGTGATGCCGCGCGGCCCGAGCCGGCGGGCCAGGTCGTGCGCGTACGGGTGCAGGGCTGCCTTGGACGCCGCGTACGCGCCCGAGCCGGACCCCCGGTAGGCCGCGATGGAGCTGAGGAACAGCACACGCCCGCCGGGCGTGGCGAGGTGGCCCTCGAGGGCTTCGGTGAGGAGCGCGGCGGTGAGGGTGTTGAGGCGGAAGTTGAGGGTCCAGTCGTGGGCGACCGCATCCAGCGGGTCCTCGTACGCCGGCCGGTCCTCCAGCCCTCCGTTGCCGCCCGCGCCGTGGACGAGCACGTCCACCGTGCCGTACTCCCGGGCGGCGAACCCCGCGGCGCGGCGGGCCCCTTCGGGCTCACTGAGATCCGCGGCGCAGTAACGCGCGCCGGGAATCCGCTCGGCCGCTTGCGCGAGCACCTCCTCGCGGCGTCCCAGCAGCAGTACCCGCTCGCCGTCCGCGGCGAACACCTCCGCCGTCGCGAGCCCGATTCCCGTACCCCCGCCACTGATCACCACGGTGCGCGCCATGAGCCGATCCTATGGCCGGCCGCCCGGCCGGTGCCGGTCCGAAACCGCCCCGCGCGGACGGCTCGGGGCGTACCGCGCCCGAGCGGAGATGCTCGGCACAGACTGCGGACCTCCAGGTGCAGCAGGGCGTTCCACGACCTCGGGGTCAGCCCCGGCCCGCTGCGTGCGGCCGGCGCCTCGTGCCGGGCGGGCCGACAGCGGGTCTTCAGGACCGGCGCGGGCAGCCCGAGCCGCTCCTCGAGCGGCACGGTGATCACGGCCCCGGCAACAGCACGAACAGCAGGGCCGGTTGGTCCACGAGCACCAGTCGAACGGTCGCCTCTCCGACGATCAGCGCGTCCGGCGGGCCGTACGCTCCTCACGACTCGTCCGCATACGCCCGCCCGACCCGTCTGCCGTACGCCCGTCACCGCCCTGGGGCGAGGCACGCCTTCGCCGCCCTGGCAACGGTCACTTCGGTGTCCGGCGGCGGCGTACGAGCTCGGCGGACGGTGCGGGCAGGGCGGAACGGCCGTCAGAGCGCTCGGCGCATGGCCCGGTGGGGGATGCCCGCGTCCGGGAACTCGGGACCGTAGGCCTCGTATCCCAGGCGCTCGTAGAACGCGAGCGCCTGGGTCTGCGCGTGCAGGTCGACCGCGGTGAGGCCGCGCTCACGGGCCGCGGACTCGATCGCGCGGACGAGGGCCGCCCCGACGCCCCGGCCGCGCGCGGCCCTGGTCACCGCGAGCCGCCCCAGCGAGCCGACCGACGGGTCGCCGCCGGTCCTGTCGGCCGCCGCCGGACCGTGCAGCAGACGGCCCGTGCCCAGCGGGCCCTCCGGGCCGACGGCCAGGACGTGGATCGTGTCCGCGCCCTCGGCGTCGTACGCGTCGTACTCGATCTCCTGGGGCACCCGCTGCTCGACGACGAACACCTCCTTGCGCACCCTGAAGCATGCCTCACGGTCCGCGGGATCCGTCGCCTCCCTCACGGCACAACCGCCCGGGGCGACGCCTTCCGGAGGGCGTTCCGCCTCCCCGCTCATGCGCTCTCCGCCGCGATCCGGTCCAGCGCCGCCTGCAGGTCCTCGGGATAGTCGCTGCCGAACTCGGCCCACCGGCCGTCCGCAGGATGCTCGAACCCCAGGCGCACCGCGTGCAGCCACTGCCGGGTCAGCCCGAGCCGCCGCGCCATCGTCGGGTCCGCGCCGTAGGTGAGGTCGCCGACGCACGGGTGCCGGTGGGCGGACATGTGCACCCGGATCTGGTGCGTGCGGCCGGTCTCCAGCTTGATGTCCAGCAGCGAAGCGGCGCGGAACGCCTCGATCAGGTCGTAGTGCGTGACGGAGGGCTTGCCCTCCGCGGTCACGGCCCACTTGTAGTCGTGCTGGGGGTGGCGGCCGATGGGCGCGTCGATCGTGCCGCTCAGCGGGTCCGGGTGGCCCTGCACCAGTGCGTGGTACCGCTTGTCGACCGTGCGCTCCCGGAACTGCTGCTTCAGCAGGGTGTACGCGCGCTCCGACTTGGCGACCACCATCAGCCCGGACGTGCCGACGTCCAGCCGGTGCACGATGCCCTGCCGCTCGGCGGCTCCGGACGTCGAGATCCGGTACCCCGCCGCGGCCAGCCCGCCGATCACCGTCGGCCCCGTCCAGCCGGGGCTCGGGTGCGCGGCCACACCGACCGGCTTCACGATCACCACGATGTCCTCGTCGTCGTGCACGATCTCCATGCCCTCGACCGGCTCGGCGACGACCTGCACCGGCGCGGGGGCCTGCGGCATCTCGACCTCGAGCCAGGCACCGCCGTGCACCCGCTCGGACTTGCCCACGACCGAGCCGTCGACCTGGACCTTGCCCCCGGCGGCGAGCTCGGCCGCCTTCGTCCGGGAGAAGCCGAACATGCGCGATATGGCGGCGTCGACGCGCTCGCCCTCGAGACCGTCGGGAACGGGCAGGGTGCGGGTTTCGGGAATCGTGCTCACCCGTCGAGTATGCCTTGTCGGTCCCTGTGACCGGGCCCGCCTGTGGACAACCGGGCCCCGGGCGCCCGGACCGGGCCCCTGTGGACAGCCGGACTCGGGGCGGCCCCGACCGCGGCCCCCGCCGCCGGTTCGGTCCCCGTGACCGCCGTGGCCGGAGTCCGGCCGCCTCAGTCCTCGTGGACGGTGCCGTCCGGGTCCAGGCCCCTGAAGGACAGGATCACGATGAGGATGCCGCCGCACACGATCGCCGAGTCGGCCAGGTTGAACACGGCGAAGTGCTTCGGCGCGATGAAGTCGACGACCGCGCCCTCGAAGACCCCCGGCGAACGGAAGATCCGGTCCGTGAGATTGCCCAGCGCCCCGCCCAGCAGCATGCCGAGCGCGATGGCCCACGGCAGGCTGTAGAGCTTGCGCGCCAGCCGCGCGATCACCACGATCACCACCGCCGCGATGATCGTGAAGATGACCGTGAACGCCTCGCCGAAGCCGAACGCCGCTCCGGGGTTGCGGACCGCCTCGAACCGCAGCCAGTCACCGATCACCTGGATCGGCTGGTGGTGCTCCAGCTTGGCGACGACCACCATCTTGGTGGCGAGGTCCAGCGCGTAGGCCACGGCGGCCACGGCGAACAGGGCGAAGATCCGGCGCCTGCCCCTGGGCCGCTCGGCGGGAGCCGCGGCCTCGTCGTCTACGTCCGGCGTACCGATGATGCGCTCCGCCTCTGCCACGTGAGTCCCTCAAAACCTAGGTGCTGACTGGTCACGAGGGTACGGCACACACGTGCGGGCCCGGCTCCGGACACCGTGCAGCGGCCCGGAGCCGGGAGCGGGCTCAGCCCCGACGCTCCTGCTTCTGCTTGTCCTCCACGCACAGCGTGGCCCGGGGGAACGCCTGCATCCGCGCCTTGCCGATCGGGTTGCCGCAGATCTCGCAGAGGCCGTACGTACCCGCGTCCAGCCGGTGCAGGGCCCGCTCGGTCTGCTCGACCATCTCGCGGGCGTTGGCGGCCAGCGCCATCTCGTGCTCCCGGGTGATGTTCTTGGTGCCGGTGTCGGCCTGGTCGTCCCCGGCGCCGTCCCCGGAGTCCCGCATCAGCCCGGTCAGCGCCTCCTCGGAGTGGCTGATCTCGGCCTGCAGCCGGGCCAGCTCGCTCTCCAGCTCGGCGCGCGCCTCGGCGACCTCCTCGGTCGTCCACGGGTCCTCCCCCGGCCGTACGGCGAGGTCTCCCGGTGCCGCGGCGACGCGGGCCTGCGGCACCGGCGACGCGGTGTCCTTCGTGGCCGTACCGGACCCGCCCGCGCTCTTCTTGGCTGCCACCGTCCTGGCTCCCGTCTGCTTCGCGGCCTCGACCGCTTCCCCGGCCGCCGTGGCGGCCTTCCTGGCGCCTGCCCTCGCAGTCGCCTTCCTGCCCGGCGCCTTCGCGGCCGCGGCCGCCGAGGGCGCCGCCGAGCGCCCCGCCGTCTCCGTGGCGGCCGCGGTCTTCCGCGCGGCCGCGCTCTTCCGCGTGCCCGCGGCGGTCTTCCTGCCCCCGGTAGCCTTCGAGCCGGCGGCCGGAGCCTTCGAGCCCGCGCCCGAGGCCCTTCCGGTACCCGTGGCCCCAGAACCGGCGCCGGCCCGCGCGGCGGCCCGCGCGGTCGCCTTCCTCGCCGCCTTCCGGCCCGGGTCCCTCGCCGGTGCCTCCACGGCTTCCTTCGCCGGCTCCGCGGCCGCTCCCGCCCGCCGCTTCCCCGCCTCCTCGGCCGGGTGCTCCCGGGCGCGGCCCTTCGAGCTCCTCGCCTCCTTCCCGGCGCCCGCGGACGGGCCGGCGGCGGACCGCTTGGCCGCCGCCGCCGTGGTCTTCCGCGCGGCCTTCCTGGCGGGTTCCGCCGGCTTGGCCCCGGCCGCGTCGTGCGCGTTCGCGCCGGAGGGGACCGTCTTCGTCACCCTCCTGGTGGTCTTCTTCGCGACGGCGCTCTTCTTGCCGTTCGTCTCCTTGGCCGCCGCCCCCGCAGCGGCGGTGGACCTCGCTGACGCCGTCTTCTTCACGGCGGTCTTCTTCGCCACCATGGCCGCGGCCCCTTCACATATTGTGATCTTGCTCGCGAATCGTGCTGGGACGATAAATCGACCCCAGCGCCGCGGCAACGGGGCACGCCGCCTGTCCGGCCCGCCCCGCGCCTTCCCCAACGCGAGCCTGCATCCGTTGTGCCCAGCTCCCCGCCCCCTAATCCGCCGGGCGAGTGCCACGCGGGACCCGCCGGGCCCCGTGTGGCCATTCGGGTCATACGCGGCCCGGCCTCCGGCCCGTCCGCCGGCCGGGAAATCCGGTCGGCCCCCACGCGCCCGGGCCCGTACACTGGGCGAAGCGAAAGGCGTGGATGGGGACGAGTAGCGTCGTACGCAGCCATGAGCGACCCGGGGACGGTGAGAGCCCGGGGGCGAGCGCGGTGCGAAGGATCACCCCGGAGCCGCCGGAAGAACGCCCTCGGGCAGCCCAGGGCCAGTAGAACCGGCATCGCGACCCCAATGAGGGGGCTGTCCGGCCGCGCGCCGGAGGGCCAAGGAGGGTGGTACCGCGGGAGCGCAGCGCATCGGCTCTCGTCCCTCCGACGGAAGAGACACACTCCGTTGGAGGAGCCCGTACATGACGCCGCCGCAGTACCGCCAGGTGCCCGCCCAGGTCGACCTGCCCGCGCTCGAGCACGCCGTGCTCGACTTCTGGCGCGAGAACAAGGTCTTCGCGAAGAGTCTCGAGCAGTCCGAGGGCCGCCCCGAGTGGGTCTTCTACGAGGGCCCGCCCACGGCCAACGGCATGCCCGGCGCCCACCACATCGAGGCCCGCGTCTTCAAGGACGTCTTCCCGCGCTTCCGGACCATGCGGGGCTACCACGTGGCCCGCAAGGCCGGCTGGGACTGCCACGGGCTGCCGGTCGAGCTCGCCGTCGAGAAGGAGCTCGGCTTCAACGGCAAGAAGGACATCGAGGCGTACGGCATCGCGGAGTTCAACGCGAAGTGCCGCGAGTCCGTGACCCGCCACACCGACGCCTTCGCCGAGCTGACGACCCGCATGGGCTACTGGGTCGACCTCGACGAGGCGTACCGGACCATGGACCCCGAGTACGTCGAGTCCGTGTGGTGGTCCCTGAAGGAGATCTTCGGCAAGGGCCTGCTCGTCCAGGACCACCGTGTCGCCCCCTGGTGCCCGCGCTGCGGCACCGGCCTGTCCGACCACGAGCTGGCGCAGGGCTACGAGACCGTCGTCGACCCGTCCGTCTTCGTCCGCTTCCCGCTGACCTCCGGCCCGCTCGCGGGCGAGGCGTCGCTGCTGGTCTGGACGACGACCCCGTGGACGCTGGTGTCCAACACCGCGGTGGCCGCCCACCCCGGGGTCACCTACGTGGTGGCCACGAACGGCGAGGAGAAGCTCGTCGTCGCCGAGCCGCTGCTGGAGAAGGCCCTCGGCGAAGGCTGGGAGGCCACGGGCCGGACCTTCACCGGCTCCGAGATGGAGCGCTGGGGCTACCGCCGGCCGTTCGAGTTCGTCGAGTTCCCGGCCCCGGCGCACTTCGTGGTCAACGCCGAGTACGTCACGACCGAGGACGGCACCGGTCTCGTCCACCAGTCCCCCGCCTTCGGTGAGGACGACCTGAAGGTCTGCCGCGCATACGGGCTCCCCGTGGTGAACCCGGTCCGCCCCGACGGCACCTTCGGGGAGGACGTGCCCCTGGTCGGCGGCGTGTTCTTCAAGAAGGCCGACGAGGCGCTCACCCAGGACCTGGACGCCCGCGGCCTGCTCTTCCGGCACGTCCCGTACGAGCACAGCTACCCGCACTGCTGGCGCTGCCACACGGCGCTCCTCTACTACGCGCAGCCGTCGTGGTACATCCGCACGACCGCGGTCAAGGACCGGCTCCTCGAGGAGAACGAGAACACCAACTGGTTCCCGGAGTCGGTCAAGAACGGCCGGTACGGCGACTGGCTCAACAACAACATCGACTGGGCACTGTCCCGCAACCGCTACTGGGGCACCCCGCTGCCGATCTGGCGCTGCGAGGAGGACCACCTCACCTGCGTCGGCTCGCTCGCCGAGCTGGGCGAGCTCACCGGGGCGGACCAGTCGGGCCTGGACCCGCACCGGCCGTTCATCGACGCCGTCACCTTCGCCTGCCCGCAGTGCTCCTCGACGGCGACGCGGGTGCCCGAGGTCATCGACGCGTGGTACGACTCCGGGTCCATGCCGTTCGCGCAGTGGGGCTATCCGTACCGGAACAAGGACATCTTCGAGAAGCGCTACCCGGCGCAGTTCATCTCGGAGGCGATCGACCAGACCCGCGGCTGGTTCTACACGCTGATGGCGGTCGGCACGCTGGTCTTCGACAAGTCGTCGTACGAGAACGTGGTCTGTCTGGGCCACATCCTCGCCGAGGACGGCCGCAAGATGTCCAAGCACCTGGGCAACATCCTGCAGCCGATCCCGCTCATGGACCAGCACGGCGCCGACGCCGTGCGCTGGTTCATGGCCGCCGGCGGCTCACCGTGGGCGGCCCGCCGGGTGGGCCACGGCACCATCCAGGAGGTCGTGCGGAAGACGCTGCTGACGTACTGGAACACGGTGGCCTTCCAGGCGCTGTACGCCCGTACCTCGGGTTGGGCACCGTCCGCCGCCGACCCGGCTCCGGCGGAGCGCACGGTGCTCGACCGCTGGCTGCTCTCCGAGCTGCACGCGCTGGTCGACCAGGTGACGCAGGCGCTGGAGGCGTACGACACCCAGCGTGCCGGCAAGCTGATCTCGTCCTTCGTGGACGATCTGTCGAACTGGTACGTACGCCGCTCGCGCCGCCGGTTCTGGCAGGGCGACGCGGCCGCGCTGCGCACGCTCCACGACGTGGTCGAGACCGTCACGCGGCTGATGGCCCCGCTGACCCCGTTCATCACGGAGCGGGTGTGGCAGGACCTGGTGGTTCCGGTGACGCCGGACGCCCCGGAGTCCGTGCATCTCACGACCTGGCCGGAGGCGGACCTCTCCGCCGTCGACCCGGAGCTGTCCCAGCAGATGGCGCTGGTCCGCCGGCTGGTCGAGCTGGGCCGTGCCACGCGCGCGGAGTCGGGTGTGAAGACCCGCCAGCCGCTGTCGCGGGCACTCGTCGCGGCCCCGGGCTTCGACTCCCTGTCGCCCGAACTGCACGCGCAGATCACCGAGGAACTCAACGTCTCCTCCCTGGCGTCGCTGTCCGAGGTCGGGGGATCACTGGTCGACACGACGGCGAAGGCGAACTTCCGGGCTCTGGGCAAGCGCTTCGGGAAGGGCGTGCAGGACGTCGCGAAGGCCGTGGCCGCGGCGGACGCGGCGGCGCTGTCTCTGGCGCTGCGGTCCGGCTCGGCCGTGATCGAGGTCGGCGGGGAGGAGGTGACCCTCTCCCCGGAGGAGGTCATCATCACGGAGACCCCGCGCGAGGGCTGGTCGGTGGCCTCCGACCAGGGCGCCACGGTAGCGCTCGATCTGGAGATCACTCCGGAGCTGCGGCGGGCGGGCCTCGCCCGCGACGCGATTCGGCTGATCCAGGAGGCGCGCAAGAACAGCGGCCTGGACGTCGCCGACCGGATCGCGCTCCGCTGGTCCTCCTCGGACGCCGAAGTCGCCTCGGCGCTCACGGACCACTCCGGGCTGATCGCGGACGAGGTCCTCGCGACGGACTTCGCGACGGGTGAGGGCGACGACGCGTACGGCTCCCCGTTCACGGACGAGGGTCTGTCGCTGACGTTCCGTCTCCGCAAGGCGTAACCCGCGCCGCGTCTCGCATCGTGGGTCCGGCCCCTTCGGGGCCGGACCCTTTCGCGTCGGGCGTCCGCGCGGCACGCGTCGGCGGCACCGGGCCTGCGACAAGGACCGTGGACCGGGGCGCGGCCCACCGTCCGCCGTCCGCGGTCCGTGGCTCCGCATGGCCGCAGGGGTCGCGCCTCGCACGGGGGACGTCAGGCCCATGTGCCCGGCCACGCCCCGGAACGCGGCGCCCCCCGCCGCACAGCCCGAGCACAAGAACGGGCCGGGCCCGGGACGTTGGTCCCGGGCCCGGCCCGTTTCAGCCTGCCGACGGCCGAGCGCGCTCCGCGCCGTGGCCCGCCGTCAGTTGTCGTCCTCGTCGATGAGGAAGCCGCGCATCGGCGACGGCGCCTGCTGCATCGGCTGCGGACCGCCCTGCGGCCGCACCGGCGCCATCGGCTGGGTCATCGCCGGAGACATCTGCTGCTGACCGCCGTACGACGGGGCGCCGCCCATGCCCTGGTTGCCGCCCATCGCCTGGTTCCCGCCGAAGGAGGGAGCACCGGCGCCGGCCGGAGCCATCGAAGGGGACGGGGGCAGCGACGCGGCCGCCGGGGTCCGCGGCGGGGCCAGCGAGTCGTCGGACTGGGTCTCCAGCTGGCGCAGCTGGCTCTCCAGGTACGACTTCAGTCGCGTGCGGTACTCGCGCTCGAAGCCGCGCAGGTCCTCGACCTTGCGCTCAAGCGTGGCGCGGGCGGACTCGAGCGAGCCCATCGCGACGCGGTGCTTCTCCTGCGCGTCCCGCTCCAGCGCGTCGGCCTTGGCGCGGGCGTCCCGCTCCAGGCCCTCGGCACGGGACCGGGCCTCGCCGACGATCTTGTTGGCCTCGGAACGGGCCTCCGCGATCGCCTGGTCGGCGGTCTGCTGGGCCAGCGACAGCACGCGTGCGGCGCTGTCGCCGCCCGGGCCCTGGCCCGGGAGCTGCGGGCCGCCGTGACCGCCCATGGGGCCGCCCATCGGACCGCCCATGGGACCACCCTGCATCGGGCCGGGCCCCATCGGACCACCCTGCGGGTGCCCCTGGGGACCGTGACCACCGGGACCGGCCGGCAGCTGAGGAGCTCCACCGGGCAGCTGGGGGGGACCCATCTGCGGGGGCTGCTGCTGGACCGGGGGTCCGGATATGGCGGCGGGCACGGGAGCGCCGGGACCGCGGCCGTCCTGCGGCTCCGGCGGCTTGCGCATGCCCTGCTGCTGCTGGTTCTGCGCGGCCGCACGGGTCGCCGCCGCCAGCTTCGCGCGCAGATCCTCGTTCTCTCGGAGGAGGCGCGTCAGCTCGGCTTCGACCTCGTCGAGAAAGGCATCGACCTCGTCCTCGTCATAGCCTTCTCGGAGGCGGACGGTCGTGAACTGCTTGTTCCGCACGTCCTCGGGGGTCAGCGGCATCTCTACTTCACCTCTACGTAGTCGTCGGCAGTCGGCAAGACCGTGTCGTTCACATCCCTCTCCCCACGCTGCTCACGACGGAGATCAGGATGTAAACGATGATCATCAGAACGAAGAAGGACAGATCGAGTGCCACGCCCCCGAGACGCAGCGGCGGAATGAACCGCCGCAGAAGCTTGAGCGGTGGATCGGTGACAGTGTAGGTGGCCTCCAGAACGACCACCATCGCCCTCCCGGGTTGCCACGAGCGGGCGAACTGGAAGACGTAGTCCATGACCAGCCGGAAAATCAGCACGATGAGGAAGCACATCAGAGCGATGTAGATCACCTGCAGTGCGACGCTCATCCCGCGCTTCCCTCTCCCCTGGCTCTCGTTGCCGGCCTTGCGGCCGGGTCGTTCCCTCGGTCGTGTTCTGGCTCGTTCTAGCTCTGGTTGAAGAACCCGCCCTCTGCGATGCGGGCCTTGTCCTCCGCCGTGACATCGACGTTAGCAGGCGAGAGGAGGAAGACTTTCTGAGTCACCCGCTCAATGCTGCCATGGAGGCCGAAGACGAGACCCGCGGCAAAGTCGACAAGTCGCTTCGCATCGGTGTCGTCCATCTCGGTCAGATTCATGATCACCGGGGTGCCCTCACGGAAGTGTTCCCCGATGGTACGGGCCTCGTTGTAGGTCCGCGGGTGCAGCGTCGTGATGCGGTACGGCTCCCGCTCGGACACAACCTTTGGCATGATCACCGGTGCGTTCTTCTCCAGACTGGGACGTTCAGGTGTGATGGATGCCACGGGGGCGATTCGTGCGGGACGTCCGGATTCCGCGGAGAGCGGAGTGGACAGTGGCGCGGACGCGGGCGCGGACGCGTGAGCCGGTCGCGGCGTGGACTCACGCGGCGCCGGGGGCTGGACCACGCGCACCGGCTCTTCCCGTTCCACCTGATGCGGGGGCTGGTGGCGCCGACGGTCCCGCTGGGGCTCCGGCTCCATCTCGGGTTCGAAGTCGTCGTCGGGGTCGAATCCCCGGCCGTCGTACCCATCGTCCTCCACGAGGCCGAGGTAGACCGCCATCTTGCGCATCGCGCCGGCCATTCTCTGAGTCCTCCGCTCTGTGGTGGATCGGCTTCGTTCGGCTACGTCACCAAGTGCCCGCGATCCACTCGGCCCGTCCGCCTTTCGACGGAAATGACCATATTTTCTACTGTGGTCCGACTTGCTTCGCGACGTTACCCGAGCCGGGGTCGGACTCCGAGCACCGCCGTACCGACGCGCACGTGTGTCGCTCCGGCCGCCACGGCCTGCTCGAGGTCCGCACTCATCCCTGCTGACACCATGTTCGCAGCCGGACGGTCCGCGCGCAGGCGGGATGAGATTTCCATCAGCCGCTCGAAAGCGGCCTGTTGACGCCCGGCGTAAGGCCCCTCGAGCGGGGCGACCGTCATCAGCCCGTCGAGCCGGAGCCCGGGGGCCCCGTCCACCGCGGCGGCCAACTCCCCGATGTCGCCGGGCGCGACGCCGCCGCGGTCGCCCTGCCGCCCGGACTCCGCGTCGAGGGCGACCTGGATGAGGCAGCCCAGTTCGCGTTCGGCGCGGACCGCCGCCGCGGACAGGGCACGGACGAGCTTCGGCCGGTCCACGGACTGCACGATATCGGCATAAACAGCAACGGAACGGGCCTTATTGGTCTGAAGCTGACCGACGAAGTGCCAGGTGAGCGACAGATCCGAGCAGGCAGCCGCCTTCGGGGCCGCCTCCTGGTCCTTGTTCTCGGCGACGTGCCGCACACCGAGTTCGTACAGCAGGCGGACGTCGCTCGCGGGGTAGGTCTTGGTGACCACGATGAGGGTCACCTCCTCCCGCTTGCGTCCGGCCGCGGCACAGGCGGAGGCGATACGTTCCTCCACGCGCGCGAGGTTCTCGGCGAGTTCGGTCCTGCGGTCGGTCATGCGTCGTCTCTTTCGCGGTCCAGCCAGACATATCCGGCGAGCCGCCCGGTGGTGCGGTCGCGTCGGTAGGAGAAGTGGTCTCCCGACTCCAGTGTGCAGACCGGCGACGCACTCCGGTCCCGTACGCCGAGCGCTTCGAGCTGGGCGTGCACTCCGGCGGCGACGTCCACGGCCGGAGTACCCCAGCTCGTCTCGGCCCAGGCCGCCGGCTCGGCCTCGGCGACCTGCGCCCGCATGGCCTCGGGCACTTCGTAGCACCGCCCGCAGACCGAGGGCCCGGTCCGGGCGGTGATGCGGGACGGTTCGGCGCCGAGCCGGACCATCGCCTCGACCGTGGCGGGCACCACCCCGGTCACCATCCCGGGGCGTCCGGCGTGGGCCGCGCCCACCACTCCGGCGACCGGGTCGGCGAGCAGTACCGGCGTGCAGTCGGCGGTGAGGACCGCGAGCGGAAGCCCGCGCCGGGAGGTGACCACCGCGTCGACGGCCGGGATGTCCGGGCCGGTCCAAGGCCCGTCGACGACGGCGACGTCCCGGCCGTGCACCTGGTTCATCCAGACGACGAGCCCCGGGTCGATGCCCAGCCGCCTGGCTGCGAGCTCACGGTTCGTACGGACGGCGACGGGGTCGTCACCGACCGCGCCGCCGAGATTGAGCTCGTCGTACGGAGCGGCGCTCACCCCGCCCCACCGGTCGGTGAAGGCGAAGTGGGCGCCGCTCACTCTGTTGTGCTCCCCTATCACTTCAAGATCACTTCAGGAAGTCCGGGACATCCAGTTCCTCGGCCGAGCTGTCGTACGGCCGGGCCGGCGGCACCTGCGGCGACGGGGACTGCGGGACGGAGGCCTCGCTCGCCGCGGGGGCCGGCTCCGCGGGGGCGGACTCCTCGCGCGGCGGCACGGTGCCGAGTCCGCCGAGCGAGCGGGCCGGCTCCGGCCGGGCGGCCGGCACTGGCTCCTCGCGCTTGGCGGAGGAGGAACCGATCACGTTGTCGCGGCGGGCGGGGGGCTGGCCGCCGTCGAAGCCGGCCGCGATGACGGTGACCCGCACCTCGTCGCCCAGGGCGTCGTCGATGACGGCGCCGAAGATGATGTTGGCCTCGGGGTGGGCGGCCTCGCTCACCAGCTGGGCGGCCTCGTTGATCTCGAACAGGCCGAGGTCCGAACCACCGGAGATCGAGAGCAGTACGCCGCGGGCGCCGTCGATGGACGCCTCCAGCAGCGGCGAGGAGATCGCCATCTCGGCCGCGGCCACCGCGCGGTCGTCGCCGCGGGCCGAGCCGATGCCCATGAGGGCGGAGCCGGCCTCGGACATGACGGACTTGACGTCGGCGAAGTCGAGGTTGATGAGACCGGGCGTGGTGATGAGGTCGGTGATGCCCTGGACGCCGGACAGCAGCACCTGGTCCGCGGACTTGAACGCGTCGAGCACGCTGACCTGGCGGTCCGAGATGGACAGCAGCCGGTCGTTCGGGATGACGATGAGGGTGTCGACCTCTTCGCGGAGCTCGGCGATGCCGTCCTCCGCCTGGTTCGCGCGGCGGCGGCCCTCGAAGGTGAAGGGCCGGGTGACCACACCGATGGTGAGGGCGCCGAGCGAACGCGCGATGTTGGCCACGACGGGTGCGCCGCCGGTGCCGGTGCCGCCACCTTCACCGGCGGTGACGAAGACCATGTCGGCCCCCTTGAGGACCTCCTCGATCTCCTCTCGGTGATCCTCTGCCGCCTTGCGACCGACTGCCGGGTTGGCTCCGGCCCCGAGCCCGCGGGTGAGTTCGCGGCCGACGTCGAGCTTGACGTCGGCGTCGCTCATCAGCAGGGCTTGCGCGTCGGTGTTGATCGCGATGAACTCGACGCCCTTGAGGCCGACCTCGATCATTCGGTTGATGGCATTGACACCACCGCCGCCGACACCGATGACCTTGATGACTGCGAGGTAGTTCTGCGGTGCTGCCACGTCGAAGGCCTCTCGCCTCGAGTTACGAGTCGCCGCTTCGCGGTGGTGGCCGCGCCGCGACGACGGATGCCGATTGGGACGGTCCGAAACGCCGACCCAAACCCTAACGTTGAAGTTTAGGGTTACCAGTGTCTCTGCTTCCTGGACTCTCTCGAACGAGACACTAAGTCGACAAGTGGCGTGCGTTCAACGAACACGCCGAACCTCCCGTTTTTCTTTTCACCCTATGTGATCAGCCGTTGCGCTGACCAACCAGGGTGTCGACCTGCGCATTTGTGCGTCAACTCGCCGACACCGCAGGGGCGGTGGGGGCGCTCACGTCGAAGCGCCGGGCGCGGGGAGCGGCCTTCATCAGGGCGCTCAGCGTACGGGCCTTGACCTCGCCGTCCTCGCTGCTGCCCCAGACCACCTCACGGTCGCGCGTCAACTTCAGAGTGAGGGAATCGTACGAAATGACTTGTACGCTCCGGAGGTCCCCGGCGATCCCGGCGGGGAGTTGGGAGACGACCAGGGCCGCCTCCTCCAGCAGCCGCCGGCCCCCGAAGCGCGCGACGCTGGGTGACTGATTCACCGCCATCTCCACGAGCGGTACGCCTTTGGGTGCTTTGTCCACCGTGGCGAACCGGACGCCCTTGGCGTCGACTTCGACGAACCGGGCACCCTTCCGCATGAGGAGAACGGGCACCCGCTCCGTCACCCGGAGCACGACTCCGTGCGGCCACGAGCGTTCGGCCTCGACCGAGTCGATGCGCGCGAGCCGGTCACGGAGCCGGGTCTCGATGCCGTCCAGATCCACGGAGACCAGAGGGGTTCCGAGCGGCACACCGGCCGCCTCCTCGACCTCACGGGGCGTCAGAACCCTTGTGCCGGAGACCTCCACCTGCTCGGCCCGGATCCAGGAGGAGCCGTACAGCACCCACAGGCCGCCGCCGGCGAGAACGGCGGCGGCGACCAGGGGGAGCAGGAACCGGGGGACGGGGAGCCGGGGGCGGCGCGGGGCCGGGCCCTTGCGGGTCCGGCCGGGCGACGACGGTCCGTTCGGCCTGCGGGTGCCGCGTTCGGCGGTCGTCGGTCCGGCCATGCTCCCTGCCCTTCGCCGTGCCTATCGGCGCGAGGCGATCGCCTCGTAGACCATTCCGACAAGCAGATCATCTGCGTCCCGGCGCCCGAACTCGGCCGCGGCACGGGACATCTCGTACAGCCGGTGCGGATCGGCGAGCACCGGGAGCACATGGCCCTGGACCCACTCGGGGGTCAGCTCGGCGTCGTCGACCAGCAGCCCGCCGCCGGCCTTCACCACGGGCTGCGCGTTGAGCCGCTGTTCGCCGTTGCCGATCGGCAGCGGTACGTACGCGGCGGGCAGGCCCACGGCGGAGAGTTCGGCGACCGTCATGGCGCCCGCACGGCACAGCATCATGTCGGCTGCGGCGTACGCGAGATCCATCCGGTCCACGTACGGTACCGGGATGTAGGGCGGCATCCCGGGCATGTTGTCCGCGTGCGGCAGTTCGTTCTTCGGCCCGACCGCGTGCAGGACCTGGATACCGGAGCGCTGGAGCAGCGGAGCGACCTGCTGGACCACCTCGTTGAGGCGGCGGGCGCCCTGCGAACCGCCCGAGACCAGCAGTGTCGGCAGATTGGGGTCCAGGCCGAAGGCGGCACGCGCCTCGGGCCGGACGCGGGCCCGGTCGAGGGTGGCGATGGAGCGGCGCAGCGGGATCCCGACGTAGCGCGCGCCCCGCAGCTTGCTGTCGGGCGTCGACACGGCGACCGCGGCGGCGTACCGGGAACCGATCTTGTTGGCCAGTCCGGGGCGGGCGTTGGCCTCGTGGACGACGATAGGCACCCCGAGCCGCTTGGCGGCCAGGTATCCGGGCAGCGCGACATACCCGCCGAAGCCCACGACGGCGTCCGCCTTCGTGCGCTCCAGGATCTGCTCGGCGGCCTTGATCGTGCCGCGCAGCCGGCCCGGGACGGTGATCAGCTCGGGCGTCGGTTTGCGCGGCAGCGGCACAGCGGGGATCAGCGCCAGCTCGTAGCCCCGCTCGGGGACGAGCCGGGTCTCCAGGCCGCGCTCGGTACCGAGGGCCGTGATGCCCATCGTCGGATCCTGTCTCCGCAGGGCGTCCGCGAGGGCGAGCGCGGGCTCGATGTGGCCGGCGGTCCCCCCGCCGGCGAGTACGACATGCACCGAAATTCACCGCTCTCCGGACGGACGTTCCTTGACGCGCCGTCTCATCGTCTTCCATCTCATCCCGGGCCGCACGGCCAGGGCCGCCTTCGCCGCGGGATCCTCCCGCGCGAAGGCGATCAGCAGTCCGACCGCGAACATGGTCGGCAGCAGGGCGGAGCCTCCGTAGGAGAACAGCGGGAGGGGGACGCCGGCGATCGGCAGCAGTCCGAGCACCGCACCGATGTTGACCACGGCCTGGGCCGTGATCCAGGTGGTCACGCCTCCCGCGGCGTACCTCACGAAGGGGTCCTCCGTGCGTCCGGCCACGCGGATACCCGCATAGCCTAGAGCCGCGAAGAGAGCGAGCACCGACAGTGTCCCCGCGAGGCCCAGTTCCTCCCCGGTGATGGCGAAGATGAAGTCGGTGTGCGCTTCGGGGAGTTGACCCCATTTTTCCACGCTCGCCCCGATACCCGAACCGAACCAGCCGCCCGAGGCCAGGGCGTAGATCCCGTGCACGGCCTGCCAGCAGCTGTCGTCCGGGCCGGGGTCGGTGGCGCCGACGCACTGGAAGCGGGCCATCCTGTTCGCGTTGGTCTTGATCAGGACCGCGCCGATGACCGCGGCGACGGACAGCACGCCGACGAACAGCCTGGTCGGGGCGCCGGCCAGCCAGAGCAGCCCGAAAAGGATCGCGGTCAGGATGATGGCGGTGCCCATGTCGCCGCCGAGCATGATCAGCCCCAGCAGTATGAAGGCCACCGGGACCAGCGGGACGAGCAGGTGCTTCCACTGTGCGAGCAGCCGTTTGTCCTGCTTGCGGGCGAGCAGGTCGGCGCCCCAGAGGATCAGGGCCAGCTTGCCGAACTCGCTGGGCTGGAGCTGGAAGGGTCCGCCGAGCGAGATCCAGTTCTGGTTGCCGTTCACCGACTGCCCTATCCCGGGGACCTGCACCAGGACCATCAGACAGGCGCTGACGACGAGGATCGGGTAGGCGAGGCCCCGGTGGAGCCGGAGGGGCATCCGGGAGGCGATCAGGAGCAGTCCGGCGCCGATCACGGCGGCGAGGAACTGCTTGCGGAAGAAGTACGAGGAGGGCAGCGAGTACTTCAGCGCCGTGATCATCGAGGCGGAGTAGACCATCACCAGGCCGAGCACGGTGATCAGCAGACCGGCGCCGAGGATCACGTAGTAGGCGGTCAGTGGCCGGTCCCAGGCCCGGCGGGCCTGCTCGTACAGCCGGCGCAGTCCGCCGCCGCGGGGCGGGCGGGTCCGGCCGCCGCCTCCGCCCCAGCCGTACGCCGGGCGCGGCGCGGACCTGGCGGCCCTGCCGCGCAGTGCTACTCCGGGCAGTCCGGCCAGAGCCGGCGCGGGGAGTCCGGCGAGGGCCGGGGCGGGCACCGGGCCCCGGCCGAACGCGCGCACCCGCCGGACGAGCGGCTCGCACCGGGAGGGCGACGCGCCGGGCGGCTCCGCAGCCCCGCCGCCGCGCGCGGCGCGACGGGTCGTGGGGGCCGACGTGCCGCGCGCGGCGGCCGGGTCGGGGTGCGCGGCAGAACCGTTCGCATCCCTGGCGAGGGACCCGCCGAGGGGCGCCGCAGAGTCGGCCGCGCGCGTGCCGACGGCCCGGTCCTGGTGCACTGCGGGGCCGTTCACGACCGTGTCCGCGGGCCGGCCGGCGCGCACCGCAGAGCCGCTTGCCTCCCCGTCCGGGGCCACTCCCGGGCCCACCCCGGAACCGGTCGTGTCCGCGGCAGCCGCGTCACGCCTCCCCCGGCCCGGATCCGCGGCGGTCGACGTACGGCCGGTGGGTTCCGGAGCGCCGGGGCGGCGGGGGTCGGGCGTCGTGGTCGCGTCGGGTGGCATGTCGCTGTCCCCTCCAGGTCGTGGCCCACGCCGCCGGGTCGTGGCGGCGGGGCCAGGGCCGGTCAGGCGCGCTCGGCGGCGAGGCTGCGGACCGCGTCCGCGAACGCCTCGCCTCGCTTGTTGTAGTTGGCGAACATGTCCATCGAGGCGCAGGCGGGGGCCAGCAGGACCGTGTCCCCGGGCCGTGCGATGCGTGCCGCTTCGCGGACCGCCGCCGACATCGCCCCAGTGTCGGTCCGGTCGAGGTCGACCACCGGGACCTCGGGCGCGTGTCGCGCCAGGGCTTCGGCGATCAGCGCCCGGTCCGCGCCCATCAGCACCGCGCCGCGCAGCCGGCCGGCGGACTTCTCGACGAGTTCGTCGAAGGCCGCGCCCTTGGCGAGGCCGCCCGCGATCCAGACGATCGGGTCGTACGCCGCCAAGGAGGCTTCCGTGGCATGGGTGTTGGTGGCCTTGGAGTCGTCCACGTAGGCGACGCCGTCGACCTCGGCCACGTGCTCGATGCGGTGCGCGTCGGGCCGGAAGGCCCGCAGCCCCTCCCGCACCGCCGCGGGCTCGACACCGAACGCGCGGGCCAGCGCGGCTGCGGCGAGGGCGTTGGCGATGTTGTGGGGGGCCGGCGGGTGGACGTCGGAGACCTGCGCCAGCTCCTGTGCCTGCTTCTGCCGGTTCTCGACGAAGGCACGGTCGACGAGGATGCCGTCCACGACTCCGAGTTGGGAGGGTCCGGGCGTACCGAGGGTGAAGCCGATGGCGCGGCAGCCCTCGACGACGTCCGCCTCCCGCACCAGGTCCTCGGTGGCGGGGTCGGCGGCGTTGTAGACGCAGGCGACCGTGTTGCCTGCGTAGACACGGCCCTTGTCGGCGGCGTACGCCTCCATGGAGCCGTGCCAGTCGAGGTGGTCCGGCGCCAGGTTGAGGACGGCGGCGGAGTGGGCGCGCAGCGAGGGGGCCCAGTGGAGCTGGTAACTGGAGAGCTCGACGGCGAGCACGTCGTACTTCTCGTCGCCGAGCACCGCGTCCAGCAGGGAGACCCCGATGTTGCCGACGGCCGCGGTCCTCAGACCGGCCGCCTCCAGGATCGCGGCGAGCATCCGCACGGTCGTCGTCTTGCCGTTGGTGCCGGTGACCGCGAGCCAGGGAGCGGCTTCCCTGCCGTCCAGGCCGCGCAGCCGCCAGGCGAGTTCGACGTCGCCCCAGACCTCGACGCCCGCCTCCGCGGCGGCCGTGAACAGGGGCTTGTCGGGCTTCCAGCCGGGCGCCGTGACGACCAGCTCGGTACCCTGCGGCAGGGTGGCGGCGTCGCCGAGGCGGACGGTGACCCCCTCCGACTCCAGCTCCGCCGCCTGGGCCCGCGCGCGCTCGTCGTCGCCGTCGTTGACGACCGTGACGACCGCACCGAGGCCGTGCAGGACGCGGGCGGCCGGAATGCCGCTCACGCCCAGCCCGGCGACGGTGACGCGCTTTCCCCGCCAGTCCTGCGTGCTCACTTGTCGGCCGCCCAGCCCGCGTAGAAGATGCCCAGTCCCACGATGACGCACATGCCCTGAATGATCCAGAAACGGACCACGACAAGGACTTCGGACCACCCCTTGAGCTCGAAGTGGTGCTGCAGCGGGGCCATCCGGAAGACGCGCTTCCCGGTGAGCCTGAAGGAACCGACCTGGATGATCACGGACAGGGTGATCAGGACGAAGAGGCCGCCGAGGAGCGCCAGGAGCAGCTCCGTGCGGGAACAGATCGCCAGACCCGCGAGCGCGCCGCCGAGGGCCAGGGAGCCCGTGTCACCCATGAAGATCTTCGCCGGCGAGGTGTTCCACCACAGGAAACCGAAGCAGGCTCCCATCAGCGCCGCGGCCACGACCGCGAGGTCGAGGGGATCCCGCACCTCGAAGCAGGCGGCGGGGTTGGTCAGGGTCATCGCGTTGGCGCAGGACTCCTGGAACTGCCACAGGCCGATGAAGGTGTACGCGCCGAAGACCATCACGGAGGCGCCGGTGGCCAGGCCGTCCAGGCCGTCGGTGAGGTTCACGCCGTTCGACATCGCGAGGATCATGAACAGCGCCCAGACCACGAACAGCACCGGACCGATCGTCCAGCCGAAGTCGGTGACGAACGACAGCTTGGTGGAGGCCGGCGTGTTGCCGCGGTTGTCCGGGAACTGCAGAGCCAGCACCGCGAAGGCGATGCCGACGATCAGCTGGCCGGCCATCTTCGCCTTGGCCCGCAGACCCAGGGACCGCTGCTTGACGATCTTGATGTAGTCGTCGAGGAAGCCGACCAGTCCCATGCCCGCCATCAGGAACAGCACCAGCAGACCCGGGATGGTCGGGTCCTCGCCGGTGATCACCTTGGTCAGGGCGTACGCGATCAGCGTGGCCAGGATGAAGGCGATGCCGCCCATGGTGGGCGTACCCTTCTTGCTGCCGTGGCTGCGCGGGCCGTCGTCACGGATGAACTGGCCGTAGCCCTTGCGGGCCAGCAGCTTGATCAGCAGCGGGGTACCGATGAGCGTCAGGAAGAGCCCGATGGCTCCCGCGAAGAGGATCTGCCTCATCGGCCGGCGACCTGCCCCTCGGTCGAACCGGTGTCGGCGAGCAGCGCCTCGGCGATCCGCTCGAGCCCGGCCGACCTGGAAGCCTTCACCAGCACGACGTCTCCCGGGCGCAGCTCTCTGCGCAACAGGTCGACCGCCGCCTGCGCGTCGGACACGTGCACCGACTCCTCACCCCACGAACCCTCGTTATATGCGCCCAGCTGCAGCCAGGACGCTTCCCTGCCCCCGACCGCGACGAGCTTGCTGACGTTGAGCCGGACAGCGAGCCGTCCGACCGCGTCGTGCTCCGTCAGCGCCTCGCCGCCGAGCTCGGCCATCGGACCGAGCACCGCCCACGTGCGCCCCCCGGCGGCCTGGGCGGCCGCGCCCATGGCGGCGAGCGCGCGCAGTGCGGCTCGCATGGACTCGGGGTTCGCGTTGTAGGCGTCGTTGACGACCGTCACGCCGTCCGAACGCTCGGTGACCTCCATACGCCAGCGGGAGAGGGTGCCCGCCTCCGAGAGCGCGGTGGCGATCTCGTCGACGGACATGCCCAGCTCATGGGCGACGGCGGCCGCGGCGAGCGCGTTCGACACGTGGTGCTCACCGTACAGCCGCAAGGTCACGTCGCTGCACCCGGAGGGTGTGCGAAGGAGGAATGCGGGCTGTCCGCCCGGCATGAGCCGGACGTTCTCGGCACGTACGTCCGCTTCGTCCGACTCCCCGAACAGCACCACGCGCGCCTCGGTACGGGCGGACATGGCGCGTACCAGGGGGTCGTCGGCGTTGAGGACGGCAACTCCGCCCTCTGCCGCGGGAGGCAGCGTCTCGACCAGCTCGCCCTTGGCCTCGGCGATCTGCTCGCGGCCGCCGAACTCCCCGATGTGGGCGCTGCCCACGTTCAGCACGACGCCCATGCGGGGCGGGGTGAGTTCGGTGAGGTAGCGGATGTGGCCGATGCCGCGGGCACCCATCTCCAGTACCAGGAACCGGGTTTCGTCGGTGGCGCTGAGCGCGGTCAGCGGCAGCCCGATCTCGTTGTTGAGGGAGCCGGGGGTCCAGACGGTCGGCGCCATCCGGCGCAGTACCTGGGCGATGAGGTCCTTGGTGCTCGTCTTGCCGGCGGAGCCGGTGAGCGCCACGACGGTGGCGCCGAGGCGTTCCACGACGGCGCGGGCCAGTGCCCCGAGGGCCTTCTGGACGTCGTCCACGACGATCGCGGGGACACCGACGGGACGCGAGGCCAGCACGGCGGCCGCGCCCGCGGCGACCACGTCCGCGGCGTAGTCGTGGCCGTCGACGCGGGCACCGGCGAAGGCGACGAACAGGCTGCCGGGCACGACCTCACGGGAGTCCCGGACGACGGGCCCGGTGACACGCACGGACGGATCCGGTATGTCGCACGGCCGCCCGTCGACGATCCGGGCGATCTCGGCGAGGGAGAGGGCGATCACGGCTCATCCCTCACTGTTCTTGTGGCTGTGCTCGATCGCCTCGCGAAGCACCCGGCGGTCGTCGAAGGGGCGGACCACCCCGGCGACGTCCTGCCCCTGCTCGTGTCCCTTGCCCGCGATCAGCACGGTGTCGCCGGGCGCGGCGCGGGCGACGGCCGCGGCGATGGCGGCGGCCCGGTCCGCCTCCACGAGGACGTCGCCGCGCTCGTGGGCGGGCACCTCGGCGGCGCCCGCGAGCATCGCGGCGAGGATCGCGAGGGGGTCCTCGGAGCGGGGGTTGTCCGAGGTGAGGACGGCGGTGTCGGCGTAGCGGGCCGCGGCGGCGCCCATCGGGCCGCGCTTGGTCCGGTCGCGGTCGCCGCCGCAGCCGAGCACGATGTGCAGCCTGCCCTCGGTGACCTTGCGCAGGGAGCGCAGGACCGATTCGACCGCGTCGGTCTTGTGGGCGTAGTCGACCACCGCGAGATAGGGCTGGCCGGCATCCACGCGCTCCAACCGGCCGGGGACGCCCGGTACCGCGGCGACACCGTCGGCCGCGGTCTGCGGGTCGATGCCTGCGACGGCGAGGGTGACGATCGCGGCGAGCGTGTTGGCGACGTTGAAGGGGCCCGGCAGCGGTGCCTGGGCGCGCACCCGCTCGCCCTGCGGGCCGATGACGGTGAACGTGGAGCCCAGCGGGCCCACTTCGACGTCGTCGGCGCGCCAGTCGGCGTCGGGGTGGCCCTCGGCGGAGAACGTGACGACGGAGATCGAGGACTCCGTCACCAGGCGCTGGCCGTACTCGTCGTCGAGGTTGACGACGCCCAGCCGGGCGCGGGCCGGAGTGAACAGCTGGGCCTTGGCCTGGAAGTAGTCCTCCATTCCGGAGTGGAACTCCATGTGCTCCGGCGAGAGGTTGTTGAAGACGGCGACGTCGAAGACGCAGCCGTCGACCCGGCCGAGCACCAAGGCGTGGCTGGAGACCTCCATGGCGACCGACTCGACGCCGCGTTCCCGCATCACGGCGAACAGGGCCTGGAGATCGGTGGCTTCGGGGGTGGTGCGCTCCGACTTGATGCGCTCCTCGTCGATGCGCATCTCGACCGTGCCGATCAGGCCGGTGCTGCGGCCGGCGCCGCGCAGACCGCCCTCCACGAGGTACGCCGTGGTGGTCTTGCCGGAGGTGCCGGTGATGCCGATCTGCAGCAGCGCCTCACCGGGGCGTCCGTAGATCTCGGCGGCGAGCTCGCCCATTCTGCCGCGCGGGTTCTCGGTGACCAGGACGGGCAGTCCGGTCGCGGCGGCGCGGTCGGCGCCCGTCGGGTCGGTGAGGATCGCGGCTGCGCCGAGATCCCTGGCCTGGGCGACGTAGTCGGCGCCGTGCAGCCGGGCACCGGGCAGAGCGGCGTACACGTCTCCGGGGCGCACCGCGCGGGAGTCGTGCGTGATGCCGGTCACCGCGCCGGAGCCCGGGGGCTCGACCCCCAGCCGGGCGGCCAGATCTGCGAGGTCGATCGGACGGACCTCGGCCGGACGGGGAGGGGCGGTTCGGTACTGATCAGCTTGTGGCACGGCGGTGAGCGTACCGGCAGTACCGGGACCGGCGCTAAATGAGGGGCCCCGCCGGGGGCCGCGGGCACCCGGGGACGGGCTCGCGGCGGGCCGGGGCGAGGCGGCCCCCGGGCGGCGGTTCCCGGGGTCCGGCGTGATGGTTCTCACTGGCTGTTCCTCCCGGGTCACGCGCCGGGGTCGAAAGCGACCGGCAGTCGCGCGGGAGCCGCGCCGGTCGGCGCGACCTGCTGGGTCTTGAGCGCGAACTCCATGACCTTCTTGTAGATGGGTCCGCAGATCTGGCCGCCGAAGTAGCTGCCGCGGGTCGGGTTCTGGATGGCGCAGTAAACGGTGATCTGAGGTTCGTCGGCGGGCGCGAATCCCGCGAAGGAGGCGGTGTAGCCCCGGTAGCGGCCGAGCTCGGGGTCGACCCGGTTCGCGGTGCCGGTCTTGCCGGCGACCCGGTAGCCGGGGATCCGGGCCTTGGTGCCGGTGCCCTCCTCGTCGCCCACGACCGATTCGAGCATGGTGGCGAGGGTCTTCGCGGTCTTCTCGCTGACCACGCGGGTCTTCTCCGGCGCCTCCGCCGGGTTGAAGCGTCCGTCGGGCCCGCGGGTGCCGCGCACCAGGGTGGGCTCGATGCGCACGCCGCCGTTGGCGATGGTCGAGTAGACGGAGGCCGCCTGCATGGCGTTGACCGACAGGCCCTGGCCGAACGGGATCGTGTACTGCTGGGAGGTCGACCAGTCCTGCGGCTTGGCGAGGATGCCGGGGGTCTCGCCCGGGTAGCCGAGGCCGGTGGGGCTGCCGATGCCGAACTTCCGGAGGTAGGAGTAGAGGACGCGGTTGGCCTGGCTCTGGGTCTTCCCGAGCTGTCCGGTCGCCAGGATCGTCCCGATGTTGCTGGACTTGGCGAGGACCCCGTTGAGCGTCAGGTACCACGTGGGGTGGTCGATGTCGTCCTTGAAGAGCCGGTCGCCGCGGTGGAGCCGGTTGGGGACGGTGACATGGGTGCCCGGGGTGGCGGCCCGCTCCTCCAGCACGGCGGCCATGGACATGACCTTGCTGGTGGAGCCGGGCTCGTAGACGTCCTGGAGGGCCGCGTTGCCCATGGCGGCGGGGTTGGCCCGCGCGATGTCGTTGGGGTTGAAGCCGGGCGCGTTGGCCATCGCCAGGACCTCGCCGGTCCTGGTGTTCTGGACCACCACGTAGCCGCGGTCGGCCTTGGACTTCGTCACCTGCTCGCTGATCGCGCGCTGGGCGGCCCACTGGATGTCGCGGTCGATCGTCAGCTCGATGTCGGAGCCGGGGACGGCGGGCTTCTCCCGGGTCCCTGCGGTAGGCACCCGGCGTCCGCCCGACTGCGCGTAGGTGATGCTGCCGTCCTTGCCCGCCAGCTCCTCGTCGAGCATGGACTCCAGGCCGCCCGCGCCGCGGCCGTCGGCGTTGACCCAGCCCAGTATCCCGGCGGCGAGATCGCCGTTGGGGTAGACGCGTCGGCTGCTGGTCTCCTGGAAGACGCCGGCGAGCACGTTGGCGCCGGGCCCGCCCTTGGCCTTGTCGGCGGCGGCCTTCCGGGCGAAGACGGCCTTGAGGTCCTTGATCTGCTTCCAGACCTGCGGGGTCTGGCGGCGGGCGAGGACGGTGTACCGGGACTTGGGGGCCTTGAGCTTGTTCGCGAGCTCCGCGGCGTCGGCGCCCAGGATCGGCGCCAGCAGCGCCGCGGCCTGCTCCGGCGCGTCCGGGGCCTTGCTCTCCCCGGGTGTGAACATCTTCGGGTCGGCGGTGATGTCGTGCGCGTCCACGGTGGTGGCCAGCGCGATCCCGGCACGGTCCGTGATCCGGCCGCGCTCGGCCGTCAGCTTGTGGCTCGTGTAGCGGTTCTTCTCGGCCATCGCGGCGTACGTGCCGGCGTCGACGGCCTGCACCTGCAGCAGCCGGATCACGAACGTCAGCATGACGAGCGTGAGCGCGAGGCTGACGAGCCTCAGCCGGGGGCGGGGGTTGCCGAGCCGGATCCGGCCGGGCGCCGCAGGCCGCCGGGGCGGCGTGGTGCGGCGGGGCGCGGGCCGGATCCGGCCGGCCGGTCCGCCCCGGCGCGCGGGGCCCGGAACACGGCGCCGCGGTGGTTCCTTGGATGGCACTGCGTCACCTGCCGGGGGTCGTGGGGGGCGGCTTCGGCGCGCCGGACGCGGCGGGCTGCGCCGACGCGGACGGTGCCGCGGGCACCGCGGACGCGCCGGCGGCCGACGGCTTCGGCGAGGCGGGGACCGGCGCGGGCGCGCCGGATGCGGGCGGCGGCGGGGCAACGGGGGGCCCGACCGGCCGCTGCGACGGATCCGGCCGCCGGACGGCCGACGGGTCGGCCTTCGCCCGCTTCGGGACGCCGCGGACCGTGCCGTCGGGGCCGAGGAAGGCGGGGTTGCCGCCGGGGACCATGCCCAGCTCGCGGGCCCGCCGCTCCAGTGCGTCCGGGGCGGAGCGCTCGTCCACGTCCCGCTGCAGCGCCTGTTCCTGGTCGGTGAGTTCGGTGGTCTTCTTCCTGAGCTCGCTCAGTCGGAACGAGCCCTCGTTGAGGGAGGTGTTGAGCAGCAGCAGGGTGATCAGTCCACCGCCGAGCAGGACGACGACCAGCAGGACGAAGGGGGTGCGGGCCGCGGTGCTCGGCCCGGACGGCATGAGCCGCACGAGCCGTGCGGCACGCCCCTTGAGCTGTCCGGCGGCCTTCCTCACCCCGAGTCCTCCCTCACCGCGGCTGTCGTCACCGGTCGCGCTCCCTCGG
The DNA here is from genome assembly GCF_030056615.1 of Streptomyces sp. HNM0645. Taxonomy (NCBI): domain Bacteria; kingdom Bacillati; phylum Actinomycetota; class Actinomycetes; order Kitasatosporales; family Streptomycetaceae; genus Streptomyces; species Streptomyces sp. HNM0645. The sequence goes on along the minus strand of NZ_JASHLT010000047.1, from coordinate 34,714 downwards.
CGCGGCGGCCGTCACCGCACGTCCTCGCGGATGCGCTCGGCGCCGCGCAGCCGCGCGGGCGCTGCTCGGCGGTTCTCCGCGACCTCTTCCTCGGAAGGGAGTTCGGCGCCGCGGGTGAGGAGCTTGAGCCGCGGCTGGTAGCGCTCGGGGACGACGGGCAGTCCGGGCGGTGCCGTACTGGCGGCACCTTCCGCGAGGACCTGCTTGACCAGCCGGTCCTCCAGCGAGTGGTACGAGAGGACCGCGATCCGACCGCCGACGGCGAGTGCCTTCACCGCGGCCGGGATCGCCCGCTCCAGTACGGTCAGTTCGCCGTTGACCTCGATGCGCAGGGCCTGGAACGTGCGCTTGGCCGGGTTGCCGCCGGTGCGCTTGGCGGCCTGCGGGAGCGCGTCGCGGATCAGCTCGACCAGCCGGGCGCTGTTGGTGAACGGTTCCTTCTCCCGTTCCCGCACGATCGCGGCCACGATCCGCTTGGCCTGCTTCTCCTCGCCGTACGCACGCAGGATGCGGACCAGCTCGCCGGGCGGGTAGGTGTTGAGGACCTCTGCGGCGCTGACGCCGGTCGTCTGGTCCATCCGCATGTCGAGCGGGGCGTCCTGGGCGTAGGCGAAGCCGCGGTCGGCCTCGTCGAGCTGCATCGAGGAGACGCCGAGGTCGAACAGGACGCCCTGGACGGCGGGGATGCCGAGCCGGTCGAGGACGTCGGGCAGCTCGTCGTAGACGGCGTGCACGAGGGTGGCGCGGTCGCCGAACGGCGCGAGCCGCTCACTGGACAGCCGGAGCGCCTCCTTGTCCCGGTCGAGCGCGACGAGCCGGGCGGCCGGGAAGCGGGCCAGCAGCGCCTCGCTGTGCCCGCCGAGGCCGAGGGTGCAGTCGACGACTACGGGGGCCGGGCCTTCGGCGGGACCGCCCCCGCCAGGACGCTCCAGGGCCGGCGCCAGCAGGTCCAGGCACCGCTGGAGCATCACCGGGACGTGTCGCTGGCTCAATGCGCCCTCTCAGGTCCGGCGCGGGCGGTGGCCGGGCCGTACGTTTGCCGCACCCGCGGGGAAATCGCGGAAAAGTGCTGGATGTGTCCGTGAACTGCGCGTCACTTTAGTCCACTGGTCGTGCCGGTCAATCAACCGGCTGGCGCGTCGCAGCGGCGGCCGGCGAGGGGTCCGGGAGCGGGCGACCCACCCGAACGGACACGGTCCGCCCGTGCCTGTGGGTTAGCTCACAACAAGCCGCGTTGACGTTCTTTGTCCCCTCTCACAGCGAGCTGCGCAGGCCGGTGACCATTACCGTCGAAGACATGTCGACTTCCGCGCACCTCCCCGCAGAGACCGCCGTCGCGAGCGGCACGGTCACCGACCGGCTCGTCGAAGCCAACCAGCGCTACGCCTCTGGCTTCACCGACCCCGGCATGGACGCCAGGCCGGTGCTCCGGGTCGCCGTGGTGGCCTGCATGGACGCCCGTCTCGACCTCCATGCCGCACTGGGCCTGCAGCTCGGTGACTGCCACACGATCCGCAACGCGGGCGGAGTGGTCACCGACGACGTGATCCGCTCCCTGACCATCAGCCAGCGTGCGCTGGGCACCCGCAGCGTCATCCTCATCCACCACACCGGCTGCGGCCTGGAGAGCCTGACCGAGGACTTCCGGCACGAGCTGGAGGACGAGGTCGGCCAGCGGCCCTCCTGGGCGGTCGAGGCGTTCCGCGACGTGGACCAGGACGTGCGCCAGTCGATGCAGCGGGTGCGCACCTCGCCGTTCCTGCTGCACACCGGCGACGTGCGCGGCTTCGTCTTCGATGTCACGTCGGGCCTGCTGCGGGAGATCGACCCCACCGGCTGAGTCCCGTCCCGGACGGTGCCGCGCGAGCCCGCAGCGCGGCGCCGTCCGCCTGTCCGCGCCCGTGACGGCGCGGGACGGGAGGGTCCGCACCTCTCCGCACGGGATGTCCGAACGCCGTCGGACGGGATGTCCCCACGGCGTCGCACCGGGCCGCCGCACCGGCCCGGCGTGGGGTGGATCACAGCTCTGCGTGAACGGCCAAACACGGCAACCTCAGACATATGGCGCCCACTTGTCCACAGGCGAGTGACACGACGCGGCAACGGCAACAAGAATGCGGGTGTGGCACCTTCGCGGAACCGACCGGAGAAGGTGTCCGTGTTTCGGGGTGGGCCGTGCCGCAAGTAGTGCACCGGCCCATGGAACGGGCCGAGGAGGGCCGGGTGACGACCTATGACGATCGAGCGAGCCTCACGGATCTGACCACCACAGCGGAGCGCGTCCGCACGTCGGTGGAGGGTGTGATCGAGGGCAAGCCTGAGGTCGTACGGCTCTCGCTGACAGTGCTGCTCGCCGAGGGGCATCTCCTCATCGAGGACGTGCCGGGCGTGGGCAAGACGATGCTGGCGAAGGCACTGGCGCGGTCGATCGACTGCTCGGTCAGGCGCATCCAGTTCACGCCGGACCTGCTGCCGTCGGACATCACCGGCGTGTCGATCTACGACCAGCAGAGACGGGACTTCGAGTTCAAGCCCGGCGCGATCTTCGCGCAGATAGTGATCGGCGACGAGATCAACCGGGCGTCCCCCAAGACCCAGTCCGCGCTGCTCGAGTCCATGGAGGAGCGGCAGGTCACCATCGACGGGCAGACGTACGAACTGCCCACTCCCTTCATGGTGGTGGCCACGCAGAACCCGGTGGAGATGGAGGGCACCTACCCGCTGCCCGAGGCCCAGCGGGACCGCTTCATGGCCCGGGTGTCGATGGGCTATCCGACACCGGAGGCCGAGCTGCAGATGCTCGACGTGCACGGCGCGGTGTCCCCGCTCGACGACCTCCAGCCGGCGGCCCACGCCCATGACATCGTGAAGCTGATCGACGCGGTGCGGACGGTCCATGTCGCCGACTCCGTCCGGCGGTACGCGGTGGAGCTGGTCGCCGGGACCCGCAACCACCCCGACCTCCGGCTGGGCGCCTCGCCCCGCGCCACCCTGCACCTGCTGCGTGCCGCCAAGGCCTCGGCGGCACTGACCGGCCGTGACTACGCACTGCCGGACGACGTCCAGTCCCTCGCCGTCCCGGTGCTCGCCCACCGCCTGCTGCCGACGGCCCAGGCGCAGCTGAACCGCCGCACCGCCGAGCAGGTCGTGCTGGAGATCCTCCAGCACACGCCCGTGCCGACCTCAGGAAACGACACCGCGTACGGAACCGGTGCCCGCCAGGCGCCCGGCAGCCCGGCCTACGGCCGGCAGCGACCCGGCGTCCGGCGGCTCTGATGACGGCCGGGAGCCCTGCCGCCGGCGATGAGGAGAAGGGCGGTCTGCGGTCGGCTCTCGGCGGGCTGACCACGCGCGGCCGCTCGTTCCTGGCGGCCGGGGTGGCCGCGGCGGTGTGTGCCGTGGTCCTCGGGCAGAGCGATCTGCTCCGGGTCGGGCTGCTGCTCGCCGTGCTGCCCCTGATCTGCGTGGCCGTGCTGTACCGCACCCGCTACCGGGTGGCGGGCAGCCGGAGGCTGTTCCCGTCCCGGGTTCCCGCCGGGTCCGAGGCGCGGGTGCATCTGCGCCTGGACAACGTCTCCCGGCTGCCCACGGGGCTGCTGATGCTCCAGGACCACGTGCCCTACGTACTGGGGCCCCGGCCCCGGTTCGTGCTGGACCGCGTGGAGCCCGGAGGCCGGCGTGAGGTGTCCTACCGGGTCCGGTCCGACCTGCGCGGACGCTATCCGCTCGGTCCGCTGCAACTGCGCCTGAACGACCCGTTCGGCATGTGCGAGCTGACCCGTTCCTTCAGCTTCGCCGACACCCTCACCGTGATCCCCCGCACCGAGCCGCTGCCGCCGGTACGGCTCTCGGGGGATGCCACGGGCTACGGCGACGGACGTCAGCGCACCCTCGCCCTGGCCGGGGACGACGACGTGATCCCCCGGACCTACCGGCACGGGGACGACCTGCGGCGCGTGCACTGGCGTTCCACCGCCCGCTACGGCGAGTTGATGGTGCGGCGCGAGGAGCAGCCGCAGCGGGCCAGGTGCACGGTGCTGCTCGACACCCGGCGCAAGGCCTACCGGGGCGCCGGGCCCGACTCGGCCTTCGAGTGGGCGGTTTCGGGCGCGGCCTCCGCCCTGGTGCACATGCTGGAGCGGGGCTTCTCGGTCCGGCTGCTGACGGACACGGGCACCTCGGTGCCCGGCGACGGCGGGGACGGCCTCGCCGGCTCCCCGCAGGAGTCCGCCGAATCGGCCGGGATGATGCTGGACACGCTCGCGGTCGTGGACCACTCGGACGGTCCGGGTCTCTCGCGCGCCTACGACGTGCTGCGCGGCGGCGGCGAGGGGCTGCTGGTCGCCTTCTTCGGCGACCTGGACGAGGAGCAGGCGGCGGTGGCGGCCCGGATGCGGCAGCGCGGCGGGAGCGCGGTCGCGTTCGTGACGGACAGCCGCCTGTGGACGGCGAACGGAGCGGTGGACGACGCGGTGGAGGCACGGCTGCGCGAGGCCGGGTGGACCGTGGTCGCCGCCGGGCCGGGCGCGGCGCTGCCCGAGCTGTGGCGGCAGGCGGCGCGCGAGCGCGCGGACTCCGCCCCGGCCGGTACGACGGGTCTTTCGGGGGGATGGTCATGAGCGGCCGTGGCAGGCTCGCCCTGTGCGCCTACGGCGCCACGCTGCTGGCGGCGGCCGCGATGGTCCCGCTGGTCGATCCATGGACGTGGCTGCTGCAGGCCGCGTTCCTGTCGGCACTGGTCAGCGGGGCCGGTGCGGCGGCGCGGCGGGTGCCGCTGGCACGGCCGCTGACGGTGGCGGCCCAGGCCGTGCTGGCGCTGCTGATGCTCACTCTGGTCTTCGCCCGCGAGCACGCCGTGCTCGGGCTGGTCCCCGGGCCGGACGTGCTCACCAGGTTCGGCGAGCTGCTGGCCGCCGGTGCACAGGACGTCGGCCGGTACGCGATCCCGGCGCCGGCGACCGACGGCATCAAGCTGATGCTGATCGGCGGGGTGCTGTTGATCGGCCTGGCCGTGGACGCGCTGGCCGTGACGTACCGCAGCGCCGCCCCCGCGGGTCTGCCCCTGCTGGCGTTGTTCTCGGTGGCCTCCGGTCTGTCCGGGGGCGGGGCGGGCTGGTGGTGGTTCCTGCTGGCGGCCTCGGGCTATCTGATGCTTCTGCTGGCGGAGGGCCGGGACCGGCTGTCCCAGTGGGGCCGGGTCTTCGGCGGCGCCCCGCCGCGCGGCAGGAGCGGGTTCGACGGCGGGGACGGGACCGCGCACGCGCCGGTGCGCACCGGCAGGCGCATCGGTGCGGCCGCGCTCGGCGTCGCCCTGGTCGTCCACTGGTCGCTCCCGGCCCTGGGCGGCGGGCTGATCGGCCAAGGCGGCCGCGGTTCGGGCACGGGCTCCGGCGGCGGCACGATCAACGCAGTGAACCCGGTGGTGACGCTGCAGGACAGCCTGAACCAGCCGGAAAGCCGGGAATGGCTGAAGTACAAGACGAACGCGAACGGCACCGGTGACATGTATCTGCGGATCATGGCACTGGACCAGTTCGACGGCGGGGCTTGGAAGTTCTCGGTCCGCAAGGTCACCGACATCCCCGCCGAGCTGCCCCGCCCGGAGGGCCTCGCCGGTGGTGTCGGCACGACCGAGATCAGGACGAACATCTCCGCCGCGGGTGCCTACAAGCAGGGCTGGCTGCCCATGCCGTACCCGGCGACCAAGGTGGCCGTGGACGGCAGGTGGCGCTTCGACCCGGCCCGGCGCACGATCGTCGGAGACCGGGGGCAGACGACCGGCGGCCTGCAGTACTCGGTGACCAGCCTCCAGGTGAAGCCCACCGCGAAGCAGCTCGCCGAGGCGCCGAAGGCCCCCGCCGCGCTGCTGGAGGAGTACACCGAGGTGCCGGACACGCTGCCGGCCGATGTGAGGTCCACGGCCCTGCGGGTGACGCGGGGCGCCGCCAACGACTACGAGCGGGCGGTCAGGCTCCAGGACTGGTTCGCCGCGGACGGCGGCTTCACCTACGACACCGAGGTGGATTCGGGCGGCGGCGTCGGGGCGATCTCGCGCTTCCTGAGGAACAAGGAAGGGTTCTGCATCCACTTCTCGTTCTCCATGGCCGCCATGGCGCGGACCCTGGGGATACCGGCCCGGGTGGCGGTGGGCTTCACGCCCGGCACCCCCGCGGCGGACGGTGCGATGTCGGTCAGCAACCAGGACGCCCACGCCTGGCCCGAGCTGTATTTCGAGGGCGTGGGGTGGACCCGGTTCGAGCCGACGCCGACCCGGGGCAGCGCACCCGACTACACACGTGCGACCACCCCGTCCGGCGGGCCGAGCAGCCCGCCGGAGCCGGAGGCGGGGGCGTCCCAGGCCGTTCCGGCCGCCCCGTCACGGTCGTCCGACTGCTCCCCGCAGGAGCGCCGGCTCGGCGAGTGCGGGGCCACTGCGCCGCAGGACGTCGCGGTGTCCGAGGACGAGGGCCCGTCGCTCGGCACGGTCCTGGTGTGGACCGGGGCGGTCGCCGCGCTGCTGGTGATCCCGCTGCTGCCGATGCTCTGGCGGACGAGACTGCGCAGGGTCCGGCTCGGCTCCGAGGGGCGTACGGCCGAGGAGGCCGCGGCACGGACGCTTCTGGTCTGGCGGGAGATCACCGACACCGCCTGGGACCACGGCATCCCACCGGACGAGTCGCTGTCGCCGAGGAAGGCGGCCGCGCGCATCGTCCGGCTCGGCCGGCTGGAGGGCGCACCCGCGGACTCGGTCCACCGGGTGGCCCATGCGGTGGAGCAGGTGCTGTACGCGCCGAGGCCCGTCCCGGGCACAGGGCTGGCCGAGGACGCCGGACGGGTGCGGGTGGGCTTGGGCGAGCGGGCCGGCCGCGTCGCCGCGCTGCGGGCGCTGCTGCTGCCCCGTTCCACGGTGCGCGTCGTATGGGCGTGCTCGGAGCGCTGGAACACCCTGGCGGAACGCGCCGCCGCCATCCGGCGGCGGTTGCTGGACCGCGCGACCGCGCAACTGCGGAGACCGCTGCGGCAGCGGGGCTGACGGGCCTGCGGCCGGGCCCGGTGGGACGTGTTTCCCGCCGGGCCCGGCCCTCGTCGCAGCGGGGCGGGCGCGGGCGGGCGCCGTGCTCGTCGGCGGAAGCGATGCCCGCGGGTGGCGGGAGCGGTGCGCCACGGAGGACGGCGGGGCGATGCCCGCGGGCGAGTGCCCTGCCCGTGGCGCATCCGGAAGCGCGGGGCTCCCGGGGCCGTCCGCGGCGAACGACGCCCGCACCCGGGCGGAGATACGCGTGAGGGGTGACCGCCATGCGGTCACCCCTCAGCGATGTCGGAGTGCGTGGACGTGGTCGGGGCTCAGTGGCCCTGCTCGTCGCGGCGGCGCTGCCACCGCTGCTCGATCCGGTCCATCATCGACCGGCGCTGCCTGGGCTGTCGGCGCGTGGCCTCGGCCCCGGGGTCGCTTTGCTCACCCGGCTTCGGCGCCTTGCGCCAGCCGGTGACCGCCAGGACCGCACAGCCGAGCATGACGAGAAAACCCACCACGCTGATCCAGATCTGCTGGGCGACCATTCCGGCCATGAGGAGCGCGATACCCACCAGGAAGCCGGCGACCGCTTGGTAGACCCGTCGTCGGGTGTACGTACGCAGCCCGCTTCCCTCAAGCGCTGTCGCGAACTTGGGATCTTCGGCGTACAGCGCTCGCTCCATCTGCTCGAGCATTCGCTGCTCGTGCTCCGAGAGCGGCACGGAGTCCTCCTAGTCGTCGGTCGCGGGGGGCGACCGGTATGCGGCCCTTTCAGGATAGGCAGGGAATCGCCCCCGTGAAACCCGCCGAGTGCCCGATTGCCCTGAGGGGCCTGCCATGCCGGATCGACTGCTGAGGCGTTGATTCCCCAACCGCCTGTCCGTCATGCCGGATCGTGTCCCCCGATCATACGGGGCGAACGCCTCGATCGGGGGGCCTGTGGCGTACTCCATGTGCAGCTGCGTGGCTGATCAGCGGCGGGCCCGCGCCGGGAAGCCGGTGATCAGCCGCGCTTCTCACCGAGGACGTGGAGCTGGGTGGCGACGGCGTGGAACGCGGGCGACTCGGCGGCGGCCTCCTCCAGCTTCAGCAGGGCCTCCAGCGCACCCGGCTCGGTGTCCACGAGCACCCCCGGGACCAGGTCGGCGAAGACCCGGACACCGTGCACGGACCCGATCTCCAGGCCCGAGTCGCCGACGAGTTGCGTGAGCTGCTCGGCCGTGAACCGGCGGGGCGTCGGGTCGCCCTCGCCCCAGCGCCCCGCCGGGTCGCCGAGCGCCCGCCGGGCCTCGGCGAAGTGTCCGGCCAGGGCCCGGGCGAGGACGGCACCGCCGAGCCCGGCGGCGAGCAGGCTGAGGGCGCCCCCGGGGCGCAGCGCCTCCACCGCGTTCCGCACGCCCTCGGCCGGGTCCTCGACGTACTCGAGCACACCGTGGAACAGCACGGCGTCGAAGCCGCCGCGCTCCACGACGTCGAACAGTCCGTGGACATCGCCCTGAACCCCGCGCACCCGCTCGGCCACCCCCGCCTCGGCCGCCCAGCGCTCCAGCGCGAACAGCGCGTTGGGGCTGGGGTCGACCACGGTGACGTGGTGGCCGAGGCACGCCGCGGGCACGGCGAAGTTGCCGGAGCCGCCGCCGGTGTCGAGGACGTCCAGGGCGTCACGGCCGGTCGCCTTGACCCGGCGGTCCAGGGCGTCCCTGAGCACCTCCCAGACCACGGCCGTGCGAAGGGAGGCGCGGGACGGGGTCTCCCCACGGCGAGGCCGAACAGGGGGCGTCTGGTCCGACACGGCAGTTGACTCCTCGGCGCGGGTGCCGCCCCTGCTGACGGGGCGTGAACGGTGCAGGCTGGCTCCACCCTATTGCCTCGGCCGGGCGCCCCGGTCCCCCGCGGCGCCCCCGGGCCGGCCGGACCCGCCGTCCCGCCCGTCGTCACCCGGCCCCGGGCCCTCTCATCCCGCGGCGTCCTCCGGGCACACCCCCGGGGCCCCCGGACCGTGCTGCTCGGGGCTGGGCTGCGGCAGCACCGGCTGGAGCACCAGCATCCGCTCCACCAGCCGCAGGAACAAGGCGACGTCGCGGAGCAGGTCGTCGGCGTCGCGGCTGCCTACGGCGCCCCGGATGCCCGCCTCGGCGCGGGCCCGGCGCTCGGCGCCGGAGGCGAAGAGCGCGCTCCACTCCGTGAGCTCCGGGGCGATCTCCGGCAGGACCTCCCAGGCGGAGCGTATACGTGCGCGCCGGCGCGGGCTGGTCTCCGGCCGCCCTCGGGCGGCGAGGACGGCCGCCGCGGTGCGCAGCGCGGCGAGATGGGCCCTGGCGTACCGCTCGTTGGGCGTCTCCAGGCACGCGGCCTCCGTCAGGCCCGCCCGCGCCTGGGCGAGCAGGTCGAGTGCGGCAGGGGGTGCGGACGAGCGGCGCGGCACGGGGTGGACGTCGGTCGCGGGACCGGTCGGCGAGGGGGCAGGGCCGCCTGCGCGGAGCCGGCGTGCGGCAGCGGCGTACGAGCTGGCCATGACGAGCCTCCTGTCGTCGGGTGACGGCACTCCGGCCGTCCGTGAACCATGGTGGGGGGCACCACTGACAATTCGCCCTGACCTGGGCTTGTCCCGGGCGAAGGGGGGTGTACTCCCCGCGCTGGTCGGCGCCCCGCGCCTCCCGGGCGGGCCGGGTGCCGATGGCGTGGGCGACCGCGGGCGGCGGCTACGGCATCGCTCCGGACCGCGGCGGCCCGCGCCCTCGGGATCGTCGCCGGCGACGCGGTACCCCGTGCCGCACCGCAGGCCGACGGAGCCGGGCGTGCTCGTCCCGCTCACCGACGGGGTGGTGGAGGGCCCCCACGTATCCGATGGAGGCCGGTCTGGCCGAGGTGGCCGAGCCGGCCGGGAAGGTGCGGACCGGCTCCCACGTCGTCCCCGAGGTACTCGCCTCCGCGGTGATCGAGGCGGCCGACCTGACCGGCCACCGGGACGACACCGCGGTGCTCGCGGTCCGCTTCCACCGACCTGCGGCCCCGAACACCGGACCGGTCCGGGACGGCCGCCCCGCCCGGGCCCACTTGCCCCGCCCCGGCACCCTCCGGGGCGGCCGACTCGCCGCCGCGGCAGCGGCGAAGGACACTGCTGTCGTGCGCAATGAGGAGATCCGGCGGTACGCCTCGTCGGCGCTGCGGATCCTCGCTGTGGCCGCCGTCTACTACGGCTCCGCCAGGCTCGGGCTGCTACAGCAGCTGGTGCGCGGCCAGGTCACCCCGCTGTGGCCGCCGACGGGCGTGGCACTCGCCGCGCTGCTGTTCTTCGGGCCACGGGTCTGGCCCGGCATCGCGCTCGGGGCCTTCCTGGTCAACTTCTCCATCGGCCCGACCGCCTTCGCGGTGCTGGCCATCGTCGCCGGAAACACCGCCGCGCCGGTCTGCGCGTACCTGATGCTGCGCCGCGCGGGGTTCCGGCAGGAACTGGACCGGCTCCGGGACGTGCTGGCACTCGTCTTCCTCGGGGCGCTGGGCGGGATGCTGGTCAGTTCGACCGTCGGCACGGCGACCCTCGTCCAGGCCGGGGCGCTGGAGCCGGAGGGCTTCTGGCCCGCGTGGTCGGTGTGGTGGACGGGCGACGCGATGGGCGTGCTGGTGGTCACTCCGTTCCTGCTCGTACTGCGCCGGGCGCGGTGGCCGGTCCCCGCCGGACCGGCACGCTGGGCGGAGGCGACGGCGCTCGGGCTCTGCACCCTGGGATTGACACTGCTGGCGACCTCGACGCGCAACTCGTCGCTGCTGTTCCTGGTCTTCCCCTGCCTGATCTGGGCAGCCTTCCGGTTCCAGCTCGCGGGGGCCGCACCGTGCGAGCTGCTGGTGTCGACGCTCGCGATCACGGCCGCGGCCGGGCAGCTCGGGCCGTTCGCCGGGCGGGACCTGTTCGCGAACATGGTCACGTTGCAGGCCTTCAACGGGGTCACGGCACTGACGGCGCTGCTGATGGCGGCCGTGATCACCGAGCGGAACCAGACCCACGAGGAGATCAGACGCGTCTGCGCCCGGCTGGCCGAGATCGTCGCGGGAATCGAACCGCGCGACCGCTGAACCCTCCCTCCGTTTTGCTTCGTTCCCCGGCGCGGAGTAAGTTTTGCACTGACCAGTCAGTTCAATAGGGGGAGGCCGCGTGGACAGCCCGCACGGGGCAGCCGTACGAGCCGAGGGCTTCGGCCTCAAGGGGCCGCGCGGCTGGGCGTTCCGGAAGGTGGACGTCGAGGCCGGCCCGGGCTCGCTCGTCGCGATCGAGGGCCCGTCCGGCTCGGGCCGCACCTGTCTGCTGCTCGCGCTCACCGGACGCATGAAGGCGGCGGACGGGTACGCGGAGGTGGGCGGGCTGCGGCTGCCGCGCAAGATGGCGGCCGTCCGGCGGATCAGCGCGCTGGGGCCGGTCCCGGGGGTGAGCGATCTCGACCCGGCGCTCACCGTGGCCGAGCACCTGCGGGAGCGGGCTCTGATGCAGCGGCGGTTCGACGGTTCGCTCCGGGCGCTGCTGAGGCCACCGGGGGAACGGGCCGCGGCGGCCCGGGCGCGGATCGAAGAGGCCCTGGGCCGCGTCGGGCTCGACTTGGACGCCCTGCCGAAGGCGGGGCGCACGGCGGTGCGGGATCTCGAACGGCTGGATACCCTCCGCCTGTCCGTGGCCCTCGCCCTGATCGGCCGTCCGCGGCTGCTGGCCGTCGACGACGCCGACCTCAAGCTCTCCGAGGCGGACCGGGCGGAGGCGTGGGACCTCCTGCGCGGCATCACCGCCGGGGGCACGACCGTGCTCGCGGTCTGCAGTGAGGCGCCCCAGGACGCGGTCGTGGTCCGTACGGGCGCGGGGGCGCCGCACCCGGCAGCTGCGGACGAGCCGGGCGGCGGTGCGGCGGACCGCACACCCGGCACACCCGGCACACCCGACGCGCTCGACGCGCTCGACGCGCTCGACGCGAAGAGCGGGAACGGCGCCGAGCACGGGGGCGGCGCCGAGGCCGCGGAGGCCGCCGGCGCACCGAAGCCCCCGGCGGCCGGGGACGGAAACCCGCAGAAGGCCGCCACCGGGACCACCGGGGAGACGGCCCCCGCCGCGGAGCCGGCCGCGTCGGCGAAGGGCGCGAAGGACGCCGGCACCGGACCCGGCGCCGCGGCAGGTACGGCCGCGGACGCGGACATGGGCACCGCGGCGGACCCCGCCGACCGCACCCGCGCGCACGACGGCGGGACCGAGACCACGCACGACACCGAGGAGGGGGCGGCCGATGCGCTCGCCGAAACTGGCCGCGCTTGAGCTGAAGCGATTCGGCAGGGGCAGGCTGCCGCGCGCCGCGCTCGTGGCGATACTGCTGCTTCCGCTGCTCTACGGCGCCCTGTACCTGTGGTCGTTCTGGGACCCGTACAGCCGCCTCGACAAGATCCCCGTGGCGCTCGTGAACGACGACAAGGGCGCGACCGCCGCCGGGAAGAAGATCGCCGCGGGCGACGAGATCACCGAGGGCCTGCGGGAGAGCGACGTCTTCGACTGGCACGAGGTGAGCGCCCGGGACGCCCGCGAGGGCGTCGAGAACGGTACGTACTACCTGTCCCTGACGATGCCCGCCGACTTCAGCGAGCGCATCGCCTCCGCCTCCGGCGACGCCCCGGAGACCGGGGCTCTGGAGGTGCGGACGAACGACGCGAACAACTACATCGTCGGGCAGATATCCCGCACGGTCTTCGCCGAGGTGCGCAAGTCCGCGTCCAAGAACGCCTCCCGCTCCTTCCTCGACAAGATCTTCATCTCGTTCTCCGACATCCACGACGCGACCGAGAAGGCCGCGAAGGGTGCCGACAAGCTCAAGGGCGGCATCGGCAAGGCGAAGGAGGGCTCCAAGGAGCTCGCCGACGGCCTGAAGGACGCCAAGGACGGCAGCGGGAAACTCGCGGGCGGCATCACCCGCCTCGACAACGGCGCCGAGAAGCTGGAGAAGGGCGCCCGAGAGGTCGCCGCCGGCACCCAGCGGCTGGCCGACAAGGTCAACGGCATCGCGGCCGACGTCCGGCCCTACATCAAGGACAAGGGCGCCACGATCGGCGAGCACGCGCGGTTCGTGGAGAACGGCGCCCGCGCCGCCCGCAGCCATCTCGACCTCCTCGTGACCACCGCCCCCGCCGCCGCGACCAAGGCGCACGACGCCGCCGACAAGGCGGCCGCGCTGCACAGGTCCCGCTGCGAGGACGCCGTTCTGCCCGACCCCGCCGTCTGCTCCGTGCTGGAGAAGGCCGAGACCGCGACGGCCGACTCCGCCGCGGTCGCCGACGACGTCGTCGAGCTGGTGCAGGACAACAGCGGCGAACTCGAGCAGCTCGAAGCCCGGCTCGTCAAGATCCAGAAGTTGGCCAAGGACCTCGCCGACCGCTCCCCCACGCTCGAGGACGACGTCGAGAAGGCCGTCGCGGACGTCAACCGGCTGAACTCCGGAGCGCACAAGGTCGCCAAGGGCGCCGGCGACCTCCACGAGGGCCTGGGCAGCGCTCGCACCGGGTCCACCGACCTCGACACCGGCGTGGGCAGGCTCAAGAGCGGTGCGCACGACCTCGACGGCGGCATGTTCAAGCTCGTCGACGGCTCGGGCGAGCTGGCCGGCGGGCTGAATGACGGCGTCGGCAAGATCCCCGACTACGACAAGCAGGAGCGCGACCTCCGCACGGACGTGATGGCCGACCCGGTGCAGCTCGCGTCCCAGTCCCTGCACAAGGCGGACAACTACGGCACGGGCTTCGCCCCGTACTTCATCCCGCTCTCCCTCTGGGTGGGCGCCATGGTGGCGTACATGCTGATCCAGCCGCTCAACCGGCGCGCCCTCGCCGCAGGCGCCTCGGCCTGGCGGATCGCCTTCGCGGGCTGGCTGCCGGTCGCCGCGATCGGACTGCTCCAGGTCGGCGCGCTGATGGCCGTGCTCCACTGGGGTCTGGGGCTGGAGATGGCCCGCGCCACCGGGACGGTCGGCTTCCTCGCCCTGGTCGTCTGCTGCTTCGCCGCGATCATCCAGTGGCTCAACGCCCGCTTCGGCGCGGCCGGCCGGATCCTGGTGCTCGCTCTGCTGATGCTGCAGCTGACCTCGGCGGGCGGCACCTACCCCGTCCAGACGAGCCCGCCGTTCTTCAACGCCGTCCACCCCTTCCTGCCGATGACGTACGTGGTCGAGGCGCTGCGCCGGCTCATCACGGGCGGCGGCGTCGGGCCGGTGTGGCAGGCCGTGGCCGTCCTCGTGGCGTTCACCGCCGGGGCCCTCGCCCTCACCGCACTGTCGGCACGTCGCAAGCAGGTGTGGACGTTCGACCGTCTTCACCCCGAGCTGAGCCTGTGAGACGGGTGGACCTGTGAGAATCGGCACCATGAACAGCAGCAGCACCCGGAGACAGGCCACCCGCGCCAAGCTCTACGAGGCCGCGGTGACCCTCATCGCCGAACAGGGCTTCTCCGCCACCACCGTCGACGAGATCGCCGAGCGGGCCGGCGTCGCCAAGGGCACGGTCTACTACAACTTCAAGAGCAAGACCGAGCTCTTCGAGGAACTGCTGCGGTACGGGGTCGGCCTGCTGACCTCCTCGCTGCAGGAGGCCGCCGACGAGGCGGAGCGGCGGGGCGGCACCAAGATCGAGGCCCTGGACGGGATGATCCGGGCCGGCCTGGTCTTCATCGACCGCTACCCGGCCTTCACCCAGCTGTACGTCGCCGAGCTGTGGCGCACCAACCGCGCCTGGCAGTCGACGCTGATGGTGGTCCGTCAGCAGGCGGTCGCCGTCGTCGAGACCGTCCTCAGGGAAGGGGTCGAGCGCGGCGAGCTGAGCGAGGAGATCGACATTCCGCTGACCGCGGCCGCGCTGGTCGGGATGGTGCTGGTGGCGGCGCTCGACTGGCAGGCATTCCAGCGGGAGCGGTCGATCGACGACGTGCACGCGGCCCTCTCCCGTCTGCTCCACGGGCGGGTCAGCGGCTGCTGACGCCCCGTCCCCGTGGGGTCACGGGCACTCCCCGGTGGGCCGTGACCGCACCGCCCGCCGAGGGCGCGAGGGCACGAACGACGAGTGCCGGTGGGGCGGAGCTCGATCCCCCGAGCTTCGCCGCACCGGCGTTTCCCCTTCGTTCCCCCGTTCCCCCGCTGCCCTGTACCGCTGTTCCCCCGGGTCCGGGCAACCCCCGTTCGCAGGTGCGCCGCGCCGTTCCGCCGCCCCGTGCCGGCGGTGCCGGCGCCGCGCCCCTCCGTGGCCTCCACTCTTCCGTCCGCGCCGGTCGGCCCCATCCGCGCGCCTACTCATCTCCCCCACTAGGTACGGATACTCAGAGGCCCGTGCTCATCCCCTCCCGCTCCGGGTGCGGGCTGGTCACGACCGCGTCCGCGTCCACCCGGTGGCGGCGATCACCGCGGCGACGCTGCTCGTGCCGGGCCGTGGCACCGGTCCTCCCGGCCCCGAGGGATCCGCCTCTCCCTCCAAGCGCCGGGAGGCGCCCCGCGGCGCCGCGGGCCTGTGGGGACCACCGCCCCGGTTGACTGTCGGAGGCTGCCGATACAGTCCCTGACATGGCACGGATTGTGGTGATCGGCGCCGGGATGGGCGCCATGGCGGCAGCCGCCCGGCTGGCCGTTGCGGGACACCGGGTGACGGTGTTCGAACGGACGGACACGTACGGCGGCGCGGTGCGCCGGTTCGAGCGCGCCGGCTTCGCCTTCGACACCGGTCCCGGTCTGCTCCATCTGCCCGCCGTCTGGCGGGATTTCTTCGTGAAGACCGGCAAGGAGCCGCTGGAGAAGTGCGTGGAGCTGGTCCAGGTGGACCCGGCGAGCCGTCATGTCTTCGCGGACGGCACGGCCGTGACCCTGCCGAACGCCTCGCGTGCGGGGGTCGTCGCTGCGCTGGACGGAGCTCTCGGCACCGGAGCCGGCGAACGCTGGGGCGAGTTCCTGGGGCGTGCGCGGGACGCCTGGGACCGGTCGCGGCGCCCGCTGCTGGAGGAGCCCCTGCCCCCGGAGACCTCCCGCTTCGCCCGGGACCCGTACCCGGCGCTCAAGGGCGGCCTGTTGCGGCGCCCGGCGCGCACCCTGGCCGAGGTGGGCAGGCGTGAGCTGCGGGACCCGCGGCTGGCGGCGCTGCTGGAGAGCCACGCCCTGGCGTACGGCTTCGACCCCGCCACCGCGCCCGCGTCCGCCGCCGTCCTGCCCTACATGGAGCAGACCTTCGGCAGTTGGTACGTGCGGGGCGGGATGCGGGCACTCGCGGACGCGGTCCACGAGCGGTGCCTCGCGCGGGGGGTGGAGTTCGTCCTCGGCACCGAGGTGACGGAGATACGGATCGAGGGCGGCCGGGCGGTCGGCGTGGAGCTGGCGGACGGCAGCACGGCCGAGGCCGACCACGTGGTCACGGGCGCGCCCGTGCCCGCGCTGTACCGGGACCGGGTCCTGCCGTGGGTCTCCCCGGACGAGTGGCCGCACCACCAGTCGGCGGTGCGGACCGGGCGGGTCACCGTCTGCCTGGCACTGCGCGGCGCCCGGCCGGCGGACGCGGCGCACCGGACGGTGGTGCACTCGCCCGACCGGGCCGGGGAGTCGGCGGCGCTGTCCGCGGGGCGGCTGTGCGACCGTCCGACGGTCGTGGTGCTGCGGCCCGACGACGAGCGGCTGCGGCCCGGCGGCCACGAGGCGGTCACGGTGACCGCGACCGTTCCCGCCGGGACCGGCGACCGGGTGTCGGCCCCCTCGTGGGGCGAGCACGTGACGGACGGGGACGCCACGGGCGTGGAGGCGTTCGCGGACCGGATGACGGCAGTCGCGGAGGCGGCCGTTCCCGGTCTGCGGGAGCGGCTTCTGTGGCGCGAGGTGCGCACACCCGCCGACACCTTCCGGGAGACGGGCACGCCCCGGGTGCCCGGGCCGGCACTGGCCGGAGCGGGCGGGGCACTGCTGCCCGCGGCGAACGTCTCACCGGTGCCCGGGGTGTACTTCGCGGGCGGCTGGTCGCATCCCGGCGGCGGACTCGCGCACAGCGGAATGTCGGGCGCGCTGGTGACCGGCCTCATCGTGGAGGGGGCGGACTTCCGCGGTTCGCAGTGACCTGGTCGGGGGCCCTTCCGGCGGGGACGCGCTCCCGGGCGACCGGGCGTCGCGGGCCCGGTCGTGCGGTTCGGTATCGCGGCGCCCGGGCCGGGCGAGGGCGTGGAACGCGCTCCACCTCCCGCCCGCGAGCGGGCCCGAACAGCAGCCCGCCCCGGGCCTGCGACAGCCGGAGCGCTCGGAAGGACGGGGCGCGGACGGCACCCTCCGGTCCCGGCGCCCGGGGTGCCGAGCCCGCCCCCGCGTCCCCGGTTCCGAGGGCCCGGCTGCGCGTGCCGACGCGTCGCCGGGTCGGGGACGGCTCAGTAGCGGTAGGCCTGGCCGTCGGGGTCGCTCTGGTAGCCCTGGTCGTAGCCGTACTGCGAGGGCTGCTCCGCCGGCGGCGGTGCCTGGTCCCCGTCGCGCTGGAGCGGCACCCACACACCGCCCGGCGGCGTCTCGTTGTAGCCCTGCGACGCGTACGGGTCGGCGTACTGCTGCTGGCCGCCGTAGCTCTCGTACGAGCCGTAGCCCTGCGCTGCGCCTGCGTACGGTTCGGACCAGGCGGCGTACTGCTGCTGGCCGCCGCCGGTGCCGTAGTCGTACGACCCCGCGTACGCGTCATGGGTCGTCCCCGCCGGCTGCTGGTAGTCGTGGCCCTGGGAGTAGGCGTCGGCGTAGCCGGTGGAGTAGCCGCCGTAGTGGGCGTCCTCGCCGGCCTGGGCGTGGTTCGCCGCCTGGGCCGCGTCGGAGTAGACGCCGTACTGCCCGGTTTCGTCCGGGAGCGGCTGCGGCTCGTATACGGCCGTGGTATCGGCGGACGGGGACCCGTCCGGGTCGGGGCCGGACGGACGGGGACGGCCGGAGTCGTCGTAGGAGCCCTCGTAGGAGTCCTCGTAGTCGATGCCCGTCACCTCCAGCACGGGGTCACGGTCGACGGGGGCGGAGGACCTCCGGCGGCGGCTGGATCCCGGGCTGCCGCCCAGCGCCCAGCCGGTGGAGAAGCCGCGCCGGAAGGAGAGAGTGACGTACGTCTGGCCGACCGCGAAGGCCGCCGCACCCACGCCGATCACGATGATGTTCGGCATCAGCACACCGACGACCACGCCCAGGAAGCCGACGAAGGCGACCAGCCGCCAGCGCAGCCGCGCCTTGTACTGCAGCAGCACCTCGCCGAGCAGCCACAGCGCGACAATGCCGAACGCGATGTAGAGCACCGTCCAGCCCATGCCCGCCCCTCTCCTACGGCCTCCCGCCCGGGGTTGCGACGGGTGCGGCCGTTCACGACTGCTGGTGCAGTCCGAGATTCTCGTAGATTTCGAGCGTCGCGGTGGAGTTGTTGAGCGTGATGAAGTGCAACCCGGGGACGCCCTCCGAGAGCAGCCGTGCGCAGAACTCCGTCGCGAACTCGATACCGATGGAGCGTACAGCGGCGGGGTCGTCCGCGACGGCGCGGATCCTCTGTTCGAGTTCGGCGGGGAACGACGCGTTGCTGAGCTGGGCGAACCGTTCGATCTGCCTCACGTTGGTGACGGGCATGATCTCGGGGATGATCGGGGTCTCGCAGCCCGCCTCCGCGACGCTGTCGCGCAGCCGCAGATAGTCCTCGACGCGGAAGAACATCTGGGTGATCGCATAGTCCGCACCGGCGCGGCACTTGTCCACGAAGTGCCCGATGTCCGTCTGCCAGTCGCTGGAGCGGGGGTGCATCTCGGGGAAGGCCGCGACGCCGACGCAGAAGTCGCCCGACTCCTTGATCAGCCGGACGAGCTCCGCCGCGTACCGCACACCGTCCGGATGCTCGACCCACTCGCCCATCGGGTCGCCGGGCGGGTCGCCGCGGACGGCCAGGATGTTCCTGATCCCGGCGTCCGCATACTGGCCGATCATGTTGCGCAGTTCCGCGACGGAGTGGTTGACCGCGGTGAGGTGCGCGACCGGGGTGAGCGTGGTGTCGGCGGCGATCTGCTGAGTGGCCTTGACCGTGCCCGCGCGGGTGGATCCCCCGGCTCCGTAGGTCACCGAGACGAAGTTGGGCTGTACCGCCTCGACGCGCCGCAGCGCGTTCCAGAGGTTCCGCTCGCCCTTCTCCGTCTTGGGCGCCCAGAACTCGAAGGAGTACGAGGTCTTGTCGGTGGCGAGCAGCTCGCGCACGGTGCGTGCGCGATCCGTCCGGGTGGAAGCTGTGCCGAGGGCCATAGTCGCAGGTTATCCACAGGGCAGCGGTCTCCCAACCGGATTCCACCCATCGGACACGGACCGCGCATGAAACGGCCTACCGCGCATGGGCACGTATCCGCTCGGCGAGACGGGCGGCGGCCTCGGCGGGGTCGTCGGCCTCCGTGATCGCCCGGACGACGACGACCCGGCGGGCACCTGCCTCCAGCACCTCGTCGAGGTTGCCGGCGTCGATCCCGCCGATCGCGAACCAGGGGCGGTCCTGGCCGAGCGAGGCCGTGTACCGCACCAAGTCGAGGCCGGGGGCCGGCCTGCCCGGCTTGGTGGGTGTGGGCCAGCAGGGACCGGTGCAGAAGTAGTCGACACCGGGCTCGGCGGCCGCCGCGTCGACCTCCTCCCGGGCGTGCGTGGAGCGCCCGATCAGCACCTCGGTGCCGAGGATCGCCCGTGCCGCGGGCACGGGAAGGTCGCCCTGGCCGAGGTGCAGCACGTCCGAGCCGACGGCGTGGGCGACGTCGGCCCGGTCGTTGACCGCGAGCAGCTTCCCGTGGCGGCGGCAGGCGTCGGCGAACACGGCGAGGTGCTCCAGCTCCTCGCCGGCCTCCATGCCCTTGTCGCGCAGTTGCACGATGTCCACCCCTGAGGAGAGGACGGCGTCCAGGAACTGCGGCAGGTCGCCCTGGCGCCTGCGGGAGTCCGTGCAGAGGTAGAGCCGGGCGTCGGACAGCGCCGCTCGGGACGAGGACATGGGTGGTAACCCCCGGGTGGGTCGGCGGTGCGCGCACCGGGTGCCGGGCGGTCCGGGCCCGGTGTGCGCACCGCATCCAGATCGTGTGGCGTAACGCGGCGACGTGCTCAGGACGTCGTCAGACGGCGAGCGCCTGGGCCCGGCGCTTCACCTCCGTGCCGCGATTCTCGCTGAGCGCCTCCGCGGGGGTCCCCGGCAGGGTGGGGTCCGGAGTGAAGAGCCACTCCAGCATCTCTTCGTCGGTGAAGCCGTCGTCCTTCAGGAGCGTCAGGGTGCCGGAGAGGCCCTTGACCACCCTGCCGCCCTTGATGAAGGCGGCAGGGACCTGGAGCGTCCGGTTCTCACCGCGGCGCACGGCGATCAGCTGACCCTCCTTGACCAGCTGCCGTACGCGCGTCACCTCGACGTCGAGCTTTTCCGCGATGTCGGGCAGGTGGAGCCAGGCGGGGACGAGAGCATCGATCTTTGCGTCAATCTCGGTCACGGGACCAAGCGTGCCATCCCGGACCGACAGTCGGTAGCCGGGCCCGGTCCGGCTGCGGCCTTCAGAGGGACACGGGCCACCTGACCGCCGCCTCGGGAGCGCTTCGGGAGCCCTCGGAGTCGTCCCTCCGCGGCCCGGGGCACGCCCGCCCGGAACGGCGGTCCACGGTCACAGCACGGCGGCCTTCAGGGGGACGGCCGGGTCGGCGGCGCGCCCTGCGTCGACGTGGGCGCCGACCTCGATGAGCCTGCGCCCCTGGGCCAGGTCCCGGGGTCTGCCGACCGCCAGCAGGGCGACCAGAGCCCCGTCCCTCAGCCACAGCACCGACCAGGAGGCACCCTCCGGGTCCCCTCGGCGCACGAGCGCGTCGGCCGCGCCGTGATGCCCGGCGTACTGCACGAACCGGCCGAACTGCTCCGACCAGAAGTACGGCACCGGGTCGTAGATCTCCCCCGGCTCGCTCCCCCCGCCCGTATCCGCACCGACGATGTTGGCCGCGACCGTACGGGGACCCTGGAGCGCGTTGTCCCAGTGGTGGACGAGCATGCGCCGCCCGTATCGGCCGGACGGGAAGGAGGCGCAGTCCCCGACCGCGTACACGTCGGGCAGCGAGGTGCGCAGTCGCTCGTCGGCGGTGACCGAGCCGTCGGGGCCCAGGCCGATGCCGGAACCGGCGAGCCAGCGGGTCGCCGGCCGGGCGCCGATGCCGACGACGACGGCGTTCGCGGGCAGCCGCCGGCCCCCTTCGAGGACCACGGCGCCCGGCTCGACGGCCGCGACCCGCGCACCGGTGAGCAGTTCGGCGCCGGCCTCGGCGTACCACGCGGCCATCGGGGCGGCGACCTCGGCCGGCAGGGCTCCCGGCAGCGGGCGGTCGGCGGCCTCGACGACGGTGGCCTCGCAGCCCGCCTCGCGGGCGGCGGTGGCGAACTCGGCGCCGATCCAGCCCGCGCCGACGACCACGATGCGGTGGCGTCGCTCCAGCACCGGGCGGAGCCGCTCCGCATCGTCGAGGGTGCGCAGCAGATGGACTCCCGGGACCCCCTCCGTGCCGGGGAGGGTGACCGGCTCCGCTCCGGTGGCGATGACGAGGACGTCGTACGGGACGGGCCCGGCGGGCGTGTCGAGCTCGTGCTCCTCGGGGCGCAGGCCCGTGACCTCGAGGCCCAGCCGGAGCTCGACGTCGAGCGCGTCGAAGTCGACGTCGAAGGCCGAGTCCTCGGCCTTCCCGAGCAGGACGGCCTTGGACAGCGGGGGCCGGTCGTAGGGCTGGTGCGGTTCGGCGCCGATGAGGCCGATACCGCCGGTGAAGCCCTGTTCGCGCAGGGCCACGGCGGTCTGCACACCGGCCATGCCCGCCCCGACGATGACGACTCGGCGGCTCGGCGCCGTCTGCTCGCTCTCACTCACCCGGCCACCCTAACCACCTGACTACACGTCAGGAAGGGAGCTCCTCCACGACGCTCGTGCCGCACCCCTGCCGGGACTCCCACTCCCAGGTCTCCTCCAGCCGCACCCGCCCGTCGGGGAGGTCGACGACGGTGGACACGCAGTGCCCGGAGGAGGTCGTCCCGTCCTGCCCGAGCTGGACGTAGCGGAAGTCCAACCGGTCCCCCTCGCGGGTGCCGACGAGATGGCCGCGGACCACGTCGCCGCCGGCGTACTCGGCCCAGATCCGGCCGCCGTCCTCGTGGTACGTGAACCGTGTCCGGGCGCCGACCTGGCCGGGCGCCTGGTCGGCGACCGGGGCGAGGACGAGTCCGTCGAGCGAACGGGCCACGGTGGCGGCTCCCTTACCGGGGGTCGGCGACGAGGGCTAGGCTGGCCACCGTACTGCTACTCGCGGGAGCCCGGAGCACCGGGCTGAGAGGGAGGCTGAGGCGGCCTCCGACCGTACGAACCTGATCCGGGTCATGCCGGCGAAGGGAGGGTCCGGACGCCCATGCATCCAGGACATTCACCAGGACACACCACGGACGTCCTCGTCGTCGGGGGTGGCGTCATCGGCCTCGTCACCGCGTGGCGGGCGGCGCAGCGCGGACTGCGGACCGCGCTGGCCGACCCCGAACCGGGCGGCGGGGCGGCACAGGTCGCGGCGGGCATGCTGGCGGCCGTCACGGAGCTCCACTACGGCGAGGAGACGCTGCTCGGGCTGAACCTGGCCTCCGCGGAGCGCTATCCGCGGTTCGTGGCGGAGCTCGAGGATGCGAGCGGCGAGGACACCGGGTACCGCTCCTGCGGGACGCTCGCCGTGGCCCTCGACGCGGACGACCGGGCACATCTGCGCGAACTGCACGCGCTGCAGCGGCGCTTCGGGCTGGAGTCGGAGTGGCTCTCCGGGCGGGAGTGCCGGAGGCTGGAGCCCATGCTGGCGCCGGGAGTGCGCGGTGGGCTGAGGGTGGACGGCGACCACCAGATCGATCCCCGGCGGCTGGCCAGGGCGCTCGTGGTGGCCTGCGAGCGGGCCGGCGTGGTGTTCCACCGGAGGTGGGCGGAGCGGCTGTCGGTGGTACGGGACCGGGCGGCCGGAGCCGTGCTGGCCGGCGGCGACGAGATCGCGGCCGACCGGGTCGTGCTGGCCGCGGGCAGTCTCAGCGGCCGGTTCCCGGGCGTGCCCGCGGACGCGCTCCCCCCGGTGCGCCCGGTCAAGGGGCAGGTGCTGCGGCTGACCGTGCCGCCCGCGTACGCCCCGTTCCTGTCGCGCACGGTCCGGGCCGTGGTGCGCGGCAGCCACGTCTATCTCGTACCGCGCGAGAACGGCGAGCTGGTCGTGGGCGCGACCAGCGAGGAACTCGGCTGGGACACCACGGTCACGGCGGGAGGCGTGTACCAGCTGCTGCGCGACGCGCACGAGTTGGTACCCGGCATCACCGAGCTTCCGCTGACCGAGACCCGGGCGGGACTGCGCCCCGGCTCACCGGACAACGCCCCGGTGCTGGGTCCCGCCCAGCTGCCCGGTCTGCTGCTCGCCACCGGCCACTACCGCAACGGCGTCCTGCTCACCCCCGTGACCGGCGACGTCATGGCGCACGCCCTGCTCACCGGTGAACTGCCCGACGAGGCCCGGGCCTTCACCCCACGCCGCTTCTCCCCCGTCCAGCAGGAGGTGTCCGCATGACCGGGTCCACGCACACCGTGTCCGTCAACGGGCAGCGGCGCGCCGTCGCGGCCGGCACCACGCTCGACGCGCTGGTGGCCACGCTCACCGTCGCGTCTTCCGGGGTTGCCGCCGCCGTCAACGAGAGCGTCGTACCCCGTGGCGAGTGGCCCGGGACGCTGCTCGGCGAGGGCGATCGCGTCGAGGTGCTCACCGCGGTGCAGGGAGGCTGACCGACATGGCCGACGACCGCTTCGTACTGGGCGGGACGGAGTTCTCGTCCCGGCTGATCATGGGGACGGGCGGGGCGCCCAGCCTCGACGTGCTGGAGCGCGCACTGGTCGCCAGCGGCACGGAACTGACCACGGTCGCGATGCGCCGCCTCGACCCGACCGTGCAGGGCTCGGTGCTGTCCGTGCTGGACCGCCTGGGCATCCAGGTGCTGCCGAACACCGCGGGCTGCTTCACCGCGGGCGAGGCCGTGCTGACCGCACGGCTCGCCCGGGAGGCGCTCGGGACGTCCTGGATCAAGCTGGAGGTGGTGGCGGACGAGCGGACTCTGCTGCCCGATCCGGTCGAGCTGCTCGACGCGGCGGAGGTGCTGGTGGACGACGGCTTCATCGTGCTGCCCTACACCAACGACGACCCCGTGCTTGCGCGGAGGCTGGAGGACGTGGGCTGCGCCGCGATCATGCCGCTCGGTTCCCCCATCGGCTCCGGGCTCGGCATCCGCAACCCGCACAACTTCCAGCTGATCACCGAGCACGCCCGGGTCCCGGTGGTCCTGGACGCGGGCGCCGGCACGGCGTCGGACGCGGCGCTGGCGATGGAGCTGGGGTGCTCCGCGGTGATGCTGGCCTCCGCGGTCACCCGGGCGCAGGAACCGGTCGTGATGGCCGAGGCCATGCGGCACGCGGTCGAGGCGGGCCGGCTGGCCCACCGTGCGGGCCGTATCCCGCGCCGCCACTTCGCCGAGGCCTCGTCCCCCGTCGAGGGACGGGCGGCGCTGGACCCGGAGCGCCCCGCCTTCGGGTGACGGCGCCCGGCCCCGCGGACGGCGCCCGTTCGTCGATGACGCACGTCACAGGTGCGCTGCAGCCCTCGGCCGGGGGCCGGGGCCGGGTGTCCGGGCTCGTAGACTCACCTGCGTGGATACGACCCTTCAGGACCCCCTCGTCGGGCAGGTGCTCGACGGCCGCTACCGCGTCGACGCGCGTATCGCCGTCGGCGGGATGGCCACGGTCTACCGGGCCGTGGACACCCGGCTCGACCGGGTGCTCGCCCTCAAGGTGATGCACCCGGCGCTCGCGGCGGACGCCTCGTTCGTCGAGCGGTTCATCCGCGAGGCGAAGTCCGTGGCCCGGCTGTCCCACCCCAACGTCGTCGGCGTGTACGACCAGGGCGCCGAGGGCGCGTACGTCTATCTGGCGATGGAGTACGTCGCCGGGTGCACGCTCCGCGACGTGCTGCGGGAGCGGGGCGCGCTCCGCCCGCGGGCGGCCCTCGACATCCTGGAGCCCGTGCTGGCCGCGCTGGGCGCCGCGCACCGGGCCGGGTTCGTCCACCGGGACATGAAGCCCGAGAACGTCCTGATCGGGGACGACGGGCGGGTCAAGGTCGCCGATTTCGGCCTGGTCCGGGCCGTGGGCTCCGTGACCAGCACCACGGGATCGCTGCTCGGGACCGTCTCCTACCTCGCGCCGGAGCAGATCGAGGCAGGCACGGCGGACACCCGCGCCGACGTGTACGCCTGCGGAGTCGTGCTCTACGAGATGCTCACCGGCGGCAAGCCGCACTCCGGCGACACCCCGGCCCAGGTGCTCTACCGGCACCTCAACGAGGACGTGCCACCGCCGTCGGCCGCCGTGCCCGGGCTCGCCCCGGAGCTGGACGGCCTGGTGGCCCTCGCCACCGCCCGGGATCCCGAGTCGCGTCCCGACGATGCCGTCGCCCTGCTCGGCCGGACCCGCGAGGCCCGTGCCGGACTCGGCGACGACCAGCTCGACGCCGTACCGCCGCAGGCCAGGACGCCGGGCGAGGAGTCCGCCGGCTCCGAGGATCGGACGAGCGTGATCGCGCGGCCGCTGCCCACCGGCGAGGCCGTCGACCGGACGAGCCGGCTGGAGATGCCGCCCGCCGGTTCCCCGCCGTCCCGTCCGGGTGGCCGGCGGCTGCCGGCGTCGCGCCGGGGGGTGCTCGCCACCGTCGTCGCCGTGCTGCTGGTCCTCGGGGCCGGGGCGGGCGTCTGGTACATCAATTCCGGCCAGTTCACCCGCGTGCCCACCGTCCTCGGCCAGACCGAGGCCGCGGCGAAACAGCGGCTGTCCGCCGCCGGCCTGGACGTCGAGGCCGTCAGGAGGGACTTCAGCGACGCCTACGACCGGGGCACCGTCATGGACGTGAGCCCCGACCCCGGGCAGCGCATCCGTCACAACGGCTCGGTCACGCTCGTCGTCTCGCGCGGCCCCGAGATCGTCAAGGTTCCGGAGCTCGAGGGCCTCAAGCTCGCCGACGCCAGAAGCACCCTCCGCAAGGCCGGTCTCGCCCCGGGCGTGGTCACCAGGGAGTTCAGCGACGAGGCCGCCCAGGGCACGGTGATCGGTTCCGACCCGGCCGCCGGCACCGAGCGCCGTCCGGACTCCGCGGTCGCGCTCGTCGTCAGCAAGGGCGCCCCGGTCGACGTCCCGGACGTCACCGGCGACTCCGTCGCGGACGCCACGAGCACCCTCGAGGACGCCGGGCTGAAGGTGAAGGTGGCGCCGGAGCAGGTCCACTCCCCCCAGGAGGCGGGGACCGTCGCCCGTCAGTCGCCCGCCGAGGGCGGACGGGCGGCCGGCGGCGACACGGTCACCCTCACGGTCTCCAAGGGACCGCGGATGGTCGAGGTCCCGGACGTCACCGGGGACTCGCTGGACGACGCCCGGCGCGAGCTCGAGAAGGCGGGCTTCGAGGTCAAGGTCGAGCGGACCTTCCCCTTCCTCGGCAACACCGTCGAGCGCCAGTCCGTCGAGGGCGGCGAGCAGGCCGCCGAGGGCAGCACGATCACGATCACGACCAAGGGGCTCTAGCGACCGTGCACAACCCCGTAGGCGCGCATGTGCCCGTGGCCGGCGGCCTGGCCAGGACGGGTCTGGCGTACGCCCGTGAGATCGAGGCCGAGGCCGTCCAGGTCTTCGTCGCCAATCCCCGCGGCTGGGCCACCCCGGTGGGGAACGCCGCGCAGGACGAACTGTTCCGCACCGGGAACGCCACCGCCGGCACGCCGGCGTTCGTGCACGCCCCGTATCTGATCAACTTCGGCTCCCACAGCGCGGTCACCGCCGAGCGGTCCGTGGAGTCGCTGCGCCACTCGCTGCGCCGCGGCCGGGACATCGGCGCGGTGGGTGTGGTGGTGCACACCGGCTCGGCGACCGGGGGCAGGACCCGGGAGGCTGCCCTCGCGCAGGTGCGGGAGCTGGTGCTGCCACTGCTGGACGAGCTGACGCACGACGACGACCCGGCCCTGCTGCTGGAGCCGACGGCCGGGCAGGGCTTCTCGCTCTGCTCGCTGGTCACGGACCTCGGTCCGTACTTCGAGGCCCTGGAGGCCCACCCCAGACTGGGCGTGTGCCTGGACACCTGTCACGCGTTCGCCGCAGGTCACGACCTGGCCGCTCCCGGCGGAGCCGGGCGGCTGCTGGATCTGCTGGTCGAGACGGTGGGCCCCGGCAGGCTGAGGCTGATCCACGCCAACGACTCCAAGGACGTCGTCGGAGCGCGCAAGGACCGCCACGAGAACATCGGTGCCGGCCACATCGGCGAGGAGGCGTTCGGCGAGCTGATGCGCCACCCCGCCGCGGAGGGCGTGCCGCTGATCATCGAGACGCCCGGCGGCCGCCACGGCAAGGAGACGTACGCGGCGGACGTGGCCCTGCTGAAGAAGCTCCGCGACACCTGAGCCCGGGCACCGGCGGCCGATGTGCGCCGCCGGTGCACAGGTTGGAGATCAGACTAGAACTCGGGCCCGTCGCCCGGCTCCTCCTGGTAGGAGTAGCGCTGCTCGCGCCACGGGTCGCCGATGTTGTGGTAACCCCGCTCCTCCCAGAAGCCCCTCCGGTCGGCCGTCATGTACTCCACACCGCGGACCCACTTGGGGCCCTTCCAGGCGTACAGATGCGGCACGATCAGTCGCAGAGGGAAGCCGTGCTCGGCGGTGAGCAGCTCGCCGTCCTTGTGCGTGGCGAAGATCGCGCGCTCGGAGAGGAAGTCGGAGAGGCGCAGATTGGCGCTGAAGCCGTACTCGGCCCAGACCATGACATGGGTGACCGCCGGGGCCGGCGGGGCCAGCTCGACGATCGTCGATGCGGGCACTCCGCCCCATTCGGCCCCGAGCATGCTGAATTTCGTCACGCAGTGGAGGTCGGCGACGACCGTCGAGAACGGCAGCGCGGAGAACTCCTCGTGGTTCCAGCAGCGCTTGTCGCCGTCGGCGGTGGCGCCGAAGACCCGGAACTCCCAGCGGTCCGGCTTGAACTTGGGGACGGGCCCGTAGTGGGTGACCGGCCAGCCGCGCTGCAGCCGCTGTCCCGGAGGTAGCTCGGACTGTTCTGACGCCCGGTGTTCCCGGCTCTCCGGCTGACCCATGCCCTCAATGGTGACAGACCAGGAGGGGTGGTCATGACCAGGTCTGGGCCGATTCGGGCAACTCCTACTAAGGAGGCACTTACTGGACGGCCTTCGATCACGGTGCGAGGATGCGCGCATCCTGCCCGAGTCACATGTACGGAAGGAGCCTCTGCGATGCAGGGCGACCCCGAGGTCATCGAGTTCCTCAACGAGCAGTTGACTGCCGAGCTGACCGCGATCAACCAGTACTTCCTGCACGCCAAGATGCAGGAGAACTTCGGCTGGACCAAGCTCGCCAAGTACACCCGGGCCGAGTCGTTCGACGAGATGAAGCACGCCGAGGTGCTCACCGACCGCATCCTGTTCCTGGAGGGACTGCCGAACTACCAGCGACTGTTCCACGTACGGATCGGACAGACGGTCACCGAGATGTTCCAGGCGGACCGGCAGGTCGAGGTCGAGGCGATCGACCGGCTACGGCGCGGCATCGAGGTCATGCGGGGGAAGGGCGACATCACGTCCGCGAACATCTTCGAGTCGATCCTGGCGGACGAGGAGCACCACATCGACTACCTCGACACCCAGCTGGAACTGGTCGAGAAACTCGGAGAGCCGCTCTACATCGCCCAGGTCATCGAACAGCCGGAGTCCTAGGAACCGCCCGTCCGGATCGCTACGGGCCGGGGCCGGGCCATCGCTACGGGCCCGAGGCTAGGCCGCTTGACGCAGCCGGCCGGGCGAGACCGTCTCGGTGGCCACCCGGGTCGTGCCCTCGGACAGTGCGGCAGCGCCGTTGCCCTGCTCCAGCAGTTCGCGGCGCGGGCAGGCTCCCCGGCCGAGGATGCCCTGGATGCGGCGCACGCAGGAACCGCAGTCGGTGCCCGCCTTGGACACCGAGGCGATCTGGCGGGGGCTGCAGGCACCGGCCTCCGCGTGCTCCTTCACCTGCTTCTCCGTGATGCCGAAGCACGAGCAGACATACACGCGGTTCACCTCCCGGCGGGATCGAGTTCGACTGTGGCGCCCGTCCCGATTGATCGGTGAGGCTAACCTAACCTTACCCGCTGCCCGCCGGTACCAAAAGCCCCGGGTACGACGGTGGGGCGTGGATCACACGGATCCACGCCCCACCGTCGTGCCGGTCGGCTCACTGGTCGCGGTACATCTCCGCGACCAGGAACGCCAGGTCCAGCGACTGGCTGCGGTTCAGCCGGGGGTCGCAGGCCGTCTCGTAGCGCTGGTGCAGGTCGTCGACGAAGATCTCGTCGCCGCCGCCCACGCACTCGGTGACGTCGTCGCCGGTGAGCTCGACGTGGATGCCGCCCGGGTGGGTGCCCAGCGCCTTGTGCACCTCGAAGAATCCCTTGACCTCGTCGAGCACGTCGTCGAAGCGGCGGGTCTTGTGGCCGGAGGCCGCCTCGAAGGTGTTGCCGTGCATCGGGTCGGTCACCCAGGCCACGGTGGCACCGGAGGCGGTGACCTTCTCGACCAGCTCGGGGAGCCGGTCGCGGACCTTGTCGGCGCCCATGCGGACGACGAAGGTCAGCCGGCCGGGCTCGCGCTCCGGGTCCAGCCGCTCGACGTACTGCAGCGCCTCGTCGACGGTCGTCGTCGGACCGAGCTTCACACCGACGGGGTTGCGGATCCTCGACGCGAACTCGATGTGCGCGCCGTCCAGCTGGCGGGTGCGCTCACCGATCCAGACCATGTGGCCCGAGACGTCGTACAGATCGCCCGTCCGCGAGTCGACCCGGGTGAGGGCCGACTCGTAGTCCATGAGCAGGGCCTCGTGGGAGGCGTAGAACTCGACGGTGCGGAACTCCGCCGGGTCCGTGCCGCAGGCCTTCATGAAGTTCAGCGCGTTGTCGATCTCGCGCGCGAGCTGCTCGTAGCGCTGCCCGGACGGGGACGACTTCACGAAGTCCTGGTTCCAGGCGTGCACCTGGCGCAGGTCGGCGTAACCGCCGGTGGTGAAGGCGCGCACGAGGTTCAGCGTCGACGCCGAGGCATGGTACATCCGCTTAAGCCGCTCGGGGTCCGGGACCCGGGCCGCCTCGGTGAACTCGAAGCCGTTGACCGAGTCGCCCCGGTAGGTCGGCAGCGTCACGCCGTCACGGGTCTCCGTCGACTTCGAGCGCGGCTTGGAGTACTGACCGGCGATCCGGCCGACCTTCACGACCGGCACGGACGCGGCGTACGTCAGCACCGCACCCATCTGGAGCAGGGTCTTGAGCTTGTTGCGGATGTGGTCGGCGGACACCGCGTCGAAGGCCTCGGCGCAGTCGCCGCCCTGGAGCAGGAACGCCTCGCCCTTGGCGACGGCTCCCATCCGGGCACGCAGCTGGTCGCACTCGCCCGCGAAGACGAGCGGCGGATACGACTCGAGGTCCGCGATCACGTCGCGCAGAGCCTCGGCATCGGGGTACTCGGGCTGCTGCGCCGCGGGCAGGTCTCGCCAGGTGTTGCCACCGGTTGCGGTGGGCTTAGCGTTCACGGTCACCCCGACAACATTACGTGGTGAATCGGCCGGTCCGGGTCGCGGCCCAGAAAGTGAGACGGCGGCCACCGGCGGACGGGACACCGGTGGGGTAGGGTTCCGGGCATGTTCGCGCAGACGACCCAGAACCGGTGGTGGACCGCTCATCCGGCGGCCCACTGATCCGATCGCGCGCACAGTTTCGCGAAGGCCGCCCGAGGGGCGGCCTTTCCCGTTTCCGCGGGCCGTTCCTCCCCACCACGGAAGGAACCCCACCATGCACGTCCTCGACCGGTTGCTGAATCCCGGTGCCCCTCCGTTCGCCCTGCTGCGCCGGCGCACGCCCGGCCGCGACCACGACACCGTCGAGGTGCTGACCGGCCCGGTCCTCGAGGTCGAGCGGCTCGCCGACCTCCCGGTGGGCGAGCGTCCTTCGCTGGCGCTGGTGCCGTTCCGGCAGATCCGCGAGCGGGGCTTCGACGTGCGCGACGACGGCACACCGCTGTCCGTGCTGGTCGCCGAGGAGTCCTGCGAGCTGCCGCTCGACGAGGTGCTGGGCCGGCTTCCGGCGCACGCGGTCGACGTCGAGGGCGGCGGCTTCGACATCGGCGACGAGGAGTACGCGGAGACCGTCCGGCGCGTGGTGGAGGACGAGATCGGGCGAGGCGAGGGCGCGAACTTCGTCATCCGGCGCACGTTCACCGGGCGCGTCCCGGACTTCGGCAGGGCCGACGCCCTCGCGCTCTTCCGGCGGCTGCTCGTGGGCGAACGCGGCGCGTACTGGACGTACGTCGTCCACACCGGCGACGGGAGGCCCTCCCCGGCGGGGCGGCCCGGCCGGGAGACGGGCGGACGCACGCTCGTCGGGGCGAGCCCGGAGGTGCACGTGCGGATGTCCGGGGGCACGGTCGTGATGAACCCGATCAGCGGGACGTACCGCTATCCGGCGGGCGGACCGGCGGTCGACGGGCTGCTGGACTTCCTCTCCGACCGCAAGGAGACCGACGAGCTCTCCATGGTCGTCGACGAGGAGCTCAAGATGATGTGCACGGTCGGCGACATGGGCGGCGTGGTCGTCGGGCCCCGCCTCAAGGAGATGGCCCATCTCGCGCACACGGAGTACGAGCTGCGGGGACGCTCCTCGCTCGACGTCCGCGAGGTGCTGCGCGAGACGATGTTCGCGGCCACGGTCACCGGCTCGCCGGTGCAGAACGCGTGCCGGGTCATCGAGCGGTACGAGGACGGCGGGCGCGGGTACTACGCGGGCGCGCTGGCGCTCCTCGGCACCGACGCGGGCGGTGCGCAGACCCTCGACTCGCCGATCCTGATCCGCACCGCCGACATCTCCGCCTCCGGCGAGGTACGGGTGCCGGTCGGCGCGACGCTGGTCCGCCACTCGGACCCGGCGTCCGAGGTGGCGGAGACGCACACCAAGGCGGCGGGCGTGCTGGCCGCGCTGGGGGTCCGCCCGGAGCCGGCACGGGAGGAGGAGGCACGGCCGCGGCCGGCCGACGACCCCCGGGTGCGGGCGGCCCTGGACGCCCGGCGGGCGGACCTGGCGCCCTTCTGGCTGCGGATGCAGTCCCTGCCGGAGCGCGTCTCGGGGCGTGCGCTGGTGGTGGACGGCGAGGACACGTTCACCGCGATGCTGGCCCATCTGCTGCGGGGAGCGGGGCTCGAGGTGACCGTACGCCGCTTCGACGAACCGGGGGTGCGGGAGGCGGCGCTCGCCCACGACGGCCCGGTCGTCCTCGGCCCGGGCCCGGGCGATCCGTCGGACGCGGCCGACCCGAAGATGCGCTTCCTGCGCTCACTCACGGCGGATCTGCTGCGCGGCCACCGGGGCGGTCTGCTGGGGGTGTGCCTCGGCCATGAGCTGATCGCGGCCGAACTGGGGCTGGACATCGCCCGCAGGAGTACACCGTTCCAGGGGGCGCAACTGCGGGTCGGACTGTTCGGCGCGGAGGAGACGGTCGGCTTCTACAACAGTTTCACGGCCGTGTGCGACGACGAGGCGGCGGCGGAGCTGTCCCTGCACGGCGTCGAGGTGAGCCGTGCACCGTCGGGTGAGGTCCACGCGCTGCGCGGGCCGGGTTTCGCGGGCGTCCAGTTCCACCCGGAGTCGGTGCTGACGCTGCGCGGGCCGGAGATCGTGCGCACGCTCCTCGACGCGGTGGTTCCGGAGCGGGCGCCCTGACCTGCCGGGGCGCGGTACCCCGGCGGGCTGCGGCGGGCTCCCGAAGGAGCCCGGTCCGTGCCCTCCGGGGTGGCCCGGCAGCGGACGGCGGGGGACGCCCCGCGACCTCAGAAGCGACGGATGACGCGCAGGCTCCTGCTGTACAGCTCGGCTCCGGCGTCCAGCACGGACAGCGCGCCGAGGTCCGCCATCGTCGGCCCGTCGGGAGTCTTGCGGCTGGACGCGAAACGGCGTCTGCCGTCCTGGTCCCGGCCCAGGTAGATGCCGACGTGGTCGATGGTCCCGCGGTCGTCCCCCACGCCGTCGTCCCCACCGGCGCTGCCGTAGGCGTCGAAGTACACCAGGTCGCCGGCGCGCAGTCCGTCCAGCGGCGGCGGGGCCTGGCCCGGGACGCCGTCGGCCGTGAAGCCGGCGACCACCACGCCCGGGCCCTTCGCCGCCTGGTCGGCGGACTCCCTCGGCAGGTTGGTGCCGTCGAAGTCCCGGTAGTTGACCATGGGTATGCCCAAGTGGTGCCCGTACACCATCCGGACGTAGCCGGAGCAGTCGAGGAAGCCCGCCCATCGCTTCTGCGGGCCCGAGTTCTCCGGCTGCGCCGGCGCCTCGCCGTTGGGGAAGGTCCAGGTGTCCAGGCCCATGTACTCCCAGAAGTCGGCGCCGATCTCGCGGGTCCCGTCGCCGGCCGTCGTGCTGAAGGGCCCGTACCCCGCCTCGCCGAGGACGCGCGTGCCGAGCACCGGGTCGACCGCGCCGGCCGCGTGCGGCAGGAACATGGCCGCGTAGCCGAGGGCGTCGGGGGAGGTGTCGCCCGCCCAGTCGCGGAGCCGCCGTTCCAGGGCGGGGGTCAGGGCGCCGTCGAAGGGCGTCTCCAGCAACCGCACCCACAGGTCGTGCGTGACCTCGGGGGGCTCGGGCCGGCGGCCGGCGACGGTGAACTCGCCGACCAGCACCTTCACCGGAAGGGCGGTGCCGCCCTTGTTGGCGAGGACCCGGATGCCGGTCCCGCCCGCGCCGAGTGTGCCGTCCGTCTCGGCGGCCTGCCAGGTGGCGGGCTCGTCCTGGCCGTCGCGCCAGGCGCGGCAGCGCAGTGCCGTCCCCGTGCGCTCCAGGCGGAGGCGCCAGCGGTCACCGGGCCGGAAGCCGGATCCCACCGGGACGGGGCCGTCGAGCACCGTCGTGGCGTTTCCGGCCGCCATCTCCAGGGTCAGTCTGACCTCGCCGGTCGTGAGGAAGGACAGCCGGGCGCGGTAGTTCTGTCCGTCGCCGGCGTACGCGCAGCAGACCGCGGCCGAGACGGCGTCACCGGCCGGGGCCCTGTCGAGGGTGAGCACGGCGGTCACATCGACGTCCCCGAGGTCGTCGGAAAGCGTGGCGAAGTGACTGAACCCGTCCTCCCTCAGGACGACGGTGCCGCTTCCCCCCTCGACGCGAAACTCCGCCCGGCCGGTGCCGGGGGTCGCCCATCTGCCGCCGCCGGGCGACGTGCCCCAGCCGGGGACGGCCCGGTCGAAGCGGTCGGTGAAGGCCTTCTTCTGCTCGGTGAAGGTGCGCCGCGGCCCGTGCACGGTGACGGTCTGCGCCCCCTTGGTGAGCGTGGCGAGGGGGCCGTACGCGTCCGAGACCTCGTAGGTCTCCGGACCGGCCGCACCGGTCCTCCGCGCGGTGAGCGGTCCGCCCAGCCCCGCGCGGAAGAAGCGCCCGTCGTTCACGTCCTGACGGTGCACCCACACGGTCGCGGGCGGCTGGGCGCCGGGCGCGGCGGCAACCGCCGCGGGGGCGGCCACGGGCGCGCGGGACGCCTTCTCCGGGGCGCGGGCGAGCGCCGCGGACGGGACCACTCC
>NZ_JASHLT010000046.1:0-68197 GCF_030056615.1 Streptomyces sp. HNM0645 | reverse complement strand
CCCCCGCCCGGGTCCGTCGCGGGTTTCGCAACATCCGCGCAACAGCAGCCCGCCCAGCGACCGCACCGAAACCAACCCGGCCCGGGCCTGGACGGCCTCCCGGCTCGAAGAACAAGCAACGTGCCAAGCGCCACGACGTCGGCAAAACCATCAAACGCGCCGAATCGATCAAGGAACACCAAACACAACGCGGTTAAACGCCAAGCTCAGAACAGTTCCAGGTCCTTGCCGCTGGTGTCCGCGATGACTGGCCGGAACTGGGCAGGGAGGCCGTCCAGGCGGTCAGGACCGGCCGCGGCGGCCACGGCGGGGGCCGTCTCAGCCAACCATGCACGAAACCGTTCGGCGGCTTCGCGGTAGGGGACTCGAGCCAGGACACGGTGCTCGCCGGAGGGGCAGAAGTCGACGGCGACGGTGAGCAGGCAGGAACGGGGCGCGTTCTGGCTGCCCGTCCAGGACACGCGCAGGAGACCGCAGGGCTTGCGCCCGCGGGGGGCGTGGTGGGTCGGGCGCAGCGATCGGCAGGCTGTGTGGGCGGTCCATGCGGCGAGGTGCGGCAAGGGCAGGGTGGTGCGTGCGCGGCAGCCGGGGCAGCGGTGCCAGTGGCGGAGCCAGTCGTCGGCGTCGGTGCGGAAGAGGCGTGTGTAGCGGTTCGCCACGCGGATGTCGTTGCTGTACAGGTGGTCGGGGCGTTCCTGTGTGTTGCAGGACTGGCAGACGGGGGCGCGGACGTAGCCGTGTTCGTGGCAGTGGTCGAGTACGGTGGCCGGCGCGGTGCGGCATACGGCGCACGCCCACTCAGCCACCCTGCGGGAGGTACCGGGCTTCCTGCTGAGCACCGAGTACAGCTGGCCTTCCAGCTCTTTGTTGTACGGGCGCAGTGAGGCGGTGGGGCCCCCGGGGCTCGTCGACTGCCGACCGCCGGCGTCTCGGGCCTGCCGGAGGGAGGGTGGCGCGGTAACGGCTGCGCTTGCCCGGCGGGTCCGCGCGGCCTGCACCCACTGCGTTTCGGCGTGCTCGGCCGCGTCCAGCAGCCTGACCACGGCGCGTGGCAGCCACCACGTGCGCTGCGTCCCGTCGCGTGTCTGCTCCACGAGTATCTGTCGCCAGTCGATCCCCGCCAGATGGTACGGCCGGCCGACTTCACGTCGTGCTGCCCGCTCGGGGCCGCCCAGCTCATGCAGTTTCCCCGTGATGCGCTGGCGCCAACGCAGCGGCGTTTCCTCGTTGCACTCCTGCCTCGGCGCCCCACGAAACGGACCGACGCGGACCAGGTCCTGCCGATCCATCCCCACCGCGTTCAGTTCCGCAGCCGCCCGGCGCACCTCAACCTCCGGAACACTCCACTGACCGCCGCTCGCCGTCACCGTCGCCACCACATAGCCGCCGAGTAGGACGTAACCCACCCGGGCACGGGCAGGAGAGCAGGTGAATGCCCCAGAAGCCGTCGGCACGGCACTGTCGGCCGTCAAATCGACCCACAGAGCGTCCGCGGTAACCGGGGTGATCAGGCCGTCCGTGCGACCGGGCATGACACGCTCTGACATACCGACAGGCTAGCGGCCTGCAAGGTGGCAACGGATCCCAAGCGCCTCGGTCAGCCGGGCCGCCGCCCGTAACTCCGTATTCCTGGTCATCTGGTTCGTCAGCACCTCCCGCGCGCGTAGCCTCACCACCAGAACGTCAAGAACCGGGCAAGCCGCCCTCGCGCATCAGCGGTCCCCGGGCCCGGCTCGCGCCCTGCTCGCCCACCTCATCGCCAAGGCCGGCATCCTCGGCGAGGAACTGCCGGAGGCCTGACGGGAGAAGGCGGGTGGGCGGTCTGTCGGCGGCCGGTCCAGTGACGGTCGGTCTGCACGGCGTGCGCGACGGGAAGAGCTTTGGCTCCGTCGGGGAGTTGGCCGCGCTCTCCTCGAAACCGGGGCCCACGCGCTCAGCCCAGCGCCCGGTCCAGGTTGAACGCCGCGCTGATCAGTGCGAGATGGGTGAACGCCTGCGGGAAGTTGCCGTTCTGCTCGCCCGTGCGGCCGATCTCCTCCGCGTACAGGCCGAGGTGGTTGGCGTACGTGAGCATCTTCTCGAACGCCAGCCGGGCCTCGTCCGGCCGGCCGGCGCGGACCAGGGCCTCGACGTACCAGAAGGAGCAGATCGAGAACGTGCCCTCCTCGCCGCGCAGCCCGTCCGGGCTGGCCTGCGGGTCGTAGCGGTAGACCAGGGAGTCCGAGACGAGTTCCTCGCCGAGCGCGTCCAGGGTCGTGAGCCACTTCGGGTCGGTCGGGGAGATGAACTTCGCCAGCGGCATCATCAGCAGGGCCGCGTCGAGGACGCTGTCGTCCTCGTGCTGCACGAAGGCGTTGCGTTCGGCCGACCAGCCGCGCCGCATGATCCGCCGGTAGATCGCGTCGCGGGCGCCACCCCAGCGCACCATGTCCGCGGGCAGTCCCCGGCGGCGGGCGATGCGCATGGCACGCTCGATCGCGACCCAGCACATCAGCCGGGAGTACAGGAAGCACTTGCGTCCGCCGCGCGTCTCCCAGACGCCCTCGTCGGGCTGGTCCCAGTTCTCGCAGACCCACTCGACGATGCCGCAGACGTTGTCCCACTGCTCGCTGGAGATCGGCTCGCCCCATTTGTCGTAGAGGTAGATCGAGTCGATGAGCGCGCCGTAGATGTCGAGCTGGAGCTGGTCCACCGCGTCGTTGCCGACGCGGACGGGGGAGGAGGCCAGATACCCCTCGAGATGGCGCAGTTCGCGCTCCGGCAGCTCACGGCGGCCGTCGATCCCGTACATGATCTGCAGGGGGCCTCCCTCGCCGCACGAGACGCAGACGTGCTCGGCCAGGAACCGCATGAACGCCCGCGCCTCGTCGGTGAAGCCCAGCCGGAGCAGGGCGTACACGCAGAAGGCCGCGTCGCGTACCCAGACGTAGCGGTAGTCCCAGTTGCGCTCGCCGCCGATCTGCTCGGGCAGGCTCGTCGTGGGCGCGGCCACGATGGCGCCGGTGGGCGCGTAGGTGAGCAGTTTGAGCGTCAGGGCGGAGCGGTGCACCATTTCGCGCCAGCGCCCGCGGTAGCGCGACGTGGAGAGCCAGCGCCGCCAGTAGCGCACCGTCGCCTCGAACGCCTCCTCGGCCGTGGCGGTGGGGCACGCCTGCGGCACGACGTCGCTGCCGAGCCGGTCGAGCGCGAAGACGGCCGTCTCCCCCTCGTGCAGTTTGAAGAGCGACCACACGTCCCGGCCGTCGGTCTCGACCGGCACGCTGGAGGTGAGCGAGAGATCCAGCGCGGGCGACTCGAAGACCGGATAGTCGCCCTCCATGCGGACGGTGTGGGTATGGCAGCCGTAGTCGAAGCGCGGCGCGACCACGGCCCGGAACGGCAGGGAGCCGCGGACGCAGACCACCCGGCGGATCAGCCGGTGCCGGTCGGCCTCGCGCGAGTCGTCGGCGATCGGCATGAAGTCCTGGATCTCGCCGACTCCGTCCTCCGCGAAGAACCGCGTGATGAGCACGTTGGTGTCGGGGAAGTAGAACTGCTTCGTCCGGGCCGGTACGTCCGGTGCCAGCTCGAAGCGGCCGCCCTTCTCGGCGTCGAGGATCGACGCGAAGACACTGGGTGCGTCGAAGCGGCCGCAGCAGTACCAGTCGATCGTGCCGTTGGTGCCGACGAGGGCGGCACTGCGCAGGTCACCGATCAGTCCGTGTTCGGAGATCGGCAGGTACCGGGGGGTGCCGGGGCCCCCGGGAGCGCCCGCTTCGCGGGCCGCCTCGTACGACAGAGACTCAGCGGTCACAGGTCGGTCCTCCCTCTGCCTCGCGGCAAATGCGCCCGTACCCCGCAATTCATGGTAGGTCGACTTGTCGACTTATGGAGGCGGGTCGTGGAGGCAGGCGTCGGAAGGGCCTTTGAGTNGCGGGTCGTGGAGGCAGGCGTCGGAAGGGCCTTTGAGTGCCGGGGAGCCGGGGAGCCGGGGAGCCGGGGAGCCGGGGAGCCGGGGAGCCGGGCGGGCCCGGGTGTGCCGGGAGGGTCCGGGTGTGCCGGGCGGGCCCGGGTGTGCCGGGAGGGTCCGGGGGTGGAGTCCGGGGGACGCCGCCCCCGGGCGGTGTCACCGTCGGTGGAGTGGCGGTGACACCGTGCTCCGAGGTGGTCGGCGGGGCGGGGGGTCAGAAGACGAACGGGCCGGGGTTCTGCGGCGAGGTGGCGTTGCAGGTCGCCGTGATGCCGAAGACGACGACCTTGAGGGACGTCGCCTCGAGGCTGTCTCCCGTGGCGACCGTGCCGTTCAGCGGCCCGGTGGAGACCGCGCCGCCGGCCGGGATCGCCGGGTTGGCGTTGCCGGTGAACGTCGTCGTGCCGGAGCCGTTCCTGGTCAGCGTGAGGGTCGAGCTGACGGAGTTGGCGGAGAGGGGGAAGGGCGACTTGATCGCGGAGGTGGACAGGGTGATGGTGGCCGCGGTGCCGTCCTGGGTGGCCGTGAGTGAGGCCTCGCCGGATCCGAACGAGCCGCAGTCGAACGACAGGCTCGCCGTCGTGGGTTCGACCGCGAGCGCTGCCGGGGCAAGGGTGAGGGCGCCGACGGCCGTCGCGGTGAGCAAGGCCGTGCCGGTACCGAGTGTGCGGTGCTTCATCGGGGTCCCGCCTTCGTGTGTGGGGGTCACGGGATGGCGTCGCCGACCGCCGCTGCCTGCGTGGCACCGGCCCCGGCTCAAGAGGGCTGATGGGCAGTCAGGGACGGTTGTCATTGGGGCAGGAACCCCCGGAGAAAGCAAGGATGCCGACGGAGATCGTCGGCATGCTTCGGACAATTTCAGCCGCCCCGGGCGGGCGCGGGGAATCCGCCGTTCCGGAGGTGGTCGAGGTACCGGCGGAAGGCGCGGTTCCGGCCGGGACTCCCGTCCTGGGGGTTGCGGGCGCGTGAGGGTGACGCGCCACGAGTGGCACAAGGTGCCAGGCGCCGAACCTTCCGAGGCGTACGGGTGGGGCGGGCGCGGTCGCCCCGGCGGTCGGGACGGGACCGGTGCCCGCGGCGCTGACCGGCTCGGGTCGCCCGCGACGCTCGCTCGACCAGGGTGTCCGCGGCGCTGAGTCGACCGGGTGTCCGCTGCGCTCATCCGACCGGGGCGTGTCCGCGCCGTTCAGCCGATGCGGGTGCCCGCGCCGCTGACCCGTACCCTCGGGTCGCCCGCGTACGGCGTCACCGTCAGTTGCCCGGGGCGGACGCGGTGATGCGGCTCGCGCGGTCTCCGCCTCCGGCTCGGTGGTGGCGACTCCGGCCGCGGTCTCGGCATGGGCGACCTCCGCCGCCTCCGACGGCGGCCGGACGGGGCCGGAGCCCCGTCAGCCGCGGCCGATGTACGGCATCGTCGTGGACATCACCGTCGCGAACTGGACGTTCGCCTCCAGGGGCAGCTCCGCCATGTGGAGCACCAACCTGGCCACGTCGTCCACGTCCATGACCGGTTCGGGGGCGGTGCGGCCGTCGGCCTGGAGGACGCCGGTCTCCATACGGGCCGTCATCTCCGTGGCCGCGTTGCCGATGTCGATCTGGCCGCAGGCGATGCGGTAGGGACGGCCGTCCAGGGACAGGGACTTGGTGAGCCCGGTGACGGCGTGCTTCGTCGCCGTGTACGCCACCGAGTGCGGACGCGGCGCGTGTGCGGAGATGGAGCCGTTGTTGATGATGCGGCCGCCCTGCGGGTCCTGGTCCTTCATCACCCGGAACGCGGCCTGGGCGCACAGGAACGACCCCGTCAGATTGACG
This sequence comes from Streptomyces sp. HNM0645, assembly GCF_030056615.1. Lineage (NCBI taxonomy): Bacteria > Bacillati > Actinomycetota > Actinomycetes > Kitasatosporales > Streptomycetaceae > Streptomyces > Streptomyces sp. HNM0645. The sequence continues at coordinate 62,436 of NZ_JASHLT010000046.1, read as the reverse complement.
TCCACGACATGGCGCCACGCCTCGTGGGGGAGGTCCTCGAGGTGCACCCCGCCGGGGCCGAACGTGCCCGCGTTGTTGAACAGCAGGTCCACTCGCCCGAACCGCTCCCGCGCCGCCGTGAAGAGCGCCGTGACGGCCTCCGGGGACGTGATGTCCGTCGGGACGCAGAGCACGTCCGCCCCGCCGGTCATTGAGGCCGTCTCCTCCAGCGCGTCCGCCCGCCGCCCCGCCAGCGCCAGCGACCAGCCCGCGCCCGCGAACGCCAGGGCGACGCTGCGCCCGATGCCCGAGCCGGCGCCCGTGACCACCGCACTTCTCCGTTCTGCGTTCATGGCGCCGCAGCGTACGGCAGAGGGGCCTCCACGGTTCTCATCCGTCCGACACGCGGATGTTGTGTACCGGACAATCCGCGGATGCCGGGCCCGGCTCAAATGCGGAGTGACAACGTCCGCAAGGGGAGGGCCAGATGGCATCCGTACACCGTCACACGGACGAACTCCGTGCCGTTGCCCGGCGCATGGGCCGCCGCCGCTTTCTGACCGTCACCGGAGCGGCAGCAGCGCTCGCCTTCGCCGTGAACCTGCCCGCGGCCGGCACCGCGGCCGCCGCCGAACTGGACGCCGGAAAGCTCGCCGAGGACCCGTTCACGCTCGGCGTGGCGTCCGGAGACCCGCTGCCCGGTTCCGTACTGCTGTGGACGCGGCTCGCGCCCCGCCCGTACGAGCCCGGCGGCGGACTGCCCTCCGCCCGGATCCGGGTCGGCTGAAAGATCGCCCACGACGCCCGCTTCACCCGCGTCGCCAGACGCGGACGGGCCACGGCCCACCCCGAGTTCGACCACACCGTCCACGTGGACGTCACCGGACTCGACCCCGATCGCGTCTACCACTACCGCTTCCGCGCGGGCCGCTGGATCAGCCCCGTCGGACGCACCCGCACCGCACCCCGTGCCGGTGCCCGGATCTCCGAGCTGAGGCTGGCGGCCGTCTCCTGCCAGGCGTACCACGACGGGTACTTCACCGCGTACCGGCACCTCGCCGACGAGGACCTGGACGCGGTCTTCCACCTCGGCGACTACCTCTACGAGTACGCCGTCAACGCCGTCGGCGGCGCCCGCAACCACACCGACCGGCTCCTGCCCGCCCGTTTCGACCGCGAGACCGTCACCCTGGAGGACTACCGGCTGCGCTACGCGCTCTACCGCAGCGACCCGGACCTCGCCGCCGCGCACGCCGCCCATCCCTTCGTCGTCACCTGGGACGACCACGAGACCGAGAACAACTACGCGGGGGAGACGCCCGAGAACGACGTCCCGACGGAGGAGTTCCTGCTGCGCCGCGCCGCCGCGTACCGCGCCTACTGGGAGAACCAACCGCTGCGCGGACCGCAGCGGCCGGCCGGCCCGGACATGCGGCTCTACCGCCGGCTGCGGTTCGGCCGCCTCGCCCAGTTCGACGTGCTCGACACCCGTCAGTACCGCTCCGACCAGGCGTACGGCGACGGCTGGCGGACCCCGGGGCCCGAGTCCGAGGATCCGGCGCGCACGATGACGGGCGAGACGCAGGAGCGCTGGCTGCTCGACGGCTGGCGGTCCTCGGAAGCCGTCTGGAACGTGGTGCCGCAGCAGGTCACGTTCGCCCGGCGGCGCAACCTCCCCACGCCCGACTTCAAGCTCTCGATGGACTCCTGGGACGGCTACCCGGCCTCCCGGCAGCGGGTCCTCGACGGCGCCGAGGCCGCCGGCATCGACAACCTCGTCGTCCTCACCGGCGATGTCCACGTCGGCTACGCGTTCGACCTGAAGAAGGACTTCGACGACCCGTCCTCGCGAACGGTCGGCACGGAGTTCGTCGCCACGTCCGTCAGCAGCGGCAGGGACGGCGCCGAGAAGCCCGCCAACTGGGACAACCTCACCCGGGCCAACCCGCACATGAGGTTCTACAACGGCCGCCGCGGCTATGTGACGGTCACACTGACCACCGAGCACGCCCGTGCGGACTTCCGCACGGTCTCCGCGGTGACGACCCCGGGCGCGCCGGTGACCACGGCCGCGTCCTTCGTCACCCAAGCCGGCGACCCCGGCCTCGAGCCCGTGTGACCGGGGTGGCGGCCCGCGGCCACCCCGGGAGGGCCGGGCCCGCGCGCCTGAGGGGGCGCGGGCCCGTGCTCCGGCCCGCCGGAGGGACCGTCTTTCCCGGGAGTGGCACCCGACTCCCGGGCCGGCCATAGCCGTGCGGCCAGAGCCGTGCGGCCGTCACCGGCGCGCCGCCGCGCACCGGTTCCGCCGGCCGCCGGACGACCGGGTCGCAGTACGTCCAGGCCGCCATCGGAAACCGGCCGTGCCGCCGTGCCGCCGTGACCGGCTACTCGGCCTCGGGCACGGTCCGCGGGGACGGCTTCTCGCGCGGGGCGGCCCTGCCCGCCTCCAGGCACAGCCCCCGCGGCCGCCCGGTGCGCCGAGCGGGGTGTCGCGACGTACACCACGCCCGGCTGCCGTAGGCGGCCGGGACGCCGAACCGCCCGGCGCAGGCCCGCGCCGCCCGGCGCAAGCCATCCCGTGAACGCCGTCGCGACCCCGGCGGTCGCACACCCCACCGCGCTGCTTCACCCGTGCCCACCCCTCGGCCCCGGCGCCCGACCGGTCCTCGGTCCGCCGGTCCTCCGTGGCCGTTCCCGGCCGTGCGCGCACAGGCATCGACCAGCCCGGAGGAGCTGAGAGCATATGGGGCGACGACCAGAACAGGAGCTGTTGATGCCGGAGAGCGGGCCGACCACCCCAGAGCACATATCCCCCGCCGCGTCCGGCCCGTTGCCGGTACCGGCCTCCTCTCCGGCGCAGGTTCCCGCTCCGGCGGCGGCCCCCACCCCGTCCCGGGCCGCGGTGCCCGCCGCCGTCGCGGCCGCGCGCCGGGCCGGTCTGCTCGTCACCCTGGTCCTCGGGGGGCTCACCGCGCTTCCGCCGCTCTCCATGGACATGTACCTCCCGGCGCTCCCGCAGGTCACCGGCGATCTCCGCGCGCCCGCCGCCACCGTCCAGCTCACCCTCACCGCCTGCCTCGCCGGGATGGCCCTCGGCCAACTCGTCGTCGGCCCGATGAGCGACAGATGGGGCCGCCGCCGTCCGCTGCTCGCGGGCATGGCGGTGTACGTGGCGGCCACCGCGGCCTGTGCCCTCGCGACCGGCGCCGAGACGCTGATCGCCTTCCGGCTGCTCCAGGGACTGGCGGGGGCAGCCGGGATCGTCATCGCCAGGGCCGTCGTGCGCGACCTCTACGACGGCGTGGAGATGGCCCGCTTCTTCTCGACGCTGATGCTGGTCTCCGGGGCCGCCCCGATCGTGGCACCACTCGTCGGCGCCCAGGTCCTCCGCGTCACCGACTGGCGGGGCGTCTTCCACGTCCTCACCGGGGTCGGAGTGCTGCTCACCCTCGTCGTGGCGAAGTGGCTGCACGAGACGCTGCCCCCGGAACGCCGCCACGGCGGCGGCGTGGGCCATGCGCTGCGCACCATGCGCGCGCTGGTCGCCGACCGGGTCTTCACCGGCTACACGCTGGCGGGCGGTCTCGCCTTCGCCGCGCTGTTCGCCTACATCTCGGCCTCTCCGTTCGTGGTCCAGAGCCTTTACGGCGCCTCGCCCCAGACGTTTGGGCTGCTCTTCGCCGTCAACTCGATCGGCCTGGTCGCGGTGGGCCAGATCAACGGCAAGCTGCTGGTGGGCCGGGTCAGCCTGGACAAGGCCCTGGGCTTCGGGCTCGCCGTGATCGCGCTGTCGGCCCTCGCGCTGCTGCTGGTCACCGCCGGCGTCTTCGGCGAGACCGGACTCCTTCCCGTGGCCGCCGGGCTCTTCGTCCTGATGTCGGCGATGGGCGTCACCCTGCCGAACACCAACGCCCAGGCCCTGATGCGCGCGCCGCACGCGGCCGGATCGGCCTCGGCGCTGCTCGGCACGTCCTCCTTCCTCGTCGGGGCGATCGCCTCCCCGCTCGTCGGGATCGCGGGCGAGGCGACGGCGGTGCCGATGGCCGTGGTCCAACTGGTGTGTGCGCTGGGTGCGGTGGGCTGCTTCCTGGGTCTGTGCCGGCCGTGGCGGGCGCAAGGGCCCCAGGACGCGGCGGTACGGTCGGCGGCCCACGAGGCCGACGAGGCGGAGGAAGAAGGCAAGGCGTACGGGGAAGGCGGGGCTGACGGGGGAGGCGCGGCGGACGGGGCCGGTCGGTCCGCGTAGCGACGGGCTCGCGAGAACGGGCTCGTTGGGAACGGGCCTGCGGGATGCGCGGGAGCGGATTGGCGGGGGCCGGCTCGAGGACACGGGTGCGCACGCAGGGACGCAGACACGGGCCCGTCGGCTCGGGCCCGTCGGCTCGGGCCCGCAGGCAGAGGGAGCCAGGGGCAGGGGCAGCCGCGCCGCCCGCACCTCCGCGCCCCTCCGGGGGTCAGGGGGCCGTGGCGGGGCGGTCCGCGCGGACGTAGCCGATCAGGTGCAGCCGGTCCCGGTTGTCCGTCCAGCGGAAGACGCCGACGCCCGACGCCTCCGCCGCGGGCAGCCGCACGCTGGGGGAGAGCGGCTCGGGCACGCCGCTCGCGAGGTCCACGACGTGCGGCGCCCCGACGCCCGCCAGCGCCTCGGCGGGGCCGCGGGCGTCGGTCGCCCCATAGGCGACTCCCGCGTCCGTGACCGTCGTCAGCGTCAGCGGACGCGTGCCGTCCGGCTCCTCGAAGCAGCGGCCGGTGCGCTCCTCCAGGTCGAAGGCGAGGTTCCCGGCGGCGACGTAGCGCAGCCGGGGGGAGATCACGGCCTGCGGGTACGTCCCCGGCTCGATCGCCGGCTTGTGGCACTCGGCCGTGACCAGCGGCTTGCCCGACGCGGCGTCGTGCACCGCCCAGAGGTCGCGGGTGGTGGCCGCCTTGGTGCCCTTCGCCTTCTGCCAGCGCACGAGCAGCCGCCCGGAGGCCAGGGACACCGGTACCCCGTTCGCCCGGTCCGCGCCGCGCGGCGCGACGTTCCGGCTGAACCAGCCGTCCCGTACCCAGAACTCCCGGGCCCCGCGCACCAGCAGGCCCTTCGCCGTCACCCCCTGGACCGCGGTGAGCTGCCGGCAGGTGGTGCAGCCCTTCGGCGGGCGCAGGTCCTCGGGTGCGACCACGGACACCTCGCCGCTGTCGGGGTCGACGACCGCGCTGCGCGGGCCGCCGTCGCCGATGAGGATGCCGGGCCCGGTTCCGGAGACCGTGGGCGCACCGGTCCAGGGCACCTCCACCCGCCGCCGCGAGCCGTCCACCGCGTCGTAGACGTCGAGGGAGACGAAGGGGCCCGAGGGGGTGAGGGAGCCGCGGCCCGTCTTCCCGTACGACCAGACGACGAAGAACTGCCGGTCCTCCTTGGCCACGGACAGCAGCCGAGGGAAGTTCGCCGCGCCGGCGAGCGGGGAGAAGGGCTCGCCGGACCAGCCGGGGCGCCCCGTGCCGGTGTACAGCGTGCGCAGCCGGAAACGGGTGTCCTGCACCCGTTCCAGGTAGGCGAGGAGCCCGTAGCGGGTGGCGAGTGCGTGGTCGGGCGAGGCGTCGGGGACCTCCCAGCCCCTGGCGGTGTCGTACGCGGCGGGGACGGTGAGCTCGGTGACCGGGCCGGAAACGCGCTTCCGCGGCCTCTTAGGCCCGTCGTCGCGGTGCTCGTCCTTTCCGCCTCCGCCGCCACAGGTGGCGAGCAGAAGGATCATGGCCAGTACGGCGACGCCGGCCACCAGGGCCGTGCGCACGATCCTCTGTCTCATGGTCCCCCCGATGAGCGTTGCCAGGTACAACGGCCGTCAGATTAGCAACTGGGCGTGTACACACAGTAGTTCGGCCGTGCGTTCGTTCCGGCACGGTTCCCGCGCGGGCCCGGGGGAGCGGCGTCGTGCCCGGTGCCGCGGCCGGAACGGTCCACCGGCTCGCAACGCCCCGCACGGCGCCTCGCGGGCGTTGCCGGAGTCGCCCGAGTGCTCCCGGGTGCGAGGGCGCTCGTCCGGCGCGGGGCGCCGCGCCGGACGCCGGGGGCCTCACGGGGCAGCCCTTCCGGCCGCGGTACTAGAATTCGCCGGTGAACACGACCCTCCCCGACGCCCTCGCCGGTCTCCTCGACGGACTGCCGCAGGGCCGCGCCGCCCAGGCGGTGGAGCGCCTGATCGCCAGCTACCGGGGGGACACTCCGACCGACGCGCCGGTGCTGCGCGACCGCGCTGACGTGGCCGCCTACGCCGCGTACCGGATGCCCGCGACGTTCGAGGCGGTACGGTCCGCGCTCGACGCGTTCCGGGCGGCGGCGCCCGGGTGGACGCCCGCGACCCACACCGACATCGGCGGCGGCACGGGCGCGGCGAGCTGGGCGGTCGCCGACGCCTGGCCGGAGGGGGAGCACCGGACCACTGTCCTGGACTGGGCGGAGCCCGCGCTGGAGCTCGGCCGCGAGCTGGCGGCGTCCGCGGACTCGCCGGCGCTGCGGGGCGCGCGGTGGCGGCGGGCGCGGATCGGGGAGTCGATGGGGCTGGAGCCGACGGACCTGGTCACGGTCTCGTACGTGCTGAAGGAGCTCGACGAGCGGACCCGGGCGGCGGTCGTGCGCCAGGCCGCGGCGGCGGGGCGGACCGTCCTGGTCGTGGAACCCGGCACACCGGACGGCTACGAGCGGATCATCGCGGCGCGTGACCTGCTGGTGGACGCGGGGCTGCGGGTGGCGGCGCCGTGCCCGCACAGCGGGGAGTGCCCCATCGTGCCGGGGGCGGACTGGTGCCATTTCGCGGTGCGGGTGAGCCGGTCGTCGCTCCACCGGCGGGTGAAGGGCGGCTCGCTGTCCTACGAGGACGAGAAGTTCGCCTACGTCGCCGCGACCCGGGACCCGGCGACCCCGGCGCCCTCCCGGGTGACGCGGAAGCCGCAGATCCGCAAGGGCCAGGTCCTGCTGGACCTGTGCTCCGCCGACGGCGCCCTCCACCGCGAAACGGTCGCCAAACGCCACGGCTCCCTCTACCGTGCGGCGCGCGACACGTCCTGGGGCGCAGCCTGGCCGCCGCCGGACGCCGAGGACGCCTGAGCCTGCCGGTTCGGGCCCGCGGGCGGTGGGCGGCAGACGCGGGAGTCGGTGGGGGCGGCGGACCGCCCCCGCCTTCGGTACTCAGACGCGTAGCTCCTGAGTGCAGCACTTCACGCTGCCGCCGCCCTTCAGCAGCTCGCCCGTGTCCATCCCGATCGGTTCGAAGCCCCGCGCCCGCAGCGGGTCGAAGAGGCCCAGGGCCGCCTGCGGCAGCAGGACGTGGCGGCCGTCGCTGACCGCGTTGAGACCGAAGGCCGCCGCGTCCGCCTCGCCCGCGACGAGGGCGTCGGGGAAGAGTCGGGCGAGGACCGCGCGGCTGCCCGGCGAGAAGGCGCCGGGAAAGTACATGATCTCGTCCGTCTCGTCGTCGAGGACCGACAGCGCGGTGTCCAGGTGGTAGTAGCGCGGGTCCACCAGATCGAGCCCGATCACCGGCCGTCCGAAGAACTCCTGCGCCTCGTCGTGCGACAGCGGGCTCGACCGGAAGCCCCGGCCCGCCAGCACATAGGTCGAGGTCACCGCGAAGTCGCCCTCGCCCTCGTTGATGTGCGCCGGCTCGTGGATCTCGGTGAAGCCGTGGGCGCGGAACCACTCGACATGGGCGTCCGCCTCCGCGGCCCGCTCGGGGAAGGCGAAGCGCGCGCCGAGCACCCGGCCTTCGACCACGGTGGCGCCGTTGGCGGCGAAGACCATGTCCGGCAGGTCCTCACGGGGTTCCAGCAGTTCGACGGTGTGGCCGAGGGCGCGGTAGCGGTCGCGCAGGACCTCCCACTGGGTCATCGCCAGCGACAGGTCGACGGGCTTCCCGGGGTCCATCCAGGGGTTGATGGAGTACGTCACCTCGAAGTGCGTGGGTGGGCACATGAGGTAGCGGCGGGATCTGGCGTCACGAGGCAATGCGGGCTCCTCACGGACGACTGGGCGCACGGTTGTGCGTGAGGCCATGGTGCGGTCTCCGGCGCCTTCGCGCAGTGATCCGATCGGGTGGTTCATCGGACGTACGCCTGATATGGAACAAGACGATACGTCTCGTCGCGGATATTGCTAGATTGGGTCCATGCCAGAGAGCAGGAAGCCCGACTCCTCACGCCGCAGCGAGCGCTCCCGCCGCGCCATCTACGACGCCGCCCTCGCGCTCGTCGGCGAAGTCGGCTACACCCGGACGACGATCGAGGGTATCGCCGCCCGCGCGGGCGTCGGCAAGCAGACCATCTACCGCTGGTGGCCCTCCAAGGCCGCCGTCCTTCTGGAAGCCTTCCTCGACGTCGCCGAGCAGGCCGCCCAGGGCGAGCACGAACTCCCCGACACCGGGGACCTGGAGCAGGACCTGAAGCTCGTTCTGCGCGCCACCGTCGACGAACTCAACTCGCCCGTCTACGACGCCCCCGCACGCGCCCTCGCCGCCGAGAGCGTCGTGGACCCTGCCCTCGCCGCCCAGTTCGTGGAGAAGGTTCTCGAACCGCAGCTGGGGCTGTACGTGGACAGGCTGCGCGGGGCCCAGGACGCCGGGCAGGCGAGTCCCGGCATCGACCCCCGCATCGCCCTGGAGCTGCTCGTGGGACCGCTGGCCCACCGCTGGCTGCTGCGTACCCTGCCCCTCACGCACGAGTACGCCGACAGGGTCGTCGAGTACGCCCTCCACGGCCTCGCCCCCCGCCCCTGACCGGCGATTGGCCACTCGATCGGGGGGGTGCGGCCACCCGGCGCGCCCGATGGTGGGACGATGGCGGCAGTGCCGACGCGCGGCCGTGCCCGCGCGGGCCGGGGCGAGCAGGGAGATGTGAGGGGATAGATGGGCGACGGCAACGGCCGCTACCGCGGCACGGAGAGCAGGCTTTCCTGGGACAACCGGCTGCCGCAGTGGCTGCGCCGCCGTTCCCGGGAGGACGCCGCCGGCGCCGCGTCCGACCGCGCCCGGGACCGTCTCGGCCAGCTTCTGGCGGCGGCAGCCGCGGGACTCCCGCTCGCGCCCGCCGCGCACCCCTCGGGATACAGCTGTTCCTGTGAGCGCATCGGCTGTCCGACGCCGGCCCGGCACCCCGTCTCGTTCGCCTGGCAGACCCAGTCCACGCACGACCCCGCCTCCGTCGAGCGCTGGGCGGAGGACCAGCCCGAGGCGAACTTCATCACCGCCACCGGCATGGTCCACGACGTCCTCGACGTACCGCTGGAGGCCGGACGGGCGGCGCTGGAGCGGCTGCTCTCGGACGGTACCGAGGTCGGCCCGGTCACGGAGTCCGGAGAAGGGCGGATGCTGTTCTTCACCGCGACCCGCGGTACGCCCGAGGACGAGGACGAGTGGTGGCCCTGCGAACTCGACTGCCATCCCGGGACGATGGACGAGCATCCGGGCCTGCGCTGGCACAGCCGCGGCAGTTACGTCCTCGTACCGCCCTCGCGGCTCCCCGGTGATCTCGGTGTCGCCTGGGTGCGCGGCCCCGAGCATCCGCTGCCGGACCCGCTGACCCTGCTGGAGGCGCTGGCGGACGCCTGCACCAGGTACGCCGAGAAGACCGGCCAGCACGACCCGGACCACCACACGGTGGCCTGGCCGTCCAGCCGTTGAGCCGCCGGCCGTCGCGTCGCGCCTCCGCGCGCCGCTGAGCGGCTGAGGGTTGCGCCGTCGCGTCGCGCCTCCGCGCGCCGCTGAGCTGCTGAGGGTTGCGCCGTCGCGTCGCGCCTCCGCGCCCGCCGAGCCGCTGAGTCGTCGCGTCGCCTTCCCGCGACGCCGAGTCGTTCAGGTGCTCGGTCGTCGCGCGCCGGTGACACCCGCCGAGTCACCCGCCCCTTGCGCATGCCCCGGGCGCCCGTGGTGCCCCTGAGCGCCGCCCCCGCTTCTCCGCCTTCGCCGCACTGCCGCTCCCGCACCTGGACGCCTCGCTGGAAGAACTGGCCCGCGCCCTCGACCAGTTGGGGATGGCAGGCGCCGGGCTGACGACATCGGTACTCGGCCGGAGTCTCGGCGACCCGGTCTTCCGGCCGCTCTTCGAGGAGTTGGACCACCGGCACTCGGCCGCCCCGGAGAGGCCCGCGCGGTCTACGAGCCGCGCGCCGCCGTCACACCCTGCAGCCGGCTGATGATCCGCACCGGCGGGCCGGCCGCACCCTTCGGGGCCACCGTCACCGCCTGGCTCGACACCCACTCCTTGGTGAGCGTGCTCTTCACCTCACCGCTCATGAGCGCCTTCACGTCCGGGCTCACCTTGGGCCGGTAACCCTGCGCGGCGGTCTGCCGGTCGAAGTAGCGCAGCGCGAAGAACACCAGTGCCCCGCCGTCCTCCGTGGCCAGCCCGAGGGGCGCGAAGTCCCCGGTGTCCAGTGCCTGGTCGACGTACTGCGTGCTCAGCCCCGCCCGCCGGCCGTTCTGTTCGCGCACCTGCCGCCACCCGCTCGTGTGCGCGCCGTCGGCGAAGTGCCGCGGCTTGCCGGTCCGCAGGTACGAGGCGTACTCCTCGCTGAGATCGCGCGGGGCGACGGCCGTCGCGTCGGAGTCGGGGGCCACCGGCTCCGCCCAGCCCTCCTGGTCCGCGCGGAACTTCGGCACCTCGCCCGTCGAGACGATCGCCAGATACGCGGCCTCCCACAGCTGCTTGTTGCTGTTCTTGACGAACACGATCAGCCAGCGGCTGTCCTGGTCGCCCGAGTCGGTGTCCCGGTTGCTGTCGGCGTCCGCCACGAAGAAGCGCGGCCAGCCCGCCTTCTTGGGGATGTGGTACGTCGTGTCGCTGAGCTCCAGCGGGCGGTGCCGTGGGTTGCCGCCGGGCGTGGTGATGCTGCGGGCCTTCAGGCCCGCCTGGTTGATGGCGCCGAGCGCGCCCGTGACCCGGCCCGCGTCGAGGGCCGGGTCGTAGGCCTTGTCGGCCGCGTTGTAGGCGTCGGTGAAGTCCTGGAGGGCCTGCTCGGCCTCAGCGTTCGTCGCCGACGGTACGACCTCCAGCTCGCCGTGCACCGTCACGCACCCGCTCGCCGTCAGCGACAGCACCGTCACCGCCGCGAGCCCCGTCGCCGCCCGACCCAGCCTGCTCATCGGTTGCCTTCTGTTCCTCGCCGCCCCGCACTGACCGTCCGAACCCTACCGGGGCGAGGAACAGCGTGAGTGCCGGGACCAGATACAGCGCCCACACCGTGACCTGGAGGACGGTCGGGTTCGGCTGGAAGTTGAACACGCCCTTCAGCAGGGTGCCGTACCAACTGTCCGGCGGGACGGTGGCGCTGACGTCGAACGCCTTGTCGGCGAGGCCGCCCAGGAAACGGGCCTCCTGCAGATCGTGCACCCCGTACGCCAGCACACCGGCGGCCACGACCACCAGCATCCCGCCGGTCCAGGCGAAGAACTTCGCCAGGTTGATCCGCAGGGCGCCCCGGTAGAACAGCCAGCTGAGCAGCACGGCCGTCGCGATCCCGAGCAGGACCCCGGCGAGCGGCGCGGACGAGCCGGCGGTGTCCGCGGCCGCCCGGACAGACGCCCAGACGAACAGGGCCGTCTCCAGGCCCTCCCGGCCCACCGCCAGGAACGCCGTGGCGACCAGCGCGCCGGTGCCCATCCGCAGTGCGGCGTCCAGTCTGCCGTGCAGTTCGGCCCTCAGATGCCGTGCGGTGCGCCGCATCCAGAAGACCATCCAGGTGACCAGGCAGACCGCGACGATCGACAGGGTGCCGCCCAGCAGTTCCTGGGCCTCGAACGTCAGCTCCTGGGAACCGAATTCGAGCGCCGCGCCGAAGGCGAGGGACACCCCGCAGGCGACGCCGACGCCGGCCCACACCGGCTTCAGCGCGTCCCTGCGGTCCGTCTTGACCAGATAGGCGACGAGGATGCAGACGACCAGCCCGGCCTCCAGACCCTCGCGCAGCCCGATCAGATAGTTGCCGAACACGGGAGGTCCCTTCCGCTCACGAGAACAGCGCCCGGCCCCACCAGTCGTCCTTGTCCCGGACTCCCGGCGGGATCGCGTACAGCGCCGAACCCACGTGCTGGATGTACTCGTTGAGGTCGTCGGAGGCCAGACTCCGTTGTACCGGGACGAAGCCGTGGGCGACGTCCCGCTGGTAGGCGAGGAAGAACAGGCCCGCGTCGAGCCGGCCGAGCCCGTCCGTGCCGTCGGTGAAGGAGAAGCCGCGGCGCAGCATCCTCGCCCCGCCGTTGGAGTCGGGGTGCGCGAGGCGTACGTGCGCCGTGGGCAGCATCGCGGGCAGGAACGGCTCGTCCCGTTCCCTCGCCCTGCCGACCGGGGCGCCCTCGCCCTTGTCGCGGCCGAAGATGTCCTCCTGCTCCTTCAGCGACGTCCGGTCCCAGGTCTCGATGTTCATCCGGATCCGGCGTGCCACGAGGTAGGAGCCGCCGACGAGCCAGGCCGGGCCGTCCTTCCGCGAGACCCAGACGTGCTTGCCGAGGGCGTCGGTGTCGGTGCCGGCGATGTTGCGGGTGCCGTCCTTGAAGCCCATCAGATTGCGCGGCGTCTGCGCCTCGGGCGTCGTCGAGGACGTCTTGCCGAAGCCGAGCTGCGACCAGCGGACGGCGACCTTGCCGAAGCCGATCCGGGCGAGCTGGCGGATGGCGTGCACCGCCACCTGGGGGTCGTCGGCGCATGCCTGGACGCACAGGTCGCCTCCGCTGCGCGCCGGGTCGAGGTTGTCCCCGGCGAACTTCGGCAGCTCGACCAGTGCCGCGGGGCGGCGGTCCCTCAGGCCGAAACGGGCGTCGAAGAGCGACGGGCCGAAGCCGACGGTGAGGGTGAGCCGGGACGGTTTCAGCCCGAGCGCCTCGCCGGTGTCGTCCGGCGGGGCCTCGGCGAGACCGCCGTACGCGCCCTCGCCGACCGTGTTGCCGGCGGTCATGCTCTCGGCGGCCCGGGTCCAGTCCTGCAGCAACCGGACCAGTTCGGCCCGGTCCCGGGTCCTCACGTCGAAGGACGCGAAGTGCAGCCGGTCCTGCACGGCGGTGGCGATGCCGGCCTGGTGCGTGCCGTGGAACGGCACCGCGGCGCCGCTCGCGGCCGCCTGCGATGTCCGGTCGCCGCCGGCCGTCGCGACGGCCGCGGCGCCCCCGGCCGCGGCGGCGCCGAGCGCGAGCCCGGCACCTCCCCAGCCGAGCAGCGCACGCCGCGAGGGCGCGGCCGTCGCCCCGGCGACGCCCGTGCCGGTGCCCGTGCGCTCGCCCGTCCGCTCCTGGGTGCCGGTGTGCGTGGACTCGGCGGTCCGTTCGTTCCCGCCGGTCCCCGTGCCGGTGTCCCCGCGCTCGTCCCTGCCGGGCTCCGCCGTCCCGGCCGGGGGTGTGGTCTCCTCGGACATGTCTGCCGGTCCCCCTACTCGACCACGGCCGCGGCCAGCTTCGACAGCGGCTCGGCCAGCGCGTTGACCCCGTCGGACAGCTCCTTGCGCTGGGCTCCGGAGACCTTGTCGTACGAGGTGAAGACGTAGGTGCTCGTGTCCGCACGGTACTTGTCGAGCAGCGTGTTCAGCGCGGCGAACTGCTTGTCGAGCTCGGCGACGAGCTCCGCGTCGTTCTTCGACGCGACCGGCTTCAGCAGCTCGTACGACTTCTGCGCGCCCTCGACGTTGGCCTTGAAGTCGACCAGGTCGGTGTGGGAGTAGCGCTCCTCCTCGCCGGTGACCTTGCCCGTGGCCACCTCGTCCAGGAGTTCCTTGGCGCCGTTGGCCATCGACGTCGGGGTGATCTCGGCGGTACCGACCTTCTTCACCCAGACCGCGAGGTCCTTGTCGAGGGTGTCGGCGAGCGCCTTCTCCTCGGCGCCCAGCTTCCCGTCCTGCCACAGCGCCTTCTCCAGGCGGTGCCAGCCGGTCCACTTCTCGCCCGGCTTCAGGTCGGCCACACCGTCCTCGCGGAGGTCGACCTTCGGGTCGATGTCGCCGAACGACTCGGCGACCGGCTCCGTGCGCTCCCAGCCGATCCGGGAGTCCGCGTACGCCTTCTTCGCCGCCTCTATGTCGCCGGCGCGGACGGCGTCGGTGAACACCTTCGTCTTCGGGAGCGTCTCGTCGGCCTGCTGCTGCACGTACGTGCGGTACGCGGCGACCGCCGCGTCCATCTCCGGGGAGCGCTTCGCCGCGGTGCCGCCGGTCGCCTTGACCGGGCGGCGGATGCCCTCGCCCCGCATCCCCGGCTTGCAGGCGATCTCGTAGTCGCCGGCCTTCACCTCTGCGGTCAGACTCGCCTTGGTGCCGGGGCCGATGTTCTCGCGCTCGGTGACGATGCGGTCGTCGGGGAAGAGGATGTAGACCTCGGTGACCTTGGAGCCCTTGTTCTCGATGTCCAGCCGGACATGACCGGCCGGGAACTCCTTCGCGGACACCTCGCAGGAGTCGTCCTTCGCGGTCACGGCGATGGCACCGCTGCCGTCCCCGGCATCGCTCTTCTCGGCGCAGCCCGTGACGGCGGTGAGCGCGGAGAGCGCGGCGACGGCGGTGACGACGGACAGGCGGGTGGGTTGCATACGGGCTCCACGGGACGGGTTCGGGGACGGGGTGCGGACGGTGCGGTCAGCCGGTGAGGCGGGCCTAACTTAACTGAGCCTTACCTGAGTGACACCGGTCCGTCCAGTGATTCGGATCTCATCCCCGCACATCGGAAACGGGGAGGTCACGGCACCGCCACGACCGCCCCACGAGTGGGTCAAGTGCGAGTCAAGGTTCCCGTTTCGCCACGATGGGCGGGGTGCCGGTGCGCGGGTGCGGCAGCACCCGCGCACCGGCCNGATCTCATCCCCGCACATCGGAAACGGGGAGGTCACGGCACCGCCACGACCGCCCCACGAGTGGGTCAAGTGCGAGTCAAGGTTCCCGTTTCGCCACGATGGGCGGGGTGCCGGTGGACGTCGCCGAGCAGTTCGTCGCGGAACGCCCTCGCCGGGCGCGCCCTCGACGGCGATCCGCCGCCGCGCCACCTCCCGGGGGCTGACGCCCTCCCCGGCCCCGGCAGGGTCGCGTCCGCCGCCGAGCCGGTGGACGCGACCCTGCCGGTCCGTGTCGTACGGGGATGCTTCAATGCCCGGGTGACACACGAACGACCCCGCGGCCTCGACGTCCTGCGCGTCTTCTGCTCCGGCGACGGCCGCCACGGCAACGCCCTCGGAGTCGTGCGCGACGGGCGGCCGTACCCCGACGAGACGTCCCGCCGGGCGCTCGCCGCCGAACTGGGCTTCAGCGAGACCGTGTTCGTCGACGACCCCGAACGCGGCGTCGTCGACATCCACACCCCGGGGGCACGTCTGCCGTTCGCCGGCCATCCTCTCGTCGGGGTGGCCTGGCTGCTGGACCTGGAGACGGTGAACCCCCCGGCGGGGGAGGTGTGGGTGCGCTCCGACGGCGAGTTCACCTGGATCGCCGCACCCGCCGAGTGGGCCCCGCCGCGCGCCTTGCGCCGGTACGGCTCGGCGGCCGAGGTCGAGGCGCTGGAGGTGCCGCCGCCCGGCGAATGGACGTACGCATGGGCGTGGGAGGACGAGGCCGCGGGCCGGATCCGGGCCCGCGCCTTCCCCGGCCGGGGCGACGGCGTCGACGAGGACGAGGCCACCGGCGCGGCGGCGCTGCTGCTGACCGAACAGCTCGGCCGCGCACTGAACATCACCCAGGGGCGCGGCTCCCAGCTCCTGACGGCCCCCGCACCCGGCGGACTGATCGAACTCGGCGGCCGCGTAAGGCTCGCGGGCCCCTGACGCGTCGTGGCAGAGGCGCCGACCCGGGAGGGCCGGGCCCGGGGCGCGCGATGCCGTGCCCGAGGTCGCACCGTTCGGTCGTCCGCGGTCACGGCAGTCCCGCGATGGCCAGCGGTCGCGGGACGCCTTCGCGACGCCTGCGGTCAACGCGGCGTCCGCGGGCGTGGGAAGAGCACGGGCACGGGAAACGCGCTGTCCCGCCGCCGCGTCACGCCGCGCTGAGCGGGAACTCCCGGCCCAGCTCGCGGAACACCGCGCCGTTGAAGTCGAAGGCGCGCCTGCACTCGTCGATGATGCGCTGCTTCTCGAGGTCGTCCGCGTTCACCGCGTCCAGCAGTTCCCGGTAACCCCGCTTGAACGCCGCCGGGTTGGAGATCTGCTCGAAGACGTAGAAGCGGACCCCGTCGCCCTTGCGGTCGAAGCCCCAGGTGCGCTCGGCCTTGTCGCGGATGATCTGGCCGCCGGAGAGGTCCCCGAGGTACCGGGTGTAGTGGTGGGCCACATAGCCCGCCGGCCACGTCCGGGCGCACTCCTCGACCCGGGCCGCGTACGAGGCCGTGGCGGGCAGCGGGCGCAGACCGGTACGCCAGTCCGGGCCGCGCAGATGCGCCAGGTCCCGCTCCAGCTCGGCCGCGCGGAACAGCTCCGGCCGGATGAACGGCCCCGCGACCGGGTCGGCCTCGAGGGCCCCGGCCGACTCCTCCAGCGCCCGGTACACGAACCACAACTGCTCCGTGTAGCGGGCGTACGCGTCGACCGCCAGCCGGCCGCCGAGCAGATCGCTCATGAACGTCGACGTCTCCGCCTCGGTGTGCCGTTCGTGCGACGCGACACGGATCAGGGTCGAGAAGGGCGTGTCCAGGGTGTCCAAGGCGGGCCTCCGGGGACCGATGGGGACGGGAACCAGCAGGATCCTCTTACTTAGGCTTACCTAAGTCAATTGGTTCCCGACGACCTGTCGGTAAGGACGCTACCCAGGATTCGCGTCAGGGCAACGTCAGGATGTCGGCTCCGGTCTCCGTCACCACCAGCGTGTGCTCGAACTGCGCGGTCCGCTTGCGGTCCTTCGTCACCACGGTCCAGCCGTCGTCCCACATGTCGTACTCGTGCGTCCCGAGCGTCAGCATCGGCTCGATGGTGAACGTCATGCCGGGCTGCATCACGGTCGTCGCGTGCGGGCTGTCGTAGTGCGGGATGATCAGGCCGGAGTGGAACGAGGAGTTGATGCCGTGGCCGGTGAAGTCGCGTACGACGCCGTAGCCGAACCGCTTCGCGTACGACTCGATGACTCGCCCGATGACGTTGATCTGGCGGCCGGGCCGGACCGCCTTGATCGCGCGGTTGAGTGACTCCCGCGTCCGCTCGACCAGCAGCGCGGACTGCTCGTCCACGTCGCCGCAGAGGTAGGTGGCGTTGTTGTCGCCGTGCACACCGCCGATGTACGCGGTGACGTCCAGGTTCACGATGTCGCCGTCCCGCAGCACCGTGGAGTCCGGGATGCCGTGGCAGATGACCTCGTTGACCGAGGAGCACAGCGACTTCGGGAAGCCCCGGTAGCCGAGCGTCGACGGGTACGCCCCGTGGTCGCACATGAACTCGTGCGCGACCCGGTCGAGTTCGTCCGTGGTCACCCCGGGGGCGATGAGCTTCGCGGCCTCCTCCATCGCCTGGGCGGCGATACGGCCCGCGACGCGCATCCTCTCGATCGTCTCGGTGTCCTGGATCTCCGGCCCGGTGTACGGCTTGGGCGCGGGCTTCCCGACGTACTCGGGGCGCCGGATGTTTCCGGGTACGGAACGGGTGGGAGAGAGCTTCCCTGGTACGAGCAGCGACTGGCCAGACATGCCAGCGAGTCTAACCGGGGGTTCCCGGCGCTCCGGGCGCCGGGAACGGCGTCGTCCTCGGGCGAAGGGGAAGACGTCGGGGCAGCATGGGTCAGAGGAAGGAGCCGACGATGGCCCTGTTCAAGAAGCGCACGGTGGGCAAGCCGGGCGAGTGGTACTACTGCCTGGAGCACAAGAAGGTCGAGGAGGGGCCCGAGTGCCCGGCGAAGGACCGCTTCGGTCCGTACGCCACGCGCGAGGAGGCCACGCACGCGATGGAGCTGGCGCGGGAGCGGAACCTCGAGTGGGAGAACGACCCGCGGTGGCACGACGCGCCGCGCGGCGGCGACACCGCCGACTGAGCGCGGGGCGGACCTGGGGGGCGGACCGGCGCCCGGCCGTGCGCCGCAGGGGGCGTACCCGACCGGCGCCGGCTGCGGATGCCGGACCGTCTGGCGTCCGCCGCACCCGGGCGGCGGGGATGCCGGATGGGCCTGCCGCACCCGGGCCGTGCGGGCCGGGGTGTCTGCCGCGGGGAGCCGTCCCACCGGACCGCTGCCTGGGGAAGGCGGCTCCGCACCGCGACGCGGCTCCCTCCCGTCAGCCCACCGTTCCTGCCGCCGCCGTCCCCTCCTTCTGGGCACGGCGGCGCAGGGCGTCCTCGTCCGTCGCCGCGTCGTACGTGGCGAGCTTCGGCAGCGCCGCCGTGAGCAGGCCCACCGAGGCCACGCAGAGCAGCCCGCCGCTCCAGAACGCCGCCCGGGTGCCGGTCCAGCCCGCCACCGCACCCGCGCGCACCTGGCCCAGCTGCGGTCCCACGCTGTAGGAGAGCACCTCGATGCCCGCGAGGCGGCCGCGCAGGGACTCCGGGACCGTCTGGTTCCAGATGGTGGAGCGGCCCAGTCCGCTGAGCATGTCGCCGGCGCCCGCGAAGGCGAGGCAGAGCAGCACCAGCCAGATGTTCGTGAACCAGCCGGCCGCGGCGATCGAGAGCCCCCATCCGGCGGCGCCGAACACCACGAACAGGCCGTGCCGGCGCACCCGTGAGGTCCAGCCGCTGGTCAGGCTGAGCAGCAGTGAGCCGACCGACCCCGACGCGTACATCAGTCCCAGCGACCACTCCGCGTCGAGCTCGTCGGCGAGGAACGGGAAGATCGTGTTGGGGAAGGCGAAGAACATCGCGGCCAGGTCCACCGCGTACGTGCCCAGCAGCACCGGCCGGCTCCACGCGTACCGGGCGCCCTCCGCGATGCCCCGCAGCGACGGCTTCTCCGCGTCGTGCGCGGGCGGGGCGGGGGAGAGCCGGCTGCACAGCACTACGGAGACCAGGAACCCGGCGGCCGTCGTGGTGTACGCCGTCGCGTGTCCCGCGTACGCCACGACCAGCCCGGCCAGCGCCGGCCCGGCGATGGCGCCGAGCTGCCAGCGCAGCGCGTTGAGCGCTGCCGCGGCGGTCTGCTGGTCGTGCGGCACGATCCGGGCCATCAGGGAGTCCAGCGCGGGGCGTTGCAGACCGGCGAGAGCGGAGACACCCGCCGCGACGACATAGAGCGGCCACAGCGCGGGCGTCGGCAGCAACGCGTTGACCAGCAGGATCGTGGCCATCACGGCCATGCCGCCCTCGGTGAGGACCAGTACCCCGCGCCGGTCCACCGCATCGGCGAGCGCGCCCCCGTACAGCCCGAACACCACCAGCGGCACGAGCTCCACGGCGCCCATGATCCCGACCGCGAGCGGCGAGCCCGTCAGGTCCTTGATCTGCAGCGGCAGCGCCACCATCGCCATGAAGCTGCTGAGGAACGTGATGAGCCCCTGCACCCACAGCAGGCGGAAGTCCCGTGAGGAGCGCCAGGGGGAGAGGTCGGGGAGAAGCGTGCCGCCGAGTCGTGAAGCCACGACCGGCCATGCTCGGCGGGGCGGGGCGGGCGCGGCAAACGAATTTCACCACCGCGCCGGTGGGGGCGCCGTGAGGTGGTCGGCCAGCCGGGCGAGGCGGTCGCGCAAGGGCCTGCGGCCACGCGGGCCCTGCGACGGCAGGACGTTCTCGCCGGCCGCCGCGCTCATGAGGTGCTGCACCGTGTCCAGGTCGACCTCCGCCGTCCCCGGGACCGTCAGCGCCTCGTGCGCCAGTCCGACGACCTCCGGGTCGCCGGCGTCCAGCGAGAGCACCGTCGCCCCGGAGCGCCGGGCGTCGTGGACACGCTCCAGCAGCCCTCCGTCCGGCCGCTGCGGCGCCACCACCAGTAGTGTCTCCCCGCGCCCGGCCGCCGCCACCCGGCCCAGACCGACGGCGAGGTGCGCCGGGTCCCCCGGCCGCACCCGGTGGCGTACGAGGGTGGGCGCCAGCTCGGGCTGCCCCGACCAGGCCGCCTCGTCCACGAGGTGCGCGGCGAGGTGCCACGGCTCGTACTGGGCCGTTCCCACCAGCAGCAGTCCGCCGCCCTGGGGGACGACCGAGGAGCGCAGGGTGCCCGCGAACCTGCGGGCCGCCGCGGGCCACTCGGTCCCGGCGAGGACTTCCCTGAAGAGCGCGACGCGTACGGCATCCATGGGCGGGCATCCTGCCCCACGGGCCCGCCCGCCGCCCGCGGTTCCGCTGCGGTCCATCCGTACGGGGCGGGCCGCCCTGCTACCTGCGAGTAAGGTCGGGTCATGACTTCTCAAGACAACGCCAGCGCACCGAAGCCCGCCGCCAGGGACCCGTGGGACCTCCCCGACGTCTCGGGTCTCGTCGTCGGCGTCCTCGGCGGCACGGGGGACCAGGGCCGCGGCCTCGCCTACCGGCTCGCCCGCGCCGGGCAGAAGGTGATCATCGGTTCCCGGGCCGCCGAGCGTGCCGAGACCGCGGCCCGCGAGCTGGGCCTCGGCATCGAGGGCGCGGAGAACGCCGAGTGCGCCCGGCGGAGCGATGTCGTGATCGTGGCCGTGCCGTGGGACGGGCACGCCAAGACCCTGGAGGCGCTGCGTTCCGAGCTCGCCGGGAAGCTGGTCGTCGACTGCGTGAACCCGCTCGGCTTCGACAAGAAGGGTGCCTACGCGCTCAAGCCGGCCGAGGGCAGCGCCGCCGAGCAGGCCGCGGCCCTGCTGCCGGAGTCCCGGGTGACCGCCGCGTTCCACCACCTCTCCGCGGTGCTCCTCCAGGACGAGTCGATCGAGGAGATCGACACGGACGTGATGGTGCTGGGCGAGGACCGCGCCGACACGGACCTGGTGCAGGCCCTCGCGGGCCGTATCCCCGGTATGCGCGGTGTCTTCTCCGGCCGGCTGCGCAACGCCCACCAGGTCGAGTCGCTGGTCGCCAACCTGATCTCCGTGAACCGGCGCTACAAGGCGCACGCGGGTCTGCGCGTGACCGACGTCTGAGAACGCGTGACCGACGTCCGAGAAGTGGTACCGGCCCCGGACGTGGTGCCGCGTCACCGGCGCCGTGGGGGTATGGGGGACACTGGTCCGGAACACCCGTGACCGGACAGGAGCCGACCCCCATGCCCCGCCTCGCCCTCTATGCCCTCATCATCTGCGTTCTCGCCGTCGCCGCGGCGGTCGTCTCGTTCGTCGAGGGCAGCTGGCTGGGGATCGTGTGGGTGCTGCTGGCCGGTGTGTCGTCGAACATGGCGATCTACTACATCCGCCGCGGCAGGGCGCGGACGACGCCGACCTCCTGACCCGCCCGCAGCCGGCGTACGGGGAACTGCACCACGGGCACCTGCCCGGGTGATGCTCCTGACCCGCCCGCAGCCGGCGTACGGCATCCCGCGGCAGACCGTGTGCCCGCCTGCAGCGGGCGACGGCGAGCCGCTGCCGGCCGGTCGCGACGGGGCAGATCCTGCCCGATGCGGCACCCCGGCGTGTTGCGAGGAGTCCCTCCTGGCCCGCGACGTCCGGCACGCACTCCCCCGTGGCCCATCGGGCACGGGAGGTGCCCCACGCCCCGTTGCCGGAGTCGTCCGAGTACGTCCGGTACGAGGGACGACCCTCCGCCTTGCGATCGCACGCACCGGACGCCGCGCGCCGGTCCCCCGGGGAATGCTGAACGGCCCTTCAGCGGCCGAGCAGCGCCGTGCACTCCGGGTACTGCTCGGTCCAGAAGCGGTACAGGTCCTGGCCGCAGGCGACCTCCGCCCGTGACACCCCGAGCCCGTCCATCAGGGCGAAGATCGCGTCGAAGAACGCGTGGTTCACCTCGGGGATGAAGAGGACGGCGAACACCGCCAGCAGCCCGAACGGCGCGAAGGGCTCCACCTGACGGCGGAAGCCGTACGACAGCCAGGGCTCGATCACCCCGTACCCGTCCAGACCCGGAACCGGCAGGAAGTTCAGGATCGCGGCGGTGACCTGCAGCAGCGCCAGGAAGGCCAGGGCGAAACGGAAGCCGAGGGGCACGCCTTCGAGCGCACCGAGCCAGAACGGGGCCGTGCAGACGACCGCGAACAGGACGTTCGTCAGCGGGCCCGCAGCGGAGATGAGGCTGTGCTTCCAGCGCCCCTTGATCCGGTGCCGCTCGATGAAGACCGCACCGCCGGGCAGGCCGATACCGCCCATGATCACGAAGAGGACGGGCAGCACGATGCTCAGCACCGCGTGCGTGTACTTCAGCGGGTTGAGCGTCAGATAGCCCTTGGCGCCGACCGTGAGGTCCCCGCCGTGCAGGGCCGTGCGGGCGTGCGCGTACTCGTGCAGACAGAGCGACACGATCCACGCGGCCGTCACGAACAGGAACACCGCGACGCCCGGGCTGTCCGCGAAGTCCGTCCAGACCGCCCAGCCCGTCACCGCCGTGATCGCGGCGATGCCGAGGAAGACGGGCGAGACCGTCCGGTCGCTGGAGCGGGTGGTGGCCGAGGTCATCGAGGGTGCTCCCGGGGCGTGATCGGCGGGTACGTGCACGGCTGGTTCCTGGTCGGCCGTGATCGGCGGATCCGCAGGCCGAATGCCGACCGTACAGGCGGCACGGCCAGAACGTCCCGGGCGGGGCGGGAGTTCCGCCGCGCTGCCGGAACCCGGCGGGGAGCGGCGCGGGTGTCGCGGAGAACGGGCGGGTGGGCTCCGGCGACGGTGGCGCCGTGCATGTCCGCGGTCCGACTGCTCACCGCGGCCGAGGCACGGGCGGGACCCGGTCCGGAGCAGGTGCGGGGACGCCGCACCGCCGACGGTGGCGCCGTGCATGTCCGCGGTCCGACTGCTCACCGCGGCCGAGGCACGGGCGGGACCCGGTCCGGAGCAGGTGCGGGGACGCCGCACCGCCGACGGTGGCGCCGTGCATGTCCGCGGTCCGACTGCTCACCGCGGCCGAGGCACGGGCGGGACCCGGTCCGGAGCAGGTGCGGGGACGCCGCACCGCTGCCCGGCGGGTAGAGCAGGTGAAGCCGGCCGGACGTGCCGTGGTCAGCGCCCTGGAGCGGGAGAGCCACGACCGTACGGAGCGGACCGTCCGCGCCCTGCTCGGCGACGCGGAGTTCACGGCCCGGCGCGCCGAGGGCGGCGTCCTCACCCGGGAGGAGGCCGCCGCCCCGTGAACGGTCGGAGCCGGGAGTTCAGGACTTCGTCCGGAACTTCCTGATCGCCACCGGGGCCATCACCGCGGTGATCACCGCCGACCAGATCAGCGTCACCCACACGTCCTGGGCCACCGGGCCGCCGTTCATCAGCCCGCGGGCCGCGTCGGCCAGCGACGACAGCGGGTTGTGGTCGGTGAAGGCCCGCAGCCAGCCGGGCATGGAGTCGGTCGGGGCGAAGATCGAGGAACCGAACTGCAGCGGCATCAGCACCAGGAACCCCATTCCCTGGATGGTCTGGGCGTTCTTCATGGTCACGCCCATGGTGAGGAAGATCCACATGATCGAGGAGCCGAAGACCAGCGACAGTCCGACCGCCGCCAGGAGACCCGGGACGTCGTCCACGGACAGACCGAGCAGGAAGCCGACCGTCAACAGGATCGCGGTGGCGACCAGCATCCGGCCGATCTCGACGACGATCTTGGCGATCAGCACGGAGGAGCGGGCGATCGGCAGGGACCGGAAGCGGTCCATCACACCGCTTCGGAAGTCCTGGTTGAAGCCGGTGCCGACACCCATCGCGATGTTCATGCCCATCATCGCCATCAGTCCGGGGACGACGTAGTCGACGTAGGCGTCGTGGTTGCCCTTGCCGGCGATCGCGCCGCCGAAGACGAACACGAACAGCAGGGTGAGGACGATCGGCATCAGCACCGCGTCCATCATGGACTCCGGGTCCTGCCGGATCCACAGCAGATTGCGGCGGACCAGCGCACCGATGTGCCGGAGACTCCCGCGCAGACCGATCCGCCCGTCGTCGGCGGCTGCGGGAACGGTTGCCATGGCGACGCTCATGCCGCGACCTCCTGGGGGAGCGTGTCGGTGACGGAGGCGGTCCGCCGGCCGGTGATGGCCAGGAAGACCTCGTCCAGGCTGGGCAGTTCGGTCCCGATGTCGGAGACGGCGAAGCCCTGGGCGCCCAGCAGGCCCACGACGGCGGTCAGTTGCTCGTCGCTGAGGATCGGGATGTGGAGCACGCCCTCGTCCGGGACGGCCTGGACGCCGGCGACACCGTCGAGGCCCGCCTCGCGCACGGCCGACGCCATCGCGGCCAGCTGCGCCGCGTCGGCCGGCCGGATCCGCAGGGTGCGTCCGCCGACCTTCGCCTTCAGCTCGGCGACCCCGCCCTCGGCGATGACCCGGCCCCGGTCGACGACCGTCAGCGCGTGCGCCAGCTGCTCGGCCTCCTCCATGTACTGGGTGGTGAGCAGGACGGTGACGCCCTCGGCGACCATCCGCTGCACCTCGTCCCACACCTCGTTGCGGGTCCGCGGGTCCAGCCCCGTCGTGGGCTCGTCCAGGAACAGCACGGCGGGCCGGCCGATCATCGAGGCGGCCAGGTCGAGCCGGCGGCGCATACCGCCGGAGTAGGTGGCGGCCGGGCGCTTCGCGGCGTCCGTGAGCGAGAACCGTTCCAGCAGTTCGTCCGACCGGCGCCGGGCGTCCTTGCGGGACAGATCGAGCAGCCGCCCGATCAGGTACAGGTTCTCACGGCCGGACAGCTTCTCGTCCACGGAGGCGTACTGGCCGGTCAGGCCGATCGTGCGGCGGAGCTGCCGGGGCCGGCGCACCACGTCGTGGCCGGCGACCGTGGCGCGTCCGGCGTCGGGGGTGATCAGAGTGGAGAGGCAGCGGACCAGCGTGGTCTTGCCGGCGCCGTTGGGCCCGAGGACACCGAGGACGGTGCCCTCCCGGACATCGAGGTCCACCCCGTCCAGCGCCTTCGTCGCGCCATAGTGTTTGACGAGGCCCCGTACCTCGACGGCGTTGTTGTCGGTTCGCGTCATGAGGCCATCGTCCCGACCGCCGCCGACGGACCGCCGACATATCGCCGACGGGCCGCCGACACACGGCCGGAAGTCAGGACCGGCGGCCCTCGTCGTGGCCGAAGAGCCATGAACGTCGCGGCTTGCAGTGCTTCGCGCGAACCCTGACCCCGCCGTCGGTGAGGCCGTGCGGTTCGTTGCCGATGCCGTCGGTGATGACGGTGCGGACCCTGTCGCTCCTCGTGCTGATCACCGACAGGCTGTTGCTCCCGGCGTTGGCGAGGTACACCTGGCGGCCGTCGGCGGTGAAGGTGATGTTCTCGGGGTCCGGGCCGACGCCCTCGGTGACGACGTCGGTGACCTTCTGCCGCTTGGTGTCGACCACCGCGACGCTGCCCGGCTGGTCGGGGTCGTCCGCGTCCAGGCTGACGTAGAGGCGCTTGCCGTACGGGCTGAGGGCCAGGTCGTCCCGGGCGCCCGAGCCGTCCGCCGAGTGCCCACCGCCGTGTGCTCCGGGAGAACGAGCTCCGCACCGCGTCATCGCCGGGAAACGGCACATGCCGGGAGGGGTGGAGCTCCCCCTGGCCCGGTTCTCGCGGCTTAATCCGTTGCCGAACGGTCCGGCATGGGGTCTGCTGGTCGACCACGAGCGGCTGGACTTCTTCAACAGCAGCTCAGAGGCCGACAGCCGTCCGGCGGCTCCCGGGATCACCGTGACACGGGAGCACCGGCGGGAGGTGTTCGCCGGCTTCGGTGGTCGGGACGGACAGCCGTCTCCCGGGGCCAGGCCGGCCGCCGGGCCGCGGCGGACGAGGAGAAGGTGCGAAATGCCGGGAGTGGAGAATCCGCTGACCTACGCCCTGGGCGCGCTGCTGATCATTCTGCTGCCGGGGCCGAGCTCGCTGTTCACGCTGTCGGCCGCCGCACGGCTGGGGGTGAGGGCCGGCTACCGCGCCGCGGCGGGAGTGTTCCTCGGCGAGACCCTGCTCATGGTGGCGACGGCCGCCGGGCTCGCTTCGCTGCTCCAGGCCAACCAGCTTCTGTTCGCCGTCGTGAAGTACGCCGGCGCCGGCTACCTGACGTGGATCGCGGTGGGCATGATCCGGGCGGCATGGGCACTGTGGCGCCGCCGTGACGAGAAGACGGAGGACGCCGAGGGCGCCCCGGACCCGTCGGCGGGCGGAAGGCTGTTCCGGCGCTCGTTGGTGATCACCGTCCTGAACCCGAAGGCGATCTTGTTCTTCATCTCGTTCTTCGTGCAGTTCGTCGATCCCCGGTACGCGCACCCGGGGCTGTCCTTCGCCCTGCTCGCACTCGTCTACCAGGTCATCAGTGTCGCGTACGTGACCGCGTTGATCCTCGGCGGTACGTACCTCGCCACGCAGTTCCGCCGCCGCCGGAAGCTGTCGGCGGGCCTCACGACGGGGGCGGGGGCGCTGTTCCTCGGTTTCGCGGCGAAGCTGGCCACCACGAGCGGCTGAGCATCGCCCGGCGTCCGCCGGGGCTCGTGGCGGATCTCTTCGAGCTGTCGTTGCTCTCGGCAGACCGCCCGGGCCGGCCCCGGCCGCATCAGGAAAGGAGGCAGCCCGCCGACGGGGGAAGATCGGCGGGCTGCCGTGGTGCCGCAGTGGATCGTGAGGCACGGGTGGTGCCGGTACGGGCGCCGGCGCCCGGCGGTCAGTGGAAGGTGTGCTCCTCGGCAGGGAACGCACCGCCGACGACGTCCTCGGCGAACGCCTTCGCCGCGTCGCCCAGCGTCTGCCGCAGATTCGCGTACTGCCTGGTGAAGCGCGGCACCTTGCCGCCCGTCAGCCCGGCCATGTCCGTCCAGACGAGGACCTGCGCGTCCGTGTCCGGGCCGGCGCCGATACCGATGGTCGGGATGTGCAGCGAACGGGTGACCTCGGCCGCGAGCTCCGCGGGTACGAGTTCGAGGACGACGGCGAACGCTCCCGCGTCCTGGGCCGCCTTGGCGTCGCTCAGCAGCCGGTGGGCCGCCTCGTCCCCGCGGCCCTGCACCCGGTAGCCCATCGTGTTGACCGACTGCGGGGTCAGACCCAGGTGGGACATGACCGGGATGCCAGCCTGCACCAGCATCTCGGTCTGCGGCAGGGAGCGCTCCCCGCCCTCCAGCTTGACGGCGCCGACCCCGGCCTCCTTGACCAGCCGGGTAGCCGAGCGCAGCGCCTGGACGGGGCCCTCCTGGTACGAGCCGAAGGGGAGGTCGCCGACGATCAGGGCTCGCCTGGTACCCCGTACGACGGCCGCGGACAGCAGCGTCATCTCGTCCATCGTGACGGGCACGGTGGAGTCGTAGCCGAGGTGGCAGTTGCCCATCGAGTCGCCGACCAGCATCACCGGGATGCCGGCCTCGTCGAAGACGGACGCCGTCATGGCGTCGTAGGCGGTGAGCATGGGCCACTTCTCGCCGCGCTCCTTGGCGGCGGCGATGTCGTGAACGGAGATGCGGCGAGTGCCCTTGCCGCCGTACAGCGCCTTGCCGCTGCTGTCGGCGGGCTGCGTCTGGGCAGCCTGAAGCGTCATGGTGAACGGCTCCTTCGTCATCTCGAGGCGCCCTGACGGCGTCCCCGGACCGCGTCCATGGTGGCATCCCCGCGCCCGCCGCGTGAAGTGGCCCCGTTCACACTGCCGCAAAGTTGGCCGGTCCCGACACCAACGGCGCAGCATTTCTATACGAGACGGTGCCGTATAGAAATACGCTGCGGTCATGTCCACACCGCCGGGCGCACCCCCCGCCCCACCCCGGGTTCCGGAAGCCGTTCACCGACGCCGCTGGCTCATTCTGGCCGTCCTGATGTTCACCGTGCTCATCATGGTGCTGGACCACTCGGTCCTCAACGTGGCGGTCAAGACCATCGCCTCCCCGGCGCCCGTGGGTATCGGCGCCACACAGGGGGAGCTGGAATGGGCCATCAACTCCTACACCCTCGTCTTCGCCGCCCTGCTGTTCACGGCCGGTCTGATCGGCGACCGCGCGGGCCGCAGGAGGACCCTGCTGTTCGGCATGGCCGTGTTCGGCGTCGGCTCGGCGCTGGCCGCGTTCTCCGGCTCGTCCGGCGAGCTCATCGCGTACCGCGCGGTGATGGGCCTCGGTGCCGCGTTCGTGATGCCGGCGACCCTCGCCGTTCTCATGAACGTCTTCGAACGGGACGAGCAGCCCAAGGCCATCGGCATCTGGGCGGGCGGAGTGGGTATCGCCATCGCCCTCGGTCCGCTCACGGGCGGCCTGCTGCTCGAACACTTCTGGTGGGGTTCGATCTTCCTGGTGAACGTGCCGGTGGTGGTCGTCGGCTTCGCCGCGATGGCCCTGCTCGTCCCCGACTCCCGGGACCCCGAACCCGGCCGGATCGACCCCGTCGGCGTGCTGCTGTCCATCGTCGGGCTCGTCCTGCTCGTCTACGGGATCATCCACGGCGGTGAGCTCGCCTCGCTCTCCGACCGGTCCGTGCTGCTGCCCCTGGTCGGCGGGCTCGCCGTGCTGGCGGTATTCGTGGTGTACGAGCACCGCATCGACCACCCGGCGCTGGACTTCTCGCACTTCAGGAATCCCGCGTTCTCCGCCGCGATCACCGCGACCGCCCTCGCCTTCCTCTCGATGATGGGCGTCGCGTTCTTCTCGGTGTTCTACCTCCAGAGCGTGCTCGGCCACAGCCCGCTGCAGGCCGGTCTGCTGGTGCTGCCCCTCGCGGTGGCGCAGTCGCTGTTCGCGCCGCGTGCCCGGCTGGCCGTCGCCCGGTTCGGTGCCAAGGCGACCTGCACGGCCGGAATGATGATGATCGCGACCGGGCTCGCCTGCTTCGCCTTCTTCGACGCCTCGACCCCGCTGTGGGCGCTGGAGCTGGCCTTCTTCGTGCAGGGCGCCGGCATGGGCCACGTCATGTCGCCCGTCACCGTCACGGTCATGCAGGCGCTGCCGAGGGAGAAGGCGGGCGTGGCCTCCGCGATCAACAACACCTTCCGGCAGATCGGCGGGGCGCTGGGCGTGGCCGTTCTCGGCTCGCTGCTGTCGGCCGCGTACCGGGGCGGGATCGAGAGCACCCTGGAGCGCGCCCCCGGCGTCCCGGACGAGGCGAAGCACGCGGCGGGCGAGTCTCTGGAGGCGACACTGGCCGTGGCCGAACGGCTCGGCCCGGCCGGACAGCTCCTGATCGCGCCCGCGCACCAGGCGTTCCTCGTCGCCATGCACCTGGCGGCACTGTGCGCGGCGACGGTGACGCTCATCGGCGCGGTCGTCGTGGCCATGTATCTCCCCGGCCGACGGAAGCCCACGGACGCACCGGCCCTGCCGGACGAGCGCCCGGCGGCGGGGGTGGCGCGGGGATGACCGGGGTCCGCGAGAATCGAGGGACCCGCCGAGGGGCGGACCGGGAGTCGCGACGAGGCGCACATCACGGAAGGGCGCCACGGGGAGGGCGGGGCGGAGTGGAGGCGGCTGTGGCGAGCGGGACCGGAGCGACACGGGGCACGGGTACGGGAACGGGCGGGCCCCCGGGTGCCGCGAGCGCCGCCGGGGCGGGCGCGAGCGCTCCGCGGCGCGGCCGGCCCCGCAGTGAGGCGGCGGAGCGCTCGATCCGCGAGGCGGTGGTGACCCTGCTGGAGGAGGGGCTGCCGCTGGGCGACATCTCCATCGAGCGCATCGCCCGTACCGCCGGGGTCGGCAAGGCCACCATCTACCGGCGCTGGGCCGACAAGGAGGAGTTGTTCGTCGACGTCCTGCGGGACATCGAGCCGCCGGATCCCGAGATGCCCGGCACCTCCGCCCGTGACGACCTCGTCGTCATGCTGGAGTCGGTCCGCCTCCGCGGCCTCGCCCAGCGCTCGTCCGCGCTGCTGCACAACGTGCGCGCCCAGATGAAGAGCCACCCCAGGTTGTGGGACGCGTATGTCGCGACCGTCATCGACCCGCGCCGGGCGACCGTGCTGGAGATCCTGCGCCGCGGCGTCGCCCGCGGCGAGATCCGCGACGACCTGGACATCGACCTGCTCAACGACCTCCTGGTCGGCCCGATGCTCGTGCGCGCCGTGATGCGCCCCGACGCCCCGCTGCCCGGTGACCTCGCGGAACGCATGGTCACGGCGGTGCTGGAGGGCCTCGGGCCGTCGTCGTCCTGACCGTCCGGCAGGAGGGGGCCGCGACCGTGCGGCGGTGGCCGTAGCTCGTCCGGACCGTCGCGCCGCCATCCCGGCCGTTCCGCCTTCGCCGGGCCTGTCCGGCCTCCCCGCCGCACGGCCAATATGCGCGTTCTGTCACAGCCGCGCGGTCGCGAACCTTGATCGGAACCCGTCGCGGCGCCCGGCCGTCCTCGAACCCGTACGGCAGAAACACACCCGGTATCGCCTAGGGTCGTGGCGGGCGAGGTGTGCAGGGCAAGGCAGTGAGGACTATGCACATGCGGCAGGCATACATGACGGAATCGGGACACGGCAGCGCGGAGGACCCCCGCCCCGGTTCCCGGATCCGGGCCCTGCTCGACCGTCTGCGGAGCGATCGGGGGATCTGGCGGCGCGGTGTCGTCCTCGCGATCGTCGCGGTGGCCACCGGCCTGCTGATGGTCCTCCACGCGCAGATCCCCAACAAGATCGGCAACGTGGGCAGTCTCACCGAGACGTTCCTGCCCTGGCTGGGGCTCCTGGTGCCGGTGCTGCTGGTCCTCGCGTTCCTGCGGCGGTCGGCGACGGCGCTGGTCGCGCTGCTCGTCCCGGCGATCGTGTGGCTGAACCTCTTCGGCGGACTGCTCACGGACAAGTCGGGCGGCGGGGAGGTCCTCACCGTCGCCACCCACAACGTGAACGCCGAGAACACCGACCCGGAGGGCACCGCCCGCGAGGTCGCCGCCTCGGGCGCCGACGTCGTGGCTCTGGAGGAACTGACGGGCGACGCGGTCCCGGCGTACGAGAAGGCGCTGGCGTCCCGGTACCGCTACCACTCCGTCCAGGGCACGGTCGGGCTGTGGAGCAAGTACCCGATGAACGACACCCGGCCCGTCGACATCCAGCTGGGCTGGGTCCGCGCGATGCGCTCCACCGTGGCCACCCCGTCCGGCGACCTCTCGGTGTACGTGGCACACCTGCCGTCGGTGCGGGTCAAGATGAACGCCGGTTTCACCGCCAGCCAGCGGGACACCAGTGCCGACGCGCTCGGCGAGGCGATAGCACATGACCCGGTGGGCAGGGTCGTCCTCCTGGGAGACCTCAACGGCACGATGAACGACCGCGCCCTGAACGCGGTCACCTCGCAGATGCGCTCCACACAGGGCGCCGCGGGCGACGGTTTCGGCTTCAGCTGGCCGGCGTCGTTCCCGATGGCCCGGATCGACCAGATCATGGTGAAGGGCGTCGAGCCGGTCTCGTCCTGGACGCTGCCCCGCACGGCCAGCGACCATCTGCCCATAGCGGCCGGTATCCGTTTCTGACCCGGTTCGCCCCGTCTTCCCGGCTCCCGTCTTCCCGGGTCTCGCCTTCCCGGCGATCGCGCGGTGACCGCCGGGCTGCTCGACCGTACGGCGAAGGGGGCTTCCCCGACGACGCGGGAAGCCCCCTTCGTCACGGACGGGCCGCGCGTCAGCGCGCCGTCGTCTCGCGCCAGCGATTCGTGATCGGCAGCCGGCGGTCCTTGCCGAAGCCCTTCGCGGAGATCTTCGTGCCCGGCGGGTACTGCCGCCGCTTGTACTCGGCGGTGTCGACGAGCCGCAGCACCCTCGTCACCAGCTCCTCGTCGTAGCCCGCCGCCACGATCGCGTCCTTGCCCTGGTCGCGGTCGACGTACAGCTCCAGGATCCCGTCGAGCACGTCGTAGTCGGGAAGCGAGTCGGTGTCGACCTGCCCCGGCCGCAGTTCGGCGCTCGGCGGCTTGACGATCGAGTTCTCGGGGATCGGCGCGGTCCTGCCGCGCTCCTCGGCCGCCCGGTTGCGCCACTTCGCCAGCCTGAAGACGGAGGACTTGTACACGTCCTTGATCGGCCCGTACGCGCCGACCGAGTCGCCGTACAGCGTCGAGTAGCCCACCGCCAGCTCGGACTTGTTGCCCGGTGCGAGCACGATGTGGCCCTCCTGGTTGGAGACGGCCATCAGCGTCGTCCCGCGCAGCCGTGACTGGAGGTTCTCCTCCGCCAGACCGGTCAGCGAGAGCGAGCCCATGAAGGCGTCGAACATCGGCTCGATCGACACGGTGCGGAAGTTCAGCCCCGTGCGCCGGGCGAGTTCGGCCGCGTCGTCCCGGGAGTGGTCCGAGGAGTACTTGGACGGCATGGAGAGGCCGTAGACGTTCTCCGCCCCCAACGCGTCGCAGGCGATCGCGGCGACCAGTGCGGAATCGATGCCTCCGGAGAGGCCGACGACGACCGAGCGGAAGCCGTTCTTGGCGACGTACGCGCGCAGTCCGACGACCAGGGCCGAGTACACCTCCTCCTCGTCGTCGAGCCGCTGCGCGTAGCCGCCCGTCAGCTCCGGCTCCCACGACGGGAGCGGGTCCTCGGAGAGGACGATCCGGTCGACGGTCAGCCCGTCGTCCACCAGGCCCGTAGGGGCGTCGGCGTCCGCGGCCGGGAGGTCGAGGTCCAGGATCACACTGCCCTCGGCGAACTGCGGTGCGCGTGCGATCACCTCCCCGTCCCGGTCGACGACGATCGAGTCGCCGTCGAAGACGAGCTCGTCCTGGCCGCCGATCATCGCGAGGTACGCGGTGGTGCAGCCGGCCTCCTGGGCGCGCTTGCGGACCAGTTCCAGTCGGGTGTCGTCCTTGTTCCGCTCGTACGGCGAGGCGTTGATCGAGACCAGCAGCCCGGCCCCGGCGGACCGGGCGGCGGGGACCCGGCCGCCGTCCTGCCAGAGGTCCTCGCAGATGGCGAGCGCGACGTCGACGCCGTGGACGCGGACGACGGGCATGGTGTCGCCCGGCACGAAGTACCGGAACTCGTCGAAGACGCCGTAGTTGGGCAGGTGGTGCTTGGCGAACGTCAGCGCCACCCGGCCGCCGTGCAGTACGGCCGCGGCGTTCCGCGGGGCGCCGGCTGGCTGGCCGTACCGCGGCTGGGCCTTCTCGGAGCGGTCGAGATAGCCGACGATCACGGGGATCTCCCCGAAGCCCTCGTCGGCGAGACGCACGGCGAGCGCGCGCAGGGCGGCCCGTGACGCCTCGACGAAGGACGACCGGAGGGCCAGGTCCTCGACGGGATAGCCGGTCAGCGCCATCTCGGGGAACGCGATGAGATGCGCCCCCTGCGCGGCGGCGTGCCGGGTCCAGTGCACGATCGACTCGGTGTTGCCGGCGAGGTCGCCGACGGTCGAGTCGATCTGATTCAGGGCGAGGCGAAGTTGAGGCACGGGCCCAGTGTAATCGTCTTTCTGACGCGATGTCCCGGCGGTGTGGTGCGCGCCACCCCGGGGCGCCCGGGGCGCGGGTCCCGGTGGAGGGAGGCGTCCTCCGCCGGGGCGTGGTGATCAGTCCTCGTACGCCAGCGTCGTCATCATCCCGGACTCCGAGTGGTAGATGTTGTGGCAGTGGAACATCCACAGCCCCGGATTGTCGGCGTCGAAGTCCGCCACCAGTTTGCGGTGCGGCAACAGGATCGCCGTGTCCTTGCGGGCGCCCAGTGCGTCGATGCCGGCCAGGGCGAAGGTGTGGCCGTGCAGGTGCATGGGGTGCCACATGTCCGTGGCGTTGATGACCACCAGCCGCACCCGCTCGCCGTACTCGATCCTGTGGAGCACCTCAGGGTCGTACGGCTGCCGGTCGAAGGCCCAGTCGTACCGCTTCATGCCGCCGGTCAGCGTGAACCGGATGAGACGGTCGGGGCGGCGCCGGTCCAGTGCCACCGACTCCTCGGGCCGCAGGTGCGCGGACGACTGCAGCACCCTGCGGTCCAGCTCCGACGGGCGGGTGGACGGCTTGGGCGTGTCCCCGCGGCCCGTCCGCAGCACGGCCATCGCCGAGCCCCTCTTGCCCTCCGCCAGCGCCGTGAACGGGAACACCCCGTCCTTCGCGGTGACCATCACGTCGTACCGCTCGG
The DNA here is from genome assembly GCF_030056615.1 of Streptomyces sp. HNM0645. Taxonomy (NCBI): domain Bacteria; kingdom Bacillati; phylum Actinomycetota; class Actinomycetes; order Kitasatosporales; family Streptomycetaceae; genus Streptomyces; species Streptomyces sp. HNM0645. Next base: position 28,522 of record NZ_JASHLT010000046.1, on the reverse strand, counting down.
CCATGCCCAGCAGCACCGCGTCTGTCTTGTACGGGTGGACGGGGAAGCCGTCCGAGTGGACGACGGTCATCTCGTGTCCGCCGAGCGCCACCCGGAAGGCCGTCTCGCCGCCCGCGTTGATGATCCGCAGCCGGATCCGGTCGCCCGGCTTCGCCTTGAACTCGGTCGGGTCGTCCGCCGTGCGCCCGTTGATCAGGTAGTACGGGTATGCGACATCGCCGGCGTGGCCGCCGAGCAGCTTGCTCACGGCGTCGCTCATCAGCCGGCGCGGGCCCCTGCCGCCGGCCGGCCCGGGCGCATCGCGTCCGGCGTCCGGGTCCTCGGCCCGGGCCGGCCCGTACCCGGCGTCGACCCCGCCGGTCGGCCGGGACCGCGGACGCCCGTCGCGCTCCTCGTCGGCTCCGTCCTCGCGGTCCCGGCCGCGCCGGTCGTCCCCGTCGCCGTCGTGGCCGCCGTCGTGCGCGTTGCCGTGGCCCATGGCGGGCTTGCCCTTGCGGAGCTGCGACAGCACGTCGTCCGGTGTGGACCCGCCCACGCCGTCGATCCAGTCGTCCAGGACGATGACCCACTCGTGGTCGTAGGAGAGCGGCTCCTTCGGGTCTTCCACGATCAGGGGCGCGTACATGCCGCTGTCGATCTGCACGCCGTAGTGGGGGTGGAACCAGTACGTGCCGGCGTGCGGCACGGTGAAGCGGTACGCGAAGGTCCCGCCCGGCTTGACCGCCGGCTGCGTCACGTCCGGCACGCCGTCCATCTTGTTCTCGAGGGCGATGCCGTGCCAGTGCACGGTGGTGGGCACCGGCAGGTGGTTGGCCAGGGTGAGCTCGAGCGTGTCCCCGGCGTTGATCCGCACCTCCTTGCCCGGCAGCCGGTCGTTGTACGTCCACGTCCTGAACGCGCGTCCGCGGCCGATGTCGACCGTGCTGGGCGTGGCCGTGAACGTACGTGTGCGGAGCGGGCCCACGCTGCGCACCGCCGCCGGGCCGCCGACCTTCTTTCCGTCGGCAGGTAGGGACCCCTCGGCCGGGGCACCCGCCGCGCCACGGCCGCCGTCGTCCGACCCGCCGCCGGAGCAGGCGGCGAGCAGCCCCGATCCGGCGGCGGCGATCCCTGCACCGAGTACGGCGCGACGGGTGCGAGAGGTCTGACGAGTGTGCTCCTGACTGGACATGGCCCTCCGGTCGGTCGAACATGCGCGCACCACCCCCGCAGGGGGACGGGCCCCGGGCGGGGCTGAACGCGGCACGACCTAGCATGGGGCACGATGCCCGAAACATCCGGTACATCCAGAACTGTCGCGCTGCTTATCGCACTCGGCGCCCTGCTCTACACGGCATGGGTGCTCGAACTGCTCCTGGCCACCGGCCTCGACCCGGTCCGGGCGTACGTCAGCGAACTCTCGGCGGCGGACCAGCCCTTCGGCGGCCTGTTCCGCGCCACGGACCTCGCCGCCGGGCTGCTCGTCCTCGCCGGGGCGGCCGTCGCCCTGCCGACGCGTCCGAGACGGCCGTGGTCCGTCGCGGGCTGGACCGCCCTCGCCGTGTTCGGCCTGGCGACCGCCCTCGACTCACGGCTGCCGCTCAGCTGCGCGCCCACCGACGACCCGGAGTGCGCCGCCCTGGAGACGGCGGGCCTCGTTCCGGCCACGCACACCGCGCACGCCGTCAGTTCCGGTCTCGCCATGACGGGCGCGCTCACCGGCATGGTCGCGCTCACGATCGCGGCCCGCCGCTACCACCGGTGGCCCGCGCTGGGCCGGTTCGGGCCGGGTCTCGTGGCCGTCGAACTCGGCGCCACCGCCTGGACGCTGACCGCCGTCGCCGCCTTCGAGGCGGGCCGCGGCATCTGGTGGCTCGGCGCCGGGCAGCGACTCCAGGTGCTGGTCGTGGCAGGGTGGCTGGCGGTACTCGCGCTGTCCATGGCGCGGGACGGCAGCAGCCGGCCGGGTGCGCGGCCGGGGGCGAGGGGGACGGCGTGACGTTCGTGCGGATCGGAGGAGTGCCCCACCACGTGGTGGTCGAGGGCAGCGGACCCGTCTGCGTCCTCAGTGCGGGCCTCGCCATGAGCTGGTTCGACTGGGACCCCGTCGTGCCCCTGCTTGCCCCGTACCGCACGGTCGTCCGCTTCGACCGGCCGGGGCACGGGCTGAGCGGCGCCGCCGTGGTGCCTCCGTCCGCCGCCGGGGAGGCCCACCGCATCGCCGGGATCCTCGACGCCCTCGGGCTCGGCGGACCGCCCGCCACCGTCGTCGGACATTCCATCGCCGGCTTTCACGTGGAGGCCTTCGCCCGGCTCCACCCCTCCCGTACGGCCGGACTCGTCCTGGTCGACGCCAGCATCGAGGAGGACGCCGGAGCACCCCGCGCGCCCGCCGTCCGTACGGCCGCGGCACACGGCCTCGGCACGGCGCTGACGGCGGTCGGAGCGCCCGCCGCGGTCGGCCCGGCCCTCCGCCGGGCCGTGGTCCGGCTGTTCCGCGAAGGCGGGGGTGACCCGGCTCCCGCCACGCTCGTGCGCCGCTGCTACGGCACCTCGCGCGTGCTCCAGGGCGCGTTGCTGGAGAACACCCACTACCGCGCGGTCGCCGCCGAACTGCTCGCCCTGCGCACCCGGTTCCCGCTTCCGCACGGTGTGCCCGTGACCGTGCTGGCCGCGTCGGACGGCCGCGGCCGCCGCTCGACGGGGCGCTGGCTGGCACGGCAGCGCGCACTCGCCGCGGAACTCGGCGACGCGCACTTCGAGGCCGTCGAGCCCTCAGGGCACATGGTCATGCTGGACCGCCCGGACGCGGTGGCCCGGGCGGTCCTGAAGCCGGGGTGAGGGGCAACGTCAGGCCGCCCGGTACCGGTCACCGGCCCGTCGGCGAGCCGGCGGTGGCCGCCGACGTGGCGGCGGCGGTGTGGCCCGCTGGGTCTGCCGCGTACCCGCGTACCCCTGAACCAGGGGGGAGGGGCCGCGGCGGTGCGGCCCGCTGGGTTTCCGCTGGTCCGCCCCGTACCCGTGCACCAGGGTGGCGCCCCTGCGGCGTACGCCGACCGACGCCGGATCAGGCCCGTGCGTACACCTGCTCGACCCACTGGGCGAGTTGGTCCTCCGACAGGTGCTGCGCCAGGTCCGCCTCGCTGATCATGCCGACGAGGCGCTTGTTCTCGATCACGGGGAGCCGGCGGATCTGGTGCTCCTGCATCTCGTGGAGTACGTCGCCGACGTCCGCGCCCGAGTCGATCCAGCGCGGGGTGCCGCGGGCCATGTCGCCCGCCGTGATCTTCGACGGGTCGTGGCCCATGGCCACGCAGCCGACCACGATGTCGCGGTCGGTCAGGATGCCGCACAGCCGCTCGTCGGCGTCGGCGATGGGCAGCGCGCCCACGTTCAGCTCGCGCATCAACTGCGCGGCACGGTCGAGAGTTTCGTGCGCCGGGATCCACTGGGCCCCGGGATGCATGATGTCCTTGGCGGTCGTCATGGGGTTCGTACCTCCTGGGCGCGGCCCACGCCCGTCGTCCACCCGATGTCTCACCCGTTCGTCCCACGCGGGTGGAGAGCAGTCGTCTGACGACAACCCTGCCGACGTCGCGCGCCACGGGCCGGGCCTCCCCGGCCGGGACTGCGGGGACTTCTTCGACGTGCACGCCGGCACCCGGGGCGGCGGGTAGCCGGGCGAATGGTCCCGGCGGACGCCGAGGAAGCCGTCTTCGACCTTACCGCCGACGCCGTGGCGGCGCCCGACGGGACGACCGGCCTCCGCGGCCCCCTGGCGCCGGGGCCCGCGAGGGGTGCGCTTCGGGAGTGCGCGCCCGCCTGGGCGGGGTGTCCGCCCGGCCCACGCGGGCGCGCCGGTCTCAGGAGCGGGGCGCCGCGCCCCGCTTCTCCAGGAGATCCGCCATCAGGTCCATCTCGGACTGCTGGGCGTCGACCATCCCCTGGGCCAGGGCCTTCTCCTGAGGCACGGTGCACAGGTCCGCGCAGCCCTCCGCCATCGCGACACCGCCCTTGTGGTGGTCGGTCATCAGCTGCAGGAAGAGGACCTCGGCCTGTTTGCCGCTCGCCTTGGCCAGCTGGTCCAGCTCGGCCTGCGTGGCCATCCCCGGCATCACCGCCCCGGCGCCGGCCCGCTGCCCGCCGTGGCCGCTTCCGTGCCCGTCCTCGCCGTGGGCCTGCTCCATCCAGGCCATCGGTTCGGTCCCGGACTCCACCTTCGGCAGCTTCCACAGATCCAGCCAGCCCAGCAGCATGCCGCGCTGGTTCGCCTGGGTGTTGGCGATGTCGTAGGCGAGCCGCCGTACCTCCTCGTCCTGCGTACGGTCCCGGACGATGAAGGACATCTCCACCGCCTGCTGGTGGTGGACGGCCATGTCGCGGGCGAAACCCGCGTCGGCCGAGCCCGCCGCGGGGGCGGCCGAGGCCCCCGCGCCGTCCCCGCGCCCGCCGGGGTGCCCGTCGCCGCCCGCGGACGCGACCGCGGCCGCGCCCGCGAACAGCAGCGCCAGCACCACCGCGGCGATCGAGACCCAGTGCGTACGCGTCAGGGTGAGGGTCACGCGCTCAGTCCGCCCGTGCACGCGGCGCCCGGCTCGGGCGTCTGCGGACCCTGCACGTACTTGGTGAAGAACTGGTCCACGCGCGGGTCGTCCGCGCCCTCGACCGTCACCTGCTTGCCCCAGGCGCTGAGCATGATGGCCCCGGCCTGGTCCTTCACCGGGCTCATCATCGAGTACGAGGTCCTGCCGACCTTGTCCTTGAGCTTCTGCACCTCCGCGGCCGGGGCCTTGTCGCTGTACGTGACCCACACGGCGCCGTGCTCCAGCGAGTGGACGGCGTTCACCTCGGGGATCGGCTTGTCGTAGACGTTGCGGTCGCAGTTCATCCACGCCTGGTGGTGGTCACCGCCGACCGGCGGCTTCATCGGGTACTTCACGGCCGTGGTGACGTGGTTGCGCCCGAGCTTCTTGGCGTCCCAGGACTTCTCGTCCTTGATCGGCGCCTTGGCGGCGGCCTCGGCCTGCTCCTTCTTCTCGGACTCCTTGTTCAGCACGTACGCGCCGAAGCCGACGAGCCCCGCCACCAGGACCGCGCTGAGCGAGATCGTGATGACGCGGTTGCGGCGCTCACGGGCCTGTTCGGCGCGGCGCATCTCCTCTATGCGGGCCCGGCGGTCGTTCGTCTTGTTGTTCGTCCTGCTCGACACTCTGCTTCGTCCTTCTGCGTCGGGGGGTGGGGTGTGCGCGTGATCGCACGGCCGCGGGCCGTGGCCTGCGCGGACTGGCGGTGGAACGGTCCTGCTAGGTCCGCAGCACCTGAAGGACGTGGAGATCCGGGGCGCGGGGGAGCGCACCGGTGCGCGGTGGGCCGCCCGCGACGCGGTCGGGCACGGCGCCGGGCGGAAGCCCGGCCGGTGCCGGCGGCGCGTCCTGGGGCGGGGCGGTGAGGACACCGGGCGCCAGGTGCGGGAAGAGCCCGCAGTCGCCGCGGTCGTACGGACAGGTGTACGCGGCGGCGGAGCCGGCCCGGGCGTCGCCCGGCACGGCACGGGTGATCCCGCCGGCCGGACCGGCGGCCCGGGTCTCCCCGGTCTCCCGGTGGGTGCCGTGCTCGCGTGCCGCCCCGGCGCTGCCCGTGTCGGCCTGTCCCAGGCAGAGGAAGAGCGCGGCGAGGAGCGTCGCCACGGCACTCCCCAGCGCCATGGGACGCGCGGTGTGCGCGGTGCGGGCGTTCCGTATGCCCCCCATGGGCGCAGATGGTAACGGCGGGTACGTGCTCCACGTCATACGGGGTGCGTAATCTGGGCGAAACCCCGGGTCGTGATACTGAAGCTCCTCCTCTACGCCCTGGCGGTGGTGCACAGGCCGTCTGAACTGCAAGGATGTGGCTATGGACAAGCAGCAGGAATTCGTGCTCCGCACGCTCGAGGAGCGCGACATCCGGTTCGTACGCCTGTGGTTCACCGATGTGCTCGGCTTCCTGAAGTCGGTCGCGGTGGCCCCCGCCGAGCTCGAGCAGGCCTTCGACGAGGGGATCGGCTTCGACGGCTCCGCGATCGAGGGCTTCGCCCGCGTGTACGAGTCGGACATGATCGCCAAGCCGGACCCGGGCACCTTCCAGATCCTGCCGTGGCGCGCGGAGGCCCCCGGTACGGCGCGCATGTTCTGCGACATCCTCATGCCCGACGGCTCGCCGTCCTTCGCCGACCCCCGCTTCGTCCTGAAGCGGATCCTGGCGAAGACCTCGGACCTGGGCTTCACGTTCTACACACACCCCGAGATCGAGTTCTTCCTGCTGAAGGACCGGCCGCTGGACGGCTCGCGCCCCACCCCCGCGGACAACTCCGGATACTTCGACCACACCCCGCAGAACGTCGGCATGGACTTCCGCCGCCAGGCCATCACCATGCTGGAGTCCATGGGCATCTCGGTGGAGTTCAGCCACCACGAGGGCGCGCCGGGCCAGCAGGAGATCGACCTCCGGTACGCGGACGCGCTCTCCACCGCGGACAACATCATGACGTTCCGGCTGGTCATGAAGCAGGTCGCGCTGGAGCAGGGGGTCCAGGCGACCTTCATGCCGAAGCCGTTCTCCGAGCACCCCGGCTCCGGCATGCACACGCACCTGTCCCTCTTCGAGGGCGACCGCAACGCGTTCTACGAGTCGGGTGCCGAGTACCAGCTCTCCAAGGTGGGACGTTCCTTCATCGCCGGCCTGCTCAGGCACGCAGCGGAGATCTCGGCCGTCACCAACCAGTGGGTCAACTCCTACAAGCGCATCTGGGGCGGTTCGGCCCGCACCGCCGGCTCCGGCGGCGAGGCCCCCTCGTACATCTGCTGGGGCCACAACAACCGCTCGGCCCTGATCCGCGTCCCGATGTACAAGCCGGGCAAGACCGGCTCCGCGCGCATCGAGGTCCGCTCACTCGACGCCGGCGCCAACCCCTATCTCGCCTACGCGGTCCTGCTCGCCGCGGGCCTCAAGGGCATCGAGGAGGGCTACGAGCTCCCGGCCGGCGCCGACGACGACGTCTGGGCGCTCTCGGACTCCGAGCGCCGCGCCATGGGCATCGAGCCGCTCCCGCAGAACCTCGGTGAGGCGATCATGCTGATGGAGCGCAGCGAACTGGTCGCGGAGACGCTCGGCGAGCACGTGTTCGACTTCTTCCTCCGCAACAAGAAGCAGGAGTGGGAGGAGTACCGCTCCGAGGTGACCGCCTTCGAGCTGCGGAAGAACCTGCCGGTGCTGTAGGGGCAGGGCAAGGCGGTTTCCCGGTGATTCGGCGAGCGGGGCCGACGGTCCGTGGCCGTCGGCCCCGCGTCGTCATGGCCGTCCCCGGGTCGTCGGTGAGGCTTGCACGGCGCCGCCTCGTCGCCGAGTCAGCTCGTGACCCCTCCGGTGACGACCAGTGCGAAGTCCGCGTCGGTCGCGGAGGTCTCGACGTGTCCGTCCGCGTTGACCTGGTCGGCGACGACCTCGATCGTCCAGGTGCCGGCGGCGGGGGTTTGGACGAACACGTTCTCTACGGTGTCGATCGTGTTCGCCGAGCCGCCCGGAGTCGACCAGTTGTCCGCCGCGAGTCCGTTGTTCCCCCAGTACACGGTGCCGTTCGGGGCGGTGAGCTTCAGAGTCAGATCGTTGACGCGCGCCTGGGCCGCCGACGGTGAGCCCATCGGATCGGTGTAGGCCATCGTCGCCTTCAGCGGCCGGCTGCCGTCGGTGGTCAGCGTGTACGTCGCGGTCTGGCCCACCGTGAGCACGTCCGTCTCGTCGACCAGGATCGGCAGCCGCCAGCCGTTGTCCTGCGCCTGCTGGTACAGGTTGCCGACGCCGGCCGTACCCCAGCCCTGCTTCATGCGGGCCAGGTCGTGGGACGCGCCCGTGAAGGGGTACTGGTCGGCCGAGTTGATCAGCAGTGCCTTCGCGGTGGCGGCGTGCGGCCGGGACGCGAAGACGTCGCGGTCCAGACCGGGGCCGCCGTCGAAGACCCCGTCCGCCCACATCTGGAAGACGAGACCCGCATAGCCGCAGGTGATCGGGGTGGAGGCGCTGGTGCCGCTGAACGTGCCGGTGTACGCGGCGTCGCCGCCGCCCGCGGTGGTGTGGACCGCGTCGTAGTAGTTCGACAGGTCGGGTTTGATCCGCCCGTCCGCGGCCGGGCCGATGCTTGCGCCGCCGTTCCACGCGTCGTCGGTGCGGGAGGCGGTGTCGTAGTGGAAGGCGCCGCCGACGGACAGCACGTTCTTCGCCCACGCCTGTGGCCGGGCGGAGCGGTTGCCGGTGTTGCCCTGGGACTGGCAGATCAGGATGTCGTGGTCGAAGACGATGTCGTCCATCGCCGCCGACGTGGAGTTGTAGCCGAACGTCAGCGCGCTGCCCCAGCTGTTGGACTGGAACACTGCCCGGTACGGGCCCGCCGGGTCGACGAGTTGCGCGGTGTGGGCCCACCGGTCGGACACCAGGCTGTGGGCGGCGAAGATCGGCTGCGCCTGGGGGAGCAGGCCGCGGGCGGTGGCGTTGACGCCCGAGGCGAAGACCTGCCCGTACGTCGAGGTGCCGTGGTTCGTGCTGGCGGTGTTGGCGGTGTGCAGGATCGGCGGGAACGCCGCGAACTCCTGGTGCGTGGTGCGCAGTCCGGTGTCCATCACCTCACCGCGCACGCCTTGGCCGAGATACCCGGACGCGCTCTCGACCGCGTCGGCGCCGCCCGCGGCGCGGGCGTTGTCCATGTCCACTTCGGGCGCCGTCCAGACGTCGAGCGCGAGCACCGCGTCCAGGTGTGCCACGGCAAGCGCCTGCGCCGGCTTGAGGGTTGCCTCGATCAGCTGCAGGCCCGCCGATGCGCCGTCGACCCTCCCGCCGATCGCGGTGATCCGCTGGGCCACCGCCCGCTGGTCGGCGGCGTCCGGTTCCACGAGCGTGACGACATAGCGGCGGCTGCCCGGCCGCACGGCGCCGCCTTCCAGTTTGTCGCCGGCGTCGTACGGTCCCACCCACCGCACGTACGGCAGCGCGGCGACCCGCCCTCGGGCCGCCTTGTCCATCCGCACCACGTACGTAGCGTCGGGAATGTAGGCGCCGATCCGGGCACCGAGGGCCGCCAGTTCGGCGCGATGGCCGTCGAGCGGTGTAGTCGTGAACTGGACCAGGTACGTTCGGCCGTCCTTCGTCCGCAGGTTCCCCCGCGGCCGGCTGCGCTCTCCCTCCGGCGTCGTCGGATCGAAGGTGCGTGTGCGCAGCCGGACGTGCGTGGGCTGCCGGTCCAGGCGGTCGTGGGCGGCGGCGGGACGGGTGGGTCCGGCGCGGTCGGGGTCCGCCGGGACGGACAGGGCGGGGCTGGCGGATGCGGCCAGGGCCAGGGCGAGGACGGTGTAGGCCGCTGTGCGTGCGGGGTTACGCATGGGGGCTCCTGGACGGAAATCCACCGCGTGGGTGCGGGCGGGCGAAACCGATCGAGGAACGCTAACCGGTCACATACGGTCAGAAACCCACTGAACGGGTGATGGCGGCTCAAAGAATCCCGCAGTTGGCCCTATAGTCGCGGCGTGCAAATGCTGTGGACCCTCGTGGGAGTCGGGTCGGCGGTCGTGGCGGCGGTGTTGCCCGGCGCGGCAGCGCCGGTGGCGAGCCAGGACGCGGGGCGCGTCGCGCGCCAGCCCGGCACCCTGTCGATCACCGTGCCGGCCGCGGTGAACTTCGGCTCGACCTTTCCTGGTTCCTCGATCAGCCGGCAGCTCGGTGACGTCCGGGTGTCGGACAGGCGCGCCGGTCAGAACACCGTTTGGACCGCGACGGTGTCCGCGACCGACTTCACCACGCCGGGCGGCGGTACCGCCCGGCAGATCTCCAGGAGCCAGTTCTCCTACTGGTCGGGCCAGGCCACCGCGACCACCGGCAGCGGCACCCGCGTACCGGGGCAGGCCACGAGCGGGCAGGCGCAGGGCCTGGGCGCCCCGCGTACGACATTCAGAAAGGCGTCGGGCAACGGGGCCAACACCACCCGCTGGCGTCCGACGCTGATCGTCGCGGTGCCGGAGACCGCCGTGAGCGGCACCTATACCGGGACGATCACTCATTCAGTGGCATGATCCACCGCGAATGCCCTGCCTTCTTCGCATACCGACCTATGGTGGCCCTGTGCGCAGAAGACTCTTGATCCCGTGTGTCGCCCTCGCCTTGGCGGGTGTGTCCTCCCTGCCCGCGTCCGCCCAGCCCTCGGGGGACACGACCGTGACGTTCAGCGTGTCGACGTCGAACCTCACGATCGAGGTGCCCGCCTCACGCAACCTCGGGTCCGGGTTCCCGGGGCAGACCATCAGCGGTCAGCTCGGCACCGTGACGGTGAACGACGGGCGGGCCGCGGCGAGCGCCACGTGGACGGCGTCGGTGGTCTCGACGCAGTTCGACACCGGAATCGACGACCCCGCCGAGATCATCCTGCCCAACCTGGTGCAGTACTGGTCCGGCCCGGCGACCGACACCACCGGCACCGGCACCTTCGTGCCCGGCCAGCCCACGAGGAGCGACCGGGTCACGATGGACCAGCCCCGTACCGCGTTCTCCAAGACCTCGGGCAGCGGGAACAACACCGCGAGCTGGAACCCCACCCTGGAGATCACCATTCCGCCGGACGCCGTCGGCGGGCTCTACAGCGGGACGGTGACCCATTCGGTGGCATGACCCCGTAGGCGGACTTCTCCTCGCGGTGTCACTGCTCGTCGCATCGGTCGCGCCCGCGACCGCGGAAACGCCACGACGGTCCTCCGACGACGTGAGCGTCGGCATCCGGCTCGTCGACGCGCCCGTCAGCCGCCGCGACGACGAGCGAGCCCACCGGTACGTCATCGACCACGTCGGACCGGGCGAGAGGATCCGCAGGCGGATCGCGGTCACCAACCTGTCGGACCGTCGGTACCGCGTGCTGCTCTACCCCGCGGCCGCCGCCGTCCACCGAAAGGACGGCTTCGTCTTCGCCCCCGGCCGTACCGGCAACGAGCTCACCGACTGGGTGACGCTCGAGCCCGGCGAACTCGTCCTCGCGCCCGAGGAGACGGCGAAGGTGTGGACCGAGATCACCGTGGCGGACGACGCGACCCGCGGCGAGCACTACGGCGTCGTCTGGGCGGAGATCAGTCCCGAGCACGAACCCGCGGAGCAGGTACGCAACGTGGTCCGCGCGGGGGTGCGCATGTACCTGTCCGTCGGGCCGGACGGGGAACCGCGATCGGACTTCCGTGTCGACGACCTCACCGGGGCCCGCACCGCGGCCGGCGTCCCCGTGGTCACGGCCCGGGTGAGGAACACCGGTGGGCGGGCCCTCGATCTCACGGGGAAGCTCACCCTGTCGGACGGGCCGGGCGGGCTGTCTGCAGGCCCGTTCAACGTCAGGGCGGGCACCGTCGGCCCGGGCCACTCGACGACGGCGAAGGCCACACTCGACCGGCGGCTGCCGGACGGTGCGTGGACCGCACGACTGACCCTCGTGAGCGGCCGTGTCGAACGGGAGACCACCGGCCGTATCACCATCGGCACGAAGCCGGCCACCCAGCGCGGCGGGGACACCGCGATGTCCGTGCTCACGGTCGGCAGCCTGGTTTCGGTCGCCGCGACGGCGCTGCTCGCCGCCTACGCGTACCACCGCCGCAACCGCGTCCGCTGACCCGGAGGCACGAAGACGGGCCGACAGACCGTGCGTCAGCCGTTCGACGTCGACGACCGTCGTTGACAAGGGTCAGACGGTGTGCCGCTGCGACAGCGGGGCCGGGGCCTCCTGGACGATCCAGCCGTTGCCGTCCGGGTCCTGGAAGAACATGAAGGAGTTCCAGGGTTCGCCCTTGCCCGGTGCCCAGCCCGACGGGGCGACGTGCTGCACCGCGCTGACCTCGACGCCGCGGGCGAGCAGTTCGTCGTGGGCCGACCCGATGTCGGGGACGCAGAGCTGGAGGCCCTGGATCACTCCGGGAGCCATCGTCGTCTGGCCCGGTGCCGGTGGCATGCCCTCGCCGATGACGATCGAGCAGGTGGAGCCCGGTGGGGTCAGCTGGAGGATGCGGACGCCGTCCGAGATGTGTGTGTCGTGGTCGACGGTGAAGCCGCACCTGTCGGCGTAGAAGGCCCTCGCCCGCTCCACGTCGGAGACGGGGACGACGACCACTTCCAGGGTCCATTCCATGGGCACCGCCCCGGGTGGCTCGTGCGGACCGCGCGGGGGTGGTTCCCCCAGAACAGTGTGCGCCGGGACGGAGGGCGCCCGCGACGCGGCGGTGCGGCTGCACGTGGGGCGGCCTCCCGGCCCGGTGGTGTCCGGACCTCGGGCCGCCGGCGCGGCGTGGGCCCTCCTGATGCCGCCGGCGACGAGCCGGGTTCGGTGCACGTCGCCGGTCGGCGGACACGTCCGGCCCGGGGCAGGCCGGTGAGCCGTGACGCGGTCAGCGGCCAGTGGTCAGCGGTCCGCCAGCGGGGCCGGGGCCTCCTGGACGATCCAGCCGTTGCCGTCCGGGTCCTGGAAGAACATGAACGAGTTCCAGGGCTCCTCGCCCCTGCCGTCCGCCCAGCCCGACGGTCCCACGTGGCGCACCGGACCGACCACGACACCGCGGTTCACGAGCTCCTTCCGGGCAGCCTCGATGTCGGTGACGCAGATCTGCAGGCCCTGCAGTGAACCCGGTGCCATCCGGGGCTGTCCCGGGGACTCCGGCATCCCGGACTCCAGGACGATCGAGCAGCGTGAACCGGGCGGGGTGATCTGCACGAGCCGGGCGCCCTCGAACGGCGACATGTCGAGATCGGCGGTGAACCCGCACCGGTCCACGTAGAAGTCCTTGGCCCGGTCGACGTCGGTGACCGGGATGGCGACCACTTCGAGGGTCCATTCCATGGGGTGGCCTCTCTCCTCTTCCATGACGGGCCGGGGCTTGCGTGACGGGTTGGGCCGGCCGCGGTGAGGGTCTCGTCAGCGGGTCGTTCCGTCGGGTCGGGCCGGCTCGGTGCTCCCGACGTCCGTCCGGCGGACGGCCCGGCCGGTGTCCGGTGGGCGACCGGGCGCGGGTGGCTCAGCGGGTGCAGCGCCGGCGGGTCCGGCTGTACGTCTCGGGGTTTCGGCCGAAGCCGAAGGTCGTGACGGGTGCCACCTCGAAGACCAGGGCGCGGTCGCCCCCGCCCTTGTGCCGGAAGACCATGTCCCGGACCTCGAAGTGCCACTCCGGACCGTACTTCTCCCGCCGGGCCGGGGCCAGCCGGGCGAGCCCGAGGGCTGTGCGCCGTCCGGCCGGACCGCGAGCAGCGGTGTGACGTGCGGGCGGCCCTCGGGGCGCACGGTCGACAGCCGGAAGGTCTCGGACTTCGCAGGCTGGGCCACCGCCTTCGGCCAGGAGGCCGGGGTGGCGCCGGGGGAGCTGTGGCGCGGGTCCAGATCGGTGCTCGGTTCCGTGACCGGCCCCGGGGCGGCTCCCGTCCCGTTGGTCCTGCCGGCATGCGCGGGTCCTTCCGTCTCGGTCCGTGGACATCGTCCCTTCGACGTGGTGACCCCGCGGGCCGGCGGAACTCGTCGCCGGAGCGGCGGACGCCTCTGCCAGGGGTGCCGCTCCCGTGGAAGCCCTCCCTCGGCGAGGTCCCCTGCGGGATCTTGCCGCCGAGGCCTCTACGGGAGCACAGCCGTCCGCGGACGGCTCGACGGCGTCCAGTGCAGCGTGCCGTCCAGGCCCATCGCGGCGATGCCGCCGGGGAGTCCGGCGGGCGCCCCGGCAAGGAGGAAGCCGCCTTCGGTCCAGCCGGCCCCGGCCCCGGCCCCGGCCCCGGCCGCGGGTCCGGTCACCGTTGCCGGGCGGGGCAGCGTCTCCGTGCGCGTCGTCGCCAGTACGCCGGTGCGGGACCGGACGCCCAGCAGATCACCGCCCGAGCCGACCGGGCCGAAGCCCGCCACACCGGTCGAGGCCACGAACGAGACGACGGGGACCAACATCCCCGCCGCGCCCGTGGCCGTCGCCGGGCCCGCTGCCGTACCCGAGCCCGCTGCCGTACCCGTCGCCGCGCCCGTGTCCGGGACGCCCTTCGCCTTCCCCGCGGTGCCCGCTCGCCGGGCGCCGGCCGCTCCCGTGGCGATCGCTCCGCCCCTGTCACCGGTGCCGGGCACACCGGAGTCTCCGCCGAAGCGGGCCGCGCGGAGCTGGCCCGTGACCGGGACGCGGTACCAGAGCCGGATGCCGTCGCCCCGGGTGTCGGCCGTCGCGTTCAGCGCCAGCGTCGTCGCCGGAAGGCCGGTCCGCATCGGGCCGGTCAGCGGCCCGCCGGGCCCGGACTGCGTCCAGGCCAGCACCGACGACGGAGTGGGGACGAGGACGGTGTGCCGGCCGGACGCTGCCGTGACGGCCACCGGATCGCCTCGCAGACCCGTGCCCCCCAGCGGCGCCCAGGGCTCCCAGCCGCCTCCCGGCAGCCCGGTCCGGCCGCTCAGCCGGTGGGCGGAGTCCCGGACGAACACCCTGAGCCGGCCCGTCGGGTCCACGACCGCCGCCGGAGCGCTGATGGCCGACGTACCGCTCTCGTCGTCGCGTTCCGGCGTGCCGAGCGAGGTCCACGGCCCGAAGTCGCCGCCCCGGGCGCGCTGCACGCCGACCACCACGTCCCGGCGGTAGTCGGCGGCGTGTACGCCGAGGGTCGTACGGGTGCCGAGCACGGCGATCCGGCCGTCGGGCAGGCGCACCGAGGTCACCCCGGCGTCGATGCCGCCGCCGCCGGTCAGCCGGGGGCCGGTCCAGCGCGCCGTGGGTCCCGCGCGGTGCCAGACGGCGAGCCTCCCGTCGAGCACGGAGAACGCCCACGCGGTCCCGTCCGGACCGGGCTGCGCCCAGGTCGTCGACTCGCCGCGCGTGTGGCGGACCGTCTGCGCCCAGCCGTGTCCGGCGGGCCGTGCCGCCACCTTGCGGTCTCCGCAGCCGGCCGGGTCGCCGCAGCGGTCGGCGCCGTCCGTCCACGCGTACGTCTTGAGGGTGCGCAGCTTCGCCGCGGCGTCCGCGGGGCCGAGGGTGCGGGGCAGCCGACCGGTGGCGTAGCCGAGGTAGGTCTGGACGCCGAAGGCGGGGTGCCCGGGCAGGGCCGCGTACCGGGCGAGCGCCGCCTGCGCGAACCGCGCCCCGTACAGATGGTCCTGGTGGTCGGCGTAGGCGCCCTTCGCGGTGCGTCCCGGGGTCGGGTCCTGAATGCGGACGTGGGTCGGGCGGAACCGCTCCAGCAGCCCGGCGACGGTCTCCACGACCTGCCCCTTCGTGTACGCGAAGTCCTCCCGTACCGGCGTCCCGGAGGACAGTTGGGACGCGACGGAGTCCACCCGGCCGTCCCACAGCCCGTGGAGGCTGTGGGGTCGGTCGCCGTTGATGCTGCCGGCCTCGCGGAGCTGGACCCAGACGAGACTGATCCAGGGCTTGGCACGGAGGGTGTCGAACTCGGCCGTCCCGCCGCCCGCGGTGCGTACGGCCGAGCGCGACCAGGGGCTGGTCCGGTCTCCGGTGGCCATCTCGGCGTAGGCGGCGCGTATGCCGTTCTGGCGGGCCTCGGCGTACGCGGCCTTGTCGGGGGCCGGAGGATCCGGGTCGTCCCGCCGGGCGTTGACGCCGTCGGCTTCGCCCGCCGTCAGGTACACCGACGTCAGACTGCGGCCCGTGGCCAGGGACTGGGCGGTGTCCGGGTTCATGAAGAACAGGTCGTCGTCGGGATGGGCCACGATCTGCACCACCCGCTCGCCCGCGGTGGTGCGGACCGGCAGCACGGCCGGCCCCGCCGGGGGAACGGCCCGCGTGCCCCGGCGGTCCGCAGTCGCGTCGGGCACGGCCACCAGCGTGCCCAGGACGCCCAGCAGCAGCGCGGCGGCCAGCCCTCGCCGGGCGGGGCCGGCCATGGGACCGGAGCGGGCCGCGAGGCCGGTACCGTCCGGTGATCCGGAACCGCCCGGAGCCCCGGGGCCGCCCGCCGAACCGGGACCGGGAGGGGTGCCGGGGCGGGCCGCTGAGGGGCGGGCGTGCGAAGAACCGGAGCCGGGACGGGCCGCGGCGGCGCGACGGAACGCGGAGCCGAAGCGGGGCGCGGAAGCGCGGGGCGCCGCCGAAGGGCGGCTGCTGCGGCGGGGCCGGCTGGGCATGGTGGTCGGTGCTTTCGTGATCGGCGGGTGCCGGTGACCGCCCGGGCGCACGTGCCCGCGGGGGCACCGGTTGTCCCGCGGGCGAACGCGCGCCCGCCGGTCACCGGGCGGCCGGCGGGCGATTCGGAGCCCGACCGCGCACCGGCGACCCGCGGGCGCGGGTGGTCCTCGGCGAACGTGTTCGTGCGTGTCCGGGCACGCGGTGCCCGGACACGACGGAAGACGGAGTTTCCAGGAATACGGGTTGTTCCGCATGAACCACGAAGAACATGGCGAACATCACGGAACCGCACCGCCGGCGACGCCCTCCGTGGCGCGGCTCCCGCGCCCCTGCGACTACGCTCGGAGCCGGATCCGGACCTTGATCGGAGGCGGCGGGATGACATCGGTGCCGGGGCGCAGAAGCAGTACCTTCACCCGTCTGCTGCGACACGGCTTCACCCACCCCGCCGCGGCCGAGCGGCTGCTGGACCTGCCCGAGATGGCGCCCGTGCGCACCGACTCCGTCCTCCTCGACGCCCTCGGCGCCACCGCCGACCCCGACCTGGCCCTGCGCGGACTCGTACGCCTGGTCGAGGCGCAGCAGCCGGACGAGCGGCAGGTACTGCTGGACACGCTGCTCTCCGCGAAGCCGCTGCGCGACCGGCTGCTCGGGGTACTGGGCGCGTCGGAGGCGCTCGGCGACCATCTGGCCCGGCACCCGCACGACTGGCAGGCGCTGGTGATGTACGAGGCGTCCGATCTGCATCCCGGGGTGGACGACTTCGAGCGGGGCCTCGCCGAGGCGACCGACCCGGTGGCGCTGCGCGTCGCCTACCGCCGCTGCCTGCTGTCGATCGCCGCCCGCGACGTGTGCGGCACCACCGACGTGGCGCAGACCGCGGCGGAGCTGGCCGACCTCGCGACGGCGACGCTGCGCGCGGCTCTCGCCATCGCCCGCACCGACGCCCCCGAGGACTCCGCCGCCTGCCGGCTCGCGGTGATCGCCATGGGAAAGTGCGGCGGCCACGAGCTCAACTACGTCTCCGACGTGGACGTGATCTTCGTCGGGGAGCAGGTCTCCGAGTCCGT
The DNA here is from genome assembly GCF_030056615.1 of Streptomyces sp. HNM0645. Lineage (NCBI taxonomy): Bacteria > Bacillati > Actinomycetota > Actinomycetes > Kitasatosporales > Streptomycetaceae > Streptomyces > Streptomyces sp. HNM0645. The sequence continues at coordinate 11,337 of NZ_JASHLT010000046.1, read as the reverse complement.
GGACGAGTCCACGGCGGTGAAGGCCGCGACCCGGCTCGCCTCGCACCTGATGCGGATCTGCTCGGAGACCACGGTCGAGGGCGCGATCTGGCCCGTCGACGCCAATCTGCGGCCGGAGGGCCGCAACGGCCCGCTGGTGCGCACCCTCTCCAGTCATCTCGCCTACTACCAGCGCTGGGCGAAGACGTGGGAGTTCCAGGCGCTGCTCAAGGCGCGGCCGGTGGCGGGGGACCCGGAGCTCGGAGCCGAGTACGTCGAGGCCGTCTCGCCGCTGGTCTGGCAGGCCGCAGAGCGCGAGAACTTCGTGCCCGACGTGCAGAAGATGCGCCGCCGCGTCGTCGACAACATCCCCGCCGCGCACATAGACCGCGAGCTGAAGCTGGGCCCGGGCGGGCTGCGGGACGTCGAGTTCGCCGTGCAGCTGCTGCAGCTCGTCCACGGGCGAACCGACCCCACGCTGCGCAGCGGCTCCACCCTGGAGGCGCTGCGGGCGCTCGCGGCGGGTGGGTACGTGGGCCGGGCGGACGCGGCACAGCTCGGCGAGGCGTACCGCTTCCTGCGCTCCATGGAGCACCGGATCCAGCTGTACCGGTTGCGCCGTACGCACCTGGTCCCGGAGGGCGAGGAGGACCTGCGGCGCCTCGGGCGGTCCCTGGGGCTGCGCGCCGACCCGGTGGCCGAGCTCGACAAGGAGTGGCGGCGGCACGGCTCCGTCGTCCGCAGGCTGCACGAGAAGCTCTTCTACCGGCCCCTGCTGGACGCGGTCGCCCAGCTCGCGCCCGGTGAGACCCGGCTCAGCACCCAGGCGGCGCGGCAACGACTGGAGGCGCTCGGCTACGCCGATCCGGCTGCGGCCCTGCGGCACCTGGAGGCCCTGTCGTCCGGGGTCTCGCGCAAGGCGGCGATCCAGCGGACGCTGCTGCCGGTACTGCTCGGCTGGTTCGCGGACTCCGCCGATCCGGACGCGGGCCTGCTGGGCTTCCGCCAGGTGTCGGACGCGCTGGGCAAGACGCCCTGGTACCTGCGGCTGCTGCGCGACGAGGGCGCGGCCGCGGAGAACCTCGCCCGGGTGCTGTCCGCCGGCCGGCTCGCCCCCGATCTGCTGCTGCGCGCCCCGGAGGCCGTGGCGCTGCTCGGCGATCCCGAGGGGCTGAAGCCGCGGGGCCGCGACCATCTGGAGCAGGAGGTGCTCGCGGCGGTCGGGCGCGCGGACGGCGCGGAGGCGGCGGTCGCCTCCGCCCGCGCGGTGCGGCGGCGGGAGCTGTTCCGTACCGCCGCGGCGGACCTGATCGGCTCGTACGGTACCGAGGAGAACCCGGCCGGGCACGACCCGCGCACGCTCGTCGACCGCGTGGGCAACGCCGTCACCGACCTCAACGCGGCCACGATCGCCGGCGCGCTGCGCGCCGTCGTCCGCGAGCGGTGGGGGGACGAGCTCCCCACCCGGTTCGCGGTGATCGGCATGGGCCGCTTCGGCGGACACGAACTGTCGTACGGTTCTGACGCGGATGTGCTGTTCGTCCACGAGCCGCGGGACGGCGGCGACGAGCACGAGGCCGCCCAGGCCGCCGCGACGGTCGTGGCGGAGATGCGGCGGCTGCTCCAACTGCCCAGCTCCGACCCGCCGTTGCTGATCGACGCCGATCTGCGCCCGGAGGGCCGCAACGGCCCGCTGGTGCGCACGCTCGCGTCGTACGCGGCCTACTACCGTCGCTGGTCGCTGGTCTGGGAGAGCCAGGCCCTGCTGCGTGCCGAGCCGATGGCGGGAGACGCGGAGCTGGGGGCCCGCTTCATCGAACTGGTCGACCCGCTCCGCTACCCGGCGGACGGCCTGGGGGAGGAGGAGGTCCGGGAGATCCGCCGGCTCAAGGCCCGGATGGAGACGGAACGGCTGCCGCGCGGCGCCGACCCGACCCTCCACGCCAAGCTGGGCCGCGGCGGCCTGAGCGACGTGGAGTGGACGGTGCAGTTGCTGCAGATGCGTCACGGCTGCTCCGAACCGGGTCTGCGCACGACGCGCACCCGTACCGCCCTCGCCGCCGCCCGGGACGCGGGGCTCCTGTCCCCGGACGACGCGGAGATCCTCGACGACGCGTGGGTGCTGGCGACCCGGGTCCGCAACGGCGTCATGCTGGTCAGGGGCCGTGCGGGGGACACCTTCCCCTCGGAAGCGAAGGAACTGGCGGCGGTGGGCCGCTACCTGGGGCACGGCCAGGGGCATGTGGGGGAGATGGTCGACGAGTACCGCCGTGCGACGCGGCGGGCGCGTGCGGTGGTGGAGCGGCTGTTCTACGGGGCGTAGCCGGAGGTGCCCGAGCGCGGCGGCACCCGCGAGTGCGCCGGGCGCCGCGCAGGCCGCCTCCGCGGCCCGTCCTCCGGGCCGCGGGTGCCGGGTGAGCCGCGTTCTCGATCCCCGGTTTCCGGGGGGACGGCGCCGCGTTGCGGACGCGGCCTTCCGGGCGTGCTCCGTGCGTGACGGGTGTCCGGCCCGGCTGCGGGTACCCGGAGCTCGGGGTGGTGGGCGGGTGTCCCGCCCACCACGGATCGTGAGGGCCGACAACGGCTCGCGGCCCGGGCGTCGGCCCGGCGACGCCCGGCGGTCAGTCACGGGGTGCGAACGGCGCAGTGCGAACCGCGCCGCGGGACGTGCGGTCGCTCCGGGCGTCCCGCCGCTCCGGGTGTTCGGCTATGCCGTGAGTACGGCGCCGCCGGGCGCCGGGGCCGGCACATGGCGGGGCAGCCGGTGTGGGAGGGAGCCGTACCAGGCGTAGGACAGGCCGTAGCCGAAGCCGAGGCAGAGCAGTCCGCCGACGGCGTCCAGCCAGAAGTGGTTGGCGGTCGCCACGATCACTATGAGGGTCAGCGTCGGGTAGAGCAGACCCAGGATCCTTCCCCAGGGCGCCTTCGCCAGCGCGAAGATGGTCAGTCCGCACCACAGCGACCAGCCGATGTGCATCGACGGCATGGCCGCGTACTGGTTGGACATGGTCTTCAGATTGCCGGAGGCCATGGAGCCCCAGGTGTGGTGCACCAGCACCGTGTCGATGAAGTTCTGGCCGCTCATCAGCCGCGGCGGGGCCAGCGGGTAGAGGTAGTAGCCGACGAGGGCGACACCGGTGGTGGCGAAGAGGACGAGGCGGGTGGGGGCGTAGCGGCCGGGGTGCCGGCGGTAGAGCCACACCAGGACGCCGATCGTCACGACGAAGTGCAGGGTGGCGTAGTAGTAGTTCATCGTCACGATCAGCCATGTCACCGAGTTGGCTGCGTGGTTGACCGCCTGCTCGACGGCGATGCCGAGGCTTTTCTCGGCCTCCCAGATCCAGTCGGCGTTCCGCAGGGCCTGGGCCTTCTGCTCGGGAACGGCGTTCCGGATGAGGGAGTACGTCCAGTAGCTGACCGCGATGAGCAGGATCTCGAACCAGATGCGGGGCCGTCTGACCGACCGCAGCCTGCGCAGTCTGCTCTGCTCCGGGGCCGGGCCGTCCTCGGTCACCATGGGTGACGGGGACGCGGTCCGGCCTTCCAAGGTCTTCACGGTCGCTTCACCCATGGGACGAGAGTCTGCCAGATGGGTGCGCCCGCTCCGATCATCCTTCGGTCGGGTTCGGGAGGGCCCCCGGTACCTCCTGAGGACTAGTCGGATCCCCCGTGTTCCCCTGGTATGTCGCGGAATTCGGGAGTCCGGCCGAGAGGCCCGCCGACCGGGTGGGGCGGATCAGGGCGAACCGTGCAAAGGGCCCGCCGCGGTCGAGCCGCGTACCACCAGTTCCGGCATGAAGACGAACTCGCTGTGGGGTGCGGGCGTTCCGCCGATCTCCTCCAGCAGCGTGCGGACCGCCGCCTGCCCCATGGCGGGGACGGGCTTGCGGACCGTCGTCAGCGGCGGATCGGTGAAGGCGATGAGCGGGGAGTCGTCGAAGCCGACCACCGAGATGTCGTCGGGCACCTCGAGCCCGCGCTGCCGCGCTGCCCGGATCGCGCCGAGCGCCATCATGTCGCTCGCGCACACCACGGCCGTGCAGCCGCGGTCCATCAGTGCGGACGCCGCGGCCTGGCCGCCCTCCAGGGTGTAGAGGGAGTGCTGGATCAGCTCCGACTCGATCTGCTGCTCGCTCAGGCCGAGCTGGTCGTGGACCGCCTTGACGAAGCCCTCTATCTTCCGCAGGACCGGCACGAAGCGGCGTGGTCCGAGGGCCAGTCCGATACGGGTGTGGCCGAGGGAGACGAGATGGGTCACGGCCAGCTGCATCGCGGCACGGTCGTCCGGTGAGATGAAGGGGGCCCGCACCTGCGGGGAGAAGCCGTCGACGAGGACGAAGGGGACGCCCTGAGCGCGCAGCTTCTCGTAGCGCTGCATGTCGGCCGTGGTGTCGGCGTGCAGCCCGGACACGAAGATGATGCCCGATACGCCCCGGTCCACCAGCATTTCGGTGAGTTCGTCCTCGGTGGAGCCGCCGGGGGTCTGGGTGGCCAGCACGGGGGTGTAGCCCTGGCGGGTCAGCGCCTGTCCGATGACCTGGGCCAGGGCCGGGAATATGGGGTTCTCCAACTCGGGCGTGATGAGCCCGACGAGCCCGGCGCTGCGGCGGCGCAGCTTCACCGGGCGCTCGTAGCCGAGGACGTCGAGTGCGGCGAGCACTGATTCGCGGGTGGTCGAGGCAACGCCTGGCTTGCCGTTCAGCACCCGGCTGACCGTCGCCTCGCTGACCCCCGCCTGGGCTGCGATGTCGGCAAGCCGTGCGGTCATGGGATTGGACTGTACCGGTCGCATGTCAGATTGCCCACCAGACGGTCGAGTCGGCGGGAAGCCGGACCGTCCCGCCGCTGAACTCGGGGGTCGCGGAGGCCAGCAGCGGACTCCCCGGGGCGGGGAGCCCCACGTCCGTGCCGCGGGTGTTCGTCGTGCAGACGAACCCGTCACGGGCGAAGGCCAGCACTCCGTCGGGTGCGTCGAGCCAGGTCACCGCTTCGCCCGCGCCGAGGCCCGGGTGCTCGCGGCGCACCGCGAGGGCCGCCCGGTACAGCTCCAGGGTGGAGCCGGGCACCCCGGTCTGCGCCTCCACGCTCAGCTCGGCCCAGTCGGCCGGCTGCGGGAGCCAGCTCCCGCCGCTGCCGAAGCCGTACGAGGAGCCCTCGCGGGTCCAGGGGATCGGCACCCGGCAGCCGTCCCGGAAGCCGTCCTGGCCCTCCGCCCGGAAGAACGACGGGTCCTGGCGCACCTCGTCCGGCAGGTCCGTGACGTCCGGCAGGCCCAGCTCCTCGCCCTGGTAGACGTAGACGGACCCCGGCAGGGCCAGCATCAGCAGCGTGGCCGCGCGGGCCCGGCGCAGGCCCACCGGGCCCCCGCCGTAGCGCGTGGTGTGCCGGGTGACGTCGTGGTTGGACAGCACCCAGGTCGTGGGTGCGCCGACGGACGCGGTCGCCGCCAGCGAGGCCTCGACGACCTCCCGCATCCGCTCCGGGTCCCAGGGGCAGCGCAGGAACTGGAAGTTGAACGCCTGGTGCATCTCGTCGGGGCGTACGTAGAGAGCGAGCCGCTCCGGGCTCGGCGCCCAGGCCTCGGCCACGCCGATGCGCTCGCCGCCGTAGCCGTCCAGCAGCCGCCGCCAGGAGCGGTGGATCTCGTGGACGCCGTCCTGGTCGAAGAAGGGCAGCACCTGCGCGCCGATCATCTTGGCCTGCTCCCGGGCCCCGATGTCGGGCAGCCCTGCCGCCTTGACCATCCCGTGGGCGACGTCGATCCGGAAGCCGTCGACGCCCAGGTCCAGCCAGAAGCGCAGCACCGCGTCGAACTCCTCGCGCACCTCGGGGTGCTCCCAGTTCAGATCGGGCTGCTCGGGGGCGAAGAGGTGCAGGTACCACTCTCCCCCGGTCTCCGGCCGGGAGCTGCCCCCGGGGCCGTCCGGGTCCGCCGTCCGGGTCCAGGCCGGGCCGCCGAAGACCGACTCCCAGTCGTTGGGCGGCAGTTCGCCGTGCGCGCCCCTGCCGGGCCGGAAGTGGTAGTACGCGCGCTCCGGGCCGCCCGACAGCGCGGAGCGGAACCACGGGTGCTGGTCCGAGGTGTGGTTCGGGACGATGTCGACGATCACCCGCAGCCCCAGCCGGTGGGCCTCCCGGACCAGGTCGTCCGCGTCGTCGAGGGCGCCGAAGAGCGGATCGACGGCGCGGTAGTCGGAGACGTCGTAGCCGCCGTCCGCCTGGGGCGAGGCGTAGAAGGGGGTCAGCCAGACCGCGTCCACGCCGAGTCCCGCGAGGTGGGGGAGCCGGTCGCGGATGCCGCGCAGGTCGCCGACGCCGTCGCCGTCGCTGTCGGCGAAGGAGCGGACGTACACCTGGTAGATCACGGCGTCCCGCCACCAGTCACCGGCCCGGCCGGGACGCCTGGTCGGGGCGACCGTGCTGACCTGCGGCGTGATGGTGGTGTCGAGCTCCTGCGTCATGGGCGCTCCTTCGGATACCTGTCTCTTGATTTTCCGGGCGTTCCGGGTGTTGCAGATGTTCCGGGTGTTTCGGATGCTCTGGATCCGCTCGATCCTTCGGATGTTTCGGATCTACTGGATCTTCCGGACCTTCCGGCTCAACGCCGACCTATGTCGAAGGTAACAGCGCTGCAATCTCTTGCGGAAGCGATTACGCGGGCGCACGGAAGCGCGGGGGCGGGGTTAGTGGCAGTTGGCAAGGTGCACAACGGCAACCGTGAGGACACGCGGGTGTAACGATCGCAGCCGCTTGCGGAAATATCTCGCAAGGTCTTTCGGTCTTCTTTCAACCTTGTTACGTTCCTGACCGAATCGGCGCCGTGATGGAGCGGCCCAGGTTGAAGGAGTTCACATGCGACGTGGCATAGCGGCCACCGCTCTGGTCGCGAGCCTGGCGCTCACGGCGACCGCGTGCGGCGGGGACGACGCCGAGAGCGGCAAGAGCGCCTCCGGCAAGCTGTCGGGCACGGTCACCTGGTGGGACACGTCGACCGTCGGCAGTGAGGACAAGGTCTTCAAGAAGCTCGCCGAGGGCTTCACCAAGCTGCACCCCGATGTCAAGATCAACTATGTGAACGTGCCCTTCGGCGAGGCGCAGAACAAGTTCAAGAACGCCGCCCAGTCCGGCTCCGGCGCCCCCGACGTGATCCGCTCCGAGGTGGCCTGGACCCCCGAGTTCGCCGACCTCGGCTACCTCGCCCCGCTGGACGGCACCTCCGCCCTCAAGGAGGACAAGGACTTCCTGCCCCAGGCCGCAGCCTCCACGAAGTACAACGACAAGACCTACGCCGTGCCGCAGGTCATCGACTCCATGGGCATCTTCTACAACAAGAAGATCTTCCAGGAGGCCGGCGTCCAGCCGCCGTCCTCGATCGCCGAGCTGAAGACCGTCTCCAAGAAGATCAAGGACAAGACCGGCAAGACCGGCCTCTACCTGCGCGGCGACGACGCGTACTGGTTCCTGTCCTTCCTCTACGGCGAGGGCGGCAACCTCGTCGACGCCGAGAAGAAGCAGATCACCGTCGACAACCCGGCCGGCGTCAAGGCCATGAAGGTGGTCAAGGACCTCGTCGACTCCGGCGCCGCGAAGACCGACGCCACTGACGGCTGGAACAACATGCAGACCGCCTTCAAGGAAGGCAAGGTCGCCATGATGATCAACGGCCCGTGGGCGGTCACCGACACGTACGGCGGCAAGGAGTTCAAGGACAAGGCCAACCTCGGCATCGTCCCGGTCCCGGCGGGCTCCGACGGCCAGGGTGCCCCGCAGGGCGGCCACAACCTCGCCGTCTACGCCGGTTCCAAGAACCTCGAGGCCTCCTACGCCTTCGTCGAGTACATGACCTCGGTCGAGTCCCAGACCACGGTCGCCAAGGAGCTCAGCCTCCTGCCGACCCGCACCTCGGTCTACGACAAGCCCACCGTCTCCGGCAACGAGATGGTCGCCTTCTTCAAGCCGGTCGTCGACAAGGCCGTCGAGCGCCCCTGGATCCCCGAGGGCGGCAGCCTCTTCGCCCCGCTCGTGACCGAGTACACCAAGGTCCTCACCGGCCAGACCACCCCGGAGAAGGGAGCCAAGGCGACGGGCGACGCCTACCGCAAGCTCCTGAAGGACTGGAAGTAAGGGAAGAGGAAGACCGACTGATGGCTGTCCACACCAGCGGCCAGTCGGTGGCGCAGGCCGCGGAGCCCGGGAGGGCCCGCGGCCGTCGCCGCGACACCGCAGGCGCGCCCGGCAAGCTCCGCCGCGCCCTCTCCACGCACTGGTACGCCTGGACCATGGTCGCCCCCGTGGTGATCGTGATCGGGGTGATCATCGGCTATCCGCTCGTCCGCGGCGTCTACCTGTCGCTGACGAACGCCGACGAGCGGAACGTCGAGCGGTCGATCGGGGTGAACCACCTCCCCGCGACGTACGAATTCGTGGGACTCGACAACTACACCGACGCGCTCACCGGGAGCCAGTTCCTGGACACCCTCGGGTGGACGCTGGTGTGGACGGTCTCCTGCGTGGCCGTCACCTTCGGACTGGGCCTCGCCCTCGCCAACATCCTCAACCGCAGGATCGCCGGCCGGTCGTTCTACCGGATGATGCTGATCCTGCCGTGGGCCGTGCCCGGCTTCGTCTCCGTCTTCGCCTGGCGATTCCTCTACAACGAGGACAACGGCCTGCTCAACAAGCTCCTCGCGGGCGGCGGCATCGACGCCGTGCCGTGGCTGAACGACCCGACCTGGGCCAAGTTCTCGGTGATCGCCGTGAACGTCTGGCTCGGTGTCCCGTTCATGATGGTCGCCCTGCTCGGCGGACTGCAGTCCATCCCCGGCGAGCTGTACGAGGCCGCCGAGATGGACGGCGCCAACGCCTGGCAGCGGTTCCGCAACATCACCATGCCCGGGCTGCGGTCGGTGTCCACCACCGTCGTCCTGCTGAGCACCATCTGGACCTTCAACATGTTCCCGGTGATCTTCCTGCTCACCCGGGGCGGTCCCGGAGAGGCCACGCAGATCCTGGTCACCCAGGCGTACAAGTTCTCGTTCGAGATCAGTCCCCGCGACTTCGCCCAGTCCTCCACCTGGGGCGTGCTGATCCTCGTCCTCCTGATGGTCTTCGCCGCTGTCTACCAGCGCGTCCTCCGAAAGCAGGGAGAAACCTGGTGACCACGACCAACGTCCCGGCGAATGCCCCGGTGCGCGGCCGCCGCACGCCGTCGGCCTCGGCCGCGCTGCACCTCACGCTGCTCGTCGCCTCCGTGATCGCCGTCTTCCCGGTGCTGTGGGTACTGCTGACCTCGCTGAAGCCGGCGAGCTACGCGACCACCACGGACTTCGTCAAGGAGACGACGCTCGAGAACTACACGAATCTGCTGGCGGACACCGAGTTCCTGACCTGGTTCGGCAACTCGCTCCTCGTCGCCGGCCTCACCACGGTCCTCGGCGTCTTCGTGGCCGCCACCACCGGTTACGCCGTCAGCCGCTTCCGCTTCCCCGGCAAGCGGGGCCTGATGTGGACGCTGCTGATCACCCAGATGTTCCCGGTCGCGGTCCTGATCGTGCCGATCTACAACATCATGTCGGGCCTGGGCCTGCTCAACGAGCCGGCCGGTCTCGTCATCACCTACCTCACGATCGCGGTGCCCTTCTGCGCCTGGATGATGAAGGGCTTCTTCGACACCATCCCGCGCGAGATCGACGAGTCGGGCCAGGTCGACGGACTCACCCCGTTCGGCACCTTCTGGCGGCTGATCCTGCCGCTGGCCCGCCCCGGCATCGCGGTGACGGCCTTCTACTCGTTCATCACCGCCTGGGGCGAGGTGGCCTACGCCTCCGCCTTCATGGTCGGGGACGAGAACCTGACCCTCGCCGGGGGCCTGCAGAAGTTCGTCAACCAGTACGGCGCCCAGTGGGGTCCGATGACCGCGGCCTCCGTACTCATCGCCATCCCGGCCGCGATCGTCTTCCTCTTCGCACAGCGTCATCTGGTCACGGGCGTTTCGGCGGGCGCCGTCAAGGGCTGACCCGCACGTGCCGTACGTTCCCCCCAACCACCACCATCCCAGGGATGAAATGACCCAGCACCTCGCTGCCCCCGCCACCGCGACGACGTCCGGCCACCGTGCCGAGCCAGCGCCATGGTGGCGGGACGCGGTGATCTACCAGGTCTATCCGCGCAGCTTCGCCGACGGCAACGGCGACGGCATGGGCGATCTCGCCGGGATACGCAGTCGGCTCCCGTACCTCAAGGAGCTCGGCGTCGACGCGGTCTGGCTCAGCCCGTTCTACGCCTCCCCACAGGCCGACGCGGGCTACGACGTCGCCGACTACCGTGCCATCGACCCGATGTTCGGCACGCTCCACGACGCCGACGCGCTGATCCGCAGCGCCCACGCCCTGGATCTGCGGATCATCGTCGACCTCGTGCCCAACCACTGCTCCGACCAGCACGACTGGTTCCGGCAGGCGCTGCGCGAGGGCCCCCGGTCCCGGCTGCGCGAGCGCTTCCACTTCCGGCCGGGCAAGGGCCAGGACGGCGAACTGCCGCCCAACGACTGGGAGTCGATCTTCGGCGGGCCGGCCTGGACGCGGACGGTGAACCCGGACGGCTCGCCGGGCGAGTGGTACCTGCACCTCTTCGCCCCCGAGCAGCCGGACTTCAACTGGGAGCACCCGGCCGTCCAGGACGAGTTCCGCTCCATCCTCCGCTTCTGGCTGGACCTGGGTGCCGACGGCTTCCGCGTCGACGTCGCCCACGGCCTGGTCAAGGCACCCGGCCTGCCCGACATCGGCTCCGGAGAGCAGCTGAAGCTGCTCGGAAACGATGTCATGCCGTTCTTCGACCAGGACGGCGTGCACGAGATCTACCGCTCCTGGCGGCGGATCCTCGACGAGTACGAGGGCGAGCGCGTCCTCGTCGCCGAGGCGTGGACCCCGACCGTGGAGCGCACCGCGCTGTACGTACGCCCCGACGAGATGCACCAGGCCTTCAACTTCCAGTACCTCACCACCAACTGGGACGCGAAGGAGCTGCGCGAGGTCATCGACGGCTCGCTCGCCGCGATGCGGCCGGTCGGCGCACCCACGACCTGGGTGCTGTCCAACCACGACGTCACCCGGCACGCCACCCGCTTCGGCAACCCGCCGGGCCTCGGCACCCAGCTGCGCGAGCAGGGCGACCGCGAGCTCGGCCTGCGCCGGGCCCGCGCGGCCACGCTGCTGATGCTGGCCCTGCCGGGGTCCGTCTACGTCTACCAGGGCGAGGAGCTGGGCCTGCCGGACGTCACGGACCTGCCGGACGAGGTGCGCCAGGACCCGTCGTTCTTCCGGGCGGAGGGCCAGGACGGCTTCCGGGACGGCTGCCGGG
>NZ_JASHLT010000045.1:0-68888 GCF_030056615.1 Streptomyces sp. HNM0645 | reverse complement strand
CAGATCCGATTTCCGTTCCGTTCCCGGTTCGGAATTCATTTCCGGTGGCCGTTGGAGGGCCTTTCGCCTTTCGGCTGCCTTTCGGCGTGGTCACTACGCTAGCCGATTCTCCCGGCGACTCATAATCGAGGCGATCGAGGCGAATTTCGGCATGCCGAAACCGCACCCGCTTGGGTTTGTCGTAGGTAGTGGATGGCCGCTCCGGGGCTGTAGAACAGCAGTCCCTGCTCATGCGGCTCGGGCTACGTTAGGCGTCTTGCGACGCCGAGTCAAGTTGCCCTACGGCGTGGTGAGTGGGGCCGGTACGGACTCGCTGTCGGGGTCGCCGTCGAGCCGGTAGTGCCAGGGACGAGTGGCTCCGTCCCCGCGGACAGCGGTGGGCGGCCCGCTCCGTACCTGGTCGATGACGGGCGGGGTGGCCGGGAGGACGGTGAGCGGCGCGGGGGCGCCGTTCGCGTCGGAGCAGACGTTCGCGCCGTCGAGGCTCCGGTCGGTACCGAGGGCCGTCGCCAGCCGAGCCGGTCCTTTGGCCAGTTCCCTGCTACTGCGGGCTGAAAGTCGGCGTTCTCAGGCGAGTTCCTCGCCCACTCGGATCGCGCCTGCGCGGAGGCTGCTGAGCCAAGAGGCCGCATCGACTACGTGCGGATCCGTCGTCATGCGGGTCTGCGAGTGGGTCGAGCAGCGGCTACCGCACGCTTCCGGCTCCATCGTGGTGCAGGGCGACGTGTCCGACACGTGCACGCCCACGCAGGGGGAAAGGCTGGTGGAGATCCCCGAGAGCGTTCTTCGCGAGGCCGGTGGTGCTCCTGGACGGTGAAGAGTCGCGGGCGATGCTCCGGGGCTTCCGGTGGGGAGCGTGGCGGCTGGAGGCCCTGCCCCCAGTACCTCGTACCGCAGGAGGCGGAAGGACTTGAAGCCTTCCGGGCAGGCAATCGCCACCGGGGTCGTGAGCGAGGCGCAGAGCGGCTCAGGCACCGGCGGAGGGTCTCGCCCTCGGGCTCAGCCGGTAGGCCGAGACCGTCGGATCACCGGCGAGGTAGAACCGGTGTTGCCAGTCGTGGGCCTTGCTCACGCCCACCCGAGGACCAACCCGGATGAGCGCGGCGGGTACCGGCTCACCCTCGGACAACACGACCGAGGTACCTGTCAGGAGGTCTGCGCCGTTGTGCTCTCCCGAGATGCCGAGTGCCTGGCAGAAGTTCCCCGGGCCTCGGGCAAGACGTGGACTCTCGACCCTCTCCCCGCGTCGCTCGCGTGCCAGGTCTTCCCCCTCGATCACCCTGCCTGCCCGGACGAGCACAGCCGAGGCGATGCCCTCCGTCCCGGTGACGACGTTGGCGCACCAGTGGAGACCGTGGGACCGGTACACGTACAGGTGTCCTGCGGGTCCGAACATGACGGCGTTGCGGGGTGTCCGGCCCCGGTAGGCGTGGGAAGCCGGGTCGGCCGTACCGGAGTACGCCTCGGTCTCCGTGATGGCGATGCTCACGGTTCCCTCGGGGGTCTTGCAGGTGAGAACGCTCTCGAGGAGCCTGGGGGCGACCTCTTCGGCAGGATGGGCGAGGAGATCAACGTTCATGCCGACCGCCTCGTGACGTACGCGTGTCCGGGCGGCCCGGGCATGGCCCCGTTGCGGCGGTGCGGCCGCGGAAGGCGTGCGAGCCGGGGTCGGCCTCCCCCGCGCAGGCCTCCACCTCGGTGAGCCGGAACTCGATGGGACCGTCCTCGGTGCGGCGCTCCAGCGTCCGGCCACGGAGGTCGGGCGCGGCCTCCAGGACGGGCCGGTCGAAGAAGTCCCGGGGCAGCGGCGTACGGTCGGGGCTCTCGATCATGCCGTACGAGGGTACTCGTCCCGTCCGGGGAACCGGCTACCGTCGTCGCGCGTATGTAGAGGTCAGTACACAGGAGGGATGGAACATGGGCTTCAAGAAGCTGCTCGCGAGCCTCGGGGCCGGCGGGGCGTCGGTCGAGACGGTGCTCACCGAGGACAACGTCGTGCCCGGCGGAGTCGTCCAGGGCGAGGTGCGCGTCCAGGGCGGTTCGGTCAACCAGCAGATCGAGGGGCTGTCCGTCGGGCTGCAGGCGCGGGTCGAGGTCGAGGGCGGCGACCAGGAGGTCAAGCAGGACATCGAGTTCGTCAAGCAGCGGCTCGGGGGCGCCTTCGAGGTACAGGCCGGCGCGGTGCACGTGGTGCCGTTCGGGCTGGAGATCCCGTGGGAGACCCCGGTCACGACGATCGCCGGACAGCGACTGCGCGGCATGGACATCGGTGTGACGACCGAGCTGGAGATCGCGCGCGCCGTGGACTCGGGCGACCTGGACCCGATCAACGTGCACCCGCTGCCCGCGCAGCAGGCGGTCCTGGACGCGTTCATCCAGCTGGGTTTCCGTTTCAAGAGCGCGGACATGGAGCGCGGACACATCCGCGGGACGCGCCAGCGGCTGCCCTTCTACCAGGAGATCGAGTTCTTCGCGCCGCAGCAGTACCGGGGGCTGAACCAGGTCGAGGTCACGTTCGTCGCCGACGACCGCGAGATGGACGTGGTCCTGGAGATGGACAAGAAGCCGGGGCTGTTCAGCGAGGGCAGTGACTCGTACCGGGCGTTCACGGTGGACCTGCACGACTTCCAGGGGACGGACTACGCCGCGTACCTCAACCAGTGGCTCGCTGAGGTCGGCGGCCGTCGTAACTGGCTGTAGGGCTCTAGGCTCGTTGGCGTAAGCGCGCGAGCGTAAGCGCGGCACTCCCGATTACGGAGGTTCAGACGTGTCCGAGGCGAAGAGGGCTCCGCTGCCTCATGACTTCCATCCGCAGGTGCCGTCGTTCATCGTGACGAGTACCGACGTCGAGGACGGCGGCGTCCTGCATGACGCCCAGGTCCGCTCGGCGGGCAACTCGTCCCCGCAGCTGCGGTGGGAGGGCTTTCCGGCGGGGACGAAGAGCTTCGCCGTGACGTGCTTCGACCCCGATGCGCCGACGGGCAGCGGGTTCTGGCACTGGGTGCTGTTCGACATCCCGGCGTCGGTGACCGAGCTGCCGGCCGGTGCGGGCGGCGGGAAGTTCGAGGGTCTGCCGGAGGGGGCCCTCCACGTCCGCAACGACTACGGGACGAAGGACTTCGGCGGCGCCGCGCCGCCGCCCGGCGACGGTCCGCACCGCTATGTGTTCACCGTGTACGCGGTGGACTCCGAGAAGCTGGGCCCGGGTGACGACGTGTCCCCCGCCGTCGTGGGCTTCAATCTGCGGTTCCACACGCTGGCGCGGGCTCAGCTGATCGGCGAGTACGAGAACCGCGGCTAGCTCCACCAGCGTTCGCCTGTTGTTTGCCCGCTCCTGGTCTTGGAGAGATCAGGAGCGGGCATCTTTCGTTTGCGCGGATATTGCGTTGTCCATCGCGGCGTGCCCGGCCAGAGTTGATCCCAGCCCAGAGCCCGCCACTAGGGCCGGGCCGGCACACGGGAGGTGGGGCACAATGCGGGACACGCTGGTACTGAATGCGAGCTTCGAGCCGCTTTCGACGGTGACGCTCAACCGTGCGGTGGTGCTGGTGCTGCAGGACAAGGCCGTGGTCGAGCAGGCCCACCCCGCGCTCCGTGTGCGTGCGGCCGCGGTGGAACTACCGGTGCCGCGGGTGATCAGGCTCTGCAGATACGTACGGGTGCCGTTCCGAAGACAGGCGCCGTGGTCGAGACGGGGTGTGCTGGTGCGGGACCAGCACCGGTGCGCCTACTGCGGGAAGCGGGCGACGACCGTGGACCATGTGGTGCCGCGGTCGCAGGGCGGTGCGGACAGTTGGCTGAACACGGTCGCGTCGTGCGCGGAGGACAATCACCGCAAGGCGGACCGTACGCCGGAGCAGGCCGGGATGCCCCTGCTGCACGAGCCGTTCGTGCCGACGCCGGCGGACGCGATGCTGCTCGCGCTGCGGGTGGGTGAGCGGTCGTCGCTGCCGGAGTGGCTAGGGCAGCACGGCAACGGGCACGCGGGTGATCGGCACGCTGTGCGGTCGGCGGCCTGAACCGGCGAGTGCCGGCACCTGCCCCGCGGTCCGGGGTGAGTCGTGGATGTACGCGCAGGCCCGCTCCCTCGTGGGGCGGGCTTCCGTGTGCCGTCGGCGCGGGAGGAGCCGTCACCGCAGGACGAGCTGGACGATGGCGGCCGATCCCACGAGCACGATGAAGGTCCGCAGCACCACGGGTGAGAGCCTGCGGCCGATCCTGGCGCCGATCTGGCCGCCGATGGCGGAGCCGACCGCGATGAGCAGGACGGCGGTCCAGTCGAAGTGCGCGACGAAGAGGAAGAACAACGCGGCCACGGTGTTGACGATCGCGGCGAGCACGTTCTTCGTGGCGTTGAGCCGCTGCAGGCTGTCGCCGAGCAGCATGCCCATGACGGAGAGGTAGATGATCCCCTGGGCCGCGGTGAAGTAGCCGCCGTAGACGCTGGCGAGCATCAGGGCCGTGAAGAGGACCGGTCCTCCGTCGGGGTGCGGTGCGCCGGTGCCGCGGCGCTCGCGGCGGCGCTGGACGGCGGCGGAGATCCGGGGTTGGAGGACGACGAGGACGAGGGCGAGCGCCACGAGGACCGGGACGATGGTCTCGAAGGCCGTCGGCGGCAGCAGGAGCAGGAGCATCGCGCCGGCGAGGCCGCCGATGAGGGCGGCGAGGCCCAGACGGACGATACGGCGCTTCTGGCCGGTGAGTTCGGCGCGGTAGCCGATGGCTCCGCTGATCGACCCCGGTATCAGGCCGAGGGCGTTCGAGACGGTCGCGGTGACGGGCGGGAGTCCGGTGGCCAGCAGGACCGGGAAGGTGATGAGGGTTCCCGAGCCGACGATCGTGTTGATCGTGCCCGCTGCCGTGCCGGCCACGAAGATCGCGACTGCTTCCCAGACGGACAAGGCCATCTCCTCACATGATCAGTGCGTCCTCCCCGCCGTCGAGGTCGAGGGGCCGCACCGATCATGCACGACCGGGGGTGGTGTCAGTCGATCGGGGGCTGCTCACGTCGCTCCGTGCCGCCGCTCTGGCGGGGGATTCCGGAGTTCCCTCCGCTGTTCCCGCTGCCGCCGTTGCCTCCGTTGCCGGACAGGGGTCCGCCGAAGCTGCCGATGGCGCCGGAAAGGCCCTTGAGCGCGTCGCCGATCTCGCTGGGCACGATCCAGAGCTTGTTGGCGTCGCCCTCGGCGATCTTCGGGAGCATCTGGAGGTACTGGTACGAGAGCAGCTTCTGGTCGGGGTCGCCGGCGTGGATGGACTCGAAGACCGTGCGGATCGCCTGGGCCTCGCCCTCGGCGCGCAGGGCCGCGGCCTTGGCCTCGCCCTCGGCGCGGAGGATGGCGGACTGCTTCTCGCCCTCGGCGGTGAGGATCTGGGACTGGCGGATGCCCTCGGCGGTGAGGATGGCGGCTCGCTTGTCGCGGTCGGCGCGCATCTGCTTCTCCATCGAGTCCTGGATGGATGTCGGCGGCTCGATGGCCTTGAGTTCGACGCGGTTGACGCGGATGCCCCATTTGCCGGTGGCCTCGTCGAGGACGCCGCGGAGGGCGGCGTTGATCTCCTCGCGGGAGGTGAGGGTGCGCTCGAGGTCCATGCCGCCGATGATGTTGCGGAGGGTGGTGACGGTGAGCTGCTCGATCGCCTGGATGTAGCTGGCCACTTCGTAGGTCGCGGCGCGGGCGTCGGTCACCTGGTAGTAGATGACGGTGTCGATGTTGACGACGAGGTTGTCCTGGGTGATCACCGGCTGGGGCGGGAAGGGGACGACCTGCTCGCGGAGGTCGATCCGGTTGCGGATCGAGTCGATGAACGGGACGACGATGTTCAGCCCGGCGTTCAGCGTGCGCGTGTAGCGGCCGAACCGCTCCACGATGGCGGCACTTGCCTGCGGGATGACCTGGATCGTCTTGATCAGGGCGATGAAGACCAGCACCACCAGAATGACCAGAACGATGATGATCGATGGCATCGTGCTTCCCGTGCCCTTCGCTGCCGGATGAGTCTCTGATGATCGAGTTTCCCAGACCGCGGCCGGTCGTGGGTGAGGTTCCGTCACATGATCATGTCGAACCGTCACCCGTATGTCACATCACCACGGCCGTCGCGCCGTCGATCTCGACCACGTCCACCTGCTCCCCCGGTTCGAAGACCCGGGAGGCGTCGAGGGCCCGGGCCGACCAGATCTCGCCGGCGAGCTTGATGCGGCCGCCGTCGCCGTCGATCCGCTCCAGCACGACGGCCTGACGGCCTCTCAGGGCGTCGATTCCGGTGGCGAGTCGGGGTCGCTGAGCGCCGTGACGCGCCGCGATGGGGCGTACGACGGCAATGAGCGCGACCGAGACGGCGGCGAACACCACCACTTGCGCGACCACGCCGAACCCGAGGCCCGCGGTGACGGCTCCGGCGACCGCGCCGACGGAGAGCATGCCGAGTTCGGGCATGGCGGTGATCACGAGGGGAATCCCCAGGCCGACCGCTGCGACGAGCCACCACACCCATGCGTCGATGTCCACAAGGGCATGGTAGGGCGGCGAACGCCGCCCCGACAGGGCGCGACCGCGAAGCGGCGGCGGTCAGGCGAGCGGCAGGCCCTGGGCCGTCCAGCGCTCGCCGTTGCGCTCGACGACGAGCGGGAGACCGAAGCAGAGGGAGAGGTTTCGGGAGGTGAGCTCAGTCTCCATCGGGCCCGCGGCGAGCACCTTGCCCTGACGGATCATCAGGACGTGGGTGAAGCCGGGTGCGATCTCCTCGACGTGGTGGGTCACCATGATCATGGAGGGTGCGAACGGATCGCGGGCGAGCCGGCCGAGGCGGCGCACCAGGTCCTCGCGGCCGCCGAGGTCGAGGCCGGCGGCGGGCTCGTCGAGGAGGAGCAGTTCCGGGTCGGTCATCATCGCGCGGGCGATGAGGGTGCGCTTGCGCTCGCCCTCGGAGAGGGTGCCGAACTTGCGCTCCAGGTACTCGGACATGCCGAGGCGGTCGAGGAAGGCGCGGGCGCGCTGCTCGTCGACGGCGTCGTAGTCCTCGTGCCAGGTGGCGGTCATGCCGTAGGCGGCGGTGAGGACGGTCTGCAGGACCGTCTGGCGCTTGGGCAGCTTCTCGGCCATGGCGATGCCGGCCATGCCGATGCGGGGGCGGAGCTCGAAGACGTCGACCCCGCCGAG
This sequence comes from Streptomyces sp. HNM0645, assembly GCF_030056615.1. Classification (NCBI taxonomy): domain Bacteria; kingdom Bacillati; phylum Actinomycetota; class Actinomycetes; order Kitasatosporales; family Streptomycetaceae; genus Streptomyces; species Streptomyces sp. HNM0645. The sequence continues at coordinate 61,725 of NZ_JASHLT010000045.1, read as the reverse complement.
CCGGTCGCCGAGGACGGTGGCGGTGCCGGTGGTGGGGAACAGGTAGCTGGAGGCGATGTTGAGGAGAGTGGTCTTGCCGGCGCCGTTCGGGCCGAGGATCACCCAGCGCTCGCCCTCCTTGACCGACCAGGAGACGTCGTCCACCAGAGCACGTCCGTCGCGGACCACGGATACGTCCACCAGCTCCAGTACATCGCTCATGAGCGCGTTGTCTCCCCATGCAGTCGTCGAGTCTCGGGCCCTGCGCGCCAGTGGGCGCGGCTCCCCAGGTAAACCTACGCCACCCGCCCTGTGCTCCCGCCCCGGGTCCGGTACCTAGGCTGGGTCCATGCTCTCGGAACCACGCTCAGGACGCCTGGCCGCTTGGGGAAATGCCCTTCTGGCCGGACTTGTATCACCCGATGACGCAGTGACCGCGATTGTCGGGGACGACGCGGTGCATCGCCTGGAAGGACTCCCCGGCGAGAACGGACCGGTCGGGCTCACGCTGGGGCTGGGACGACTGCGTACGGCCGGGGCGCGGGGGTTCCGGGTCGCCCTGCCCGCACCGGGGCATCCGCTGGGCCTGAGCGGGCCGCCGGAGTTCAACGCGCGGGCGCTGGAGGCGGCGGAAGCGGTCGTCTGCCACGGTGTCGCCTACGGCCTGGTGCCCGAGGTGCACGAAGCGGGGCCGGACGGCGATGTGCACGTCGAAGTGGTCTGGCACTGTCTGCCGGTGCGGGAGGCCCCGCCCGCCGACGTGCCCTCCCTCGGCGAGGCGGAGCGCGAACTCGCGGAGGGGCTGCGGGAGGCCACGGAGGTGCTGTCGCGGCTGGACGTGGCGGCTTCCGGGCCGGCTGCCGAGGCGGCGCTGGACGCGTACCGGGCGCGGGCCGAGGCGAAGGCGGCCCGCGAGGTGCTGGCGCCCGGCTATCCGGCCCGGGCGGTGCGCGTCCTGGAGCTGGCGCGGCGGATCGGGCTCCTGCTGTCGCTGGCGTACGAGAACGGGCACGGCGGGGCGATGAGCGCGTCGGAGATGGCGGCCCGTGGGGCGGCGCTGCGCCCGGTGGAGCGCGTGGCGCGGCGCGCGCAGGTGGCGGCGTACAACGCCTACGTGGAGGACCAGGAGCGCCGGGCGGGTCTCTGACGGGCACGGGGGGTGTCGTCCCCGGGCGCGGGTCGCTTGCACGGATCCGGCACGGATCGCCGTATGCGGCGGGCAGGGGCGGGGGTCCCGTCTCGCGAGCCAGGCGCCGCCGAGGGGTGTGCGGTCGCGGTCGGGCAGCGCGCCGAGTGGCGGACGCGCCTCCGCGGTCGGGGCGCGGTGGCGGCCGCCGTCGTGCGGCCCTGTGGATGCCTCCCGCAGGTGTCCGTCGTAGATGTTCCCCATGGTGTCCGTGGTGGGTGTCCGTCGGGCAGTGGCGCCGCACACGGACGCACCGCAGGCGCGGACGGCACGGGCCGTCGTCGTAGGCCGCACCGATGCCCGGCCCGGTGGGGATGCCCGACGACACCGGGCACGCCAGCGGACCCCGGGACGGGGCCGGGGTCCGCTGGGTGCTGCCGGGCCGCCAGCGGGCCGACGGCTCGTTCAGCCGTTGACGCCCGCGTTGCCGAAGGCCGGGTTCAGGGCGCCGATGACGTTGACCGTGTTACCGACGGCGTTGACCGGGATGTGGACCGGCGCCTGAATCAGGTTTCCGGAGCCGACGCCCGGGGAGTGCGTGGCGTGGCCGTCCGCGTGCGCGCTGGTGGCGGACGCGACACCGGCGCCTGCGGCGACGATTCCACCGGCGACCATGGAGACGGCGAGGGCCTTCTTCAGGTTCTTCACTTCAGGATCCTCCTAGGCGTCACCGCGGCGGGACCGCCGCGGCTCGCCCTGGAGAACGCCCGGGACGCCCGAGGAGATACGCCGTGTGGGCGACATACACACGACGGTATGAATCTCACACCGGAGGGAACCGGTCCGCTTCCCTCTGCGGATGACCTGCCGAAACGTTCCGATCGGCTCCGGATGTCAGCCGGAGAGCCCGTGCCGCACGGCCCAGAGCGCCGCCTGGGTGCGGTCCGCGAGGTCGAGCTTCATCAGGATGTTCGACACATGCGTCTTCACGGTCTTCTCCGAGAGGACCAGCGCCCGGGCGATCTCCCGGTTGGAGCGGCCGTCGGCGATCAACCCGAGCACCTCCCGCTCCCGCTCGGTCAGCGACGTGCCCCTCCCCTGCCCGCCGCCCGGCTCGTCCTGGGCCAGGAGCGCTCCCGCCACCTCCGGCTGGAGCAGCACGTGGCCCGCGTGCACGGAGCGGATCGCCGCGGCCAGCGCGTCGGGGTCGACGTCCTTGTAGACATAACCGGAGGCACCGGCGCGCAGTGCGGGGACGACCGTGCGCCGCTCGGTGAAGCTCGTCACGATCAGGACCTTCGCGGTGTTGTCGAGCGCGCGCAGCTTGCGCAGCGCCTCGATGCCGTCGGTGCCGGGCATCCGCACGTCCATCAGCACGACGTCGGGCCGCAGTTCCTCGGCGCGGGCGACCCCCTCGTCGCCGTCGCCCGCCTCGCCCACGACCTCGATGTCGTCCTGCACCTCGAGGAAGGTGCGCAGACCGCGGCGGACCACCTGGTGGTCGTCCACGAGCAGCACGCGGATCGCACCCCCGTCCCCCGGCGCCCCGCCGGCGGGGCGCTCCGCGCTCCCGCTTTCCCTCTCAGCCACCGGGAACCTCCATCTCGACCGTGGTGCCCTTTCCGGGCGCCGATTCCACCGTGAGCGTCCCGCCGACGCCGCTCGCCCGGTCGCGCATGGAGACCAGGCCGAGGTGGCGGCCGGCCCTGCGGACCGCCGCGGGCTCGAAGCCCCTGCCGTCGTCGGTGACGCTGAGGACCGCGCCCTGGCCGCGCCGGGCGAGACTCACCGCGACCCTGGGCGCGCCGGAGTGCCGCAGCGCGTTGTGGAGGGCTTCCTGGGCGACCCTCAGCAGGGCCTCCTCCTGGGCGGCGGGCAGGGCGCGGACCCCGCGGCTGTCGAAGGTGACGTGTGCGGTGTGGGCGCGGTCGAGGACCTGGACCTGGGTGCGGAGCGTGTCGACCAGGCCGTCCTCGTCCAGGGCGGCGGGGCGCAGTTCGACGACCGCCGCGCGCAGCTCGTCCGCGGCCTCCGCGGCGAGCGCGGCCACCTGCTGCAGCTCGCCCTTGGCCCGCGCCGGGTCGCGGTCCACGAGGCGGGCCGCGGCCTGCGCGGTCAGCCGGAGGGAGAACAGCTTCTGGCTGACGGCGTCGTGGAGCTCGTGCGCGAGCCGGGAGCGCTCCTCGGCGATGGTGAGTTCGCGGCTGCGCTCGTACAGCCGGGCGTTGGTGAGGGCGATGGCGGCGTGCTGGGCGAGGATCGACAGCAGTTCCTCGTCCGCCTCCGTGAACCCGCAGCCCCCGTCGGGCTTGGGGCACCGCTTGTTGGCGAGGAACAGCGCGCCGATCGTCTCGTCGCCGTCCTTGACGGGCAGGCCCAGGAAGTCGGCCATGTCCGGGTGGGCCGAGGGCCAGCCCTCGAAACGGGGGTCCTTCCGTACGTCCGCGAGCCGCTCGGTCCTCGCCTCCCTCAGCATCGCGGCGAGGACGCCGTGCTGGCGCGGGAGCGGTCCGATCGCCCGCCACTGCTCGTCGCTGACACCGTCGACGACGAACTGGGCGAAGCCTCCGTGGTCGTCGGGCACGCCGAGCGCCGCGTACTCCGCGTCGAGCAGCTCACGGGCCGAGGCCACGATCGTCTTGAGGACGTCGCGGACCTCGAGATGCCTGCTCATGGCCAGCAGGGCGGTGCTGACGGCGGCCAGCCCGGAGCTCGGTCGATGGCTCATGGGATCACCGTACCGGGGTGCCGTGACGGTGCGTATCGGCCTGTGGACGGCGGCGGACCCGGTCCCGGGGCCTAGGTCGAAGTGCCCTGCCCGGTACGGGCGCGGGGACGAGGCGGCCGGCCCCGGCGCGGAGACAGCCTGAGTCCGGAACGGCATCGCACAGTAAGAGGGGACGGACGTCATGCCTGTCGCGATCGTCACGGGAGCCTCGAAGGGGCTCGGGCACGCACTGGGGGCCGCGCTCGCGCGGCGCGGCTGGGATCTGGTGCTGGACGCCCGGACGGCGCCGGTCCTGGAGGCGTCGGCGGAGGAACTGCGCCGGTACGGGACCGGAGTGAGGGCTCTGCCCGGGGACGTCACGGACGCCCGGCACCGCGCCGAACTGGTGGCCGCTGCCCGTGAGCTGGGCGGTTCCCTCGATCTGCTGGTGAGCAACGCCAGCGCGCTGGGCGCGGAGCCCCTGGTGCGACTGGAGGAGCTGCCGTTGGAGGGACTGCGAGCGGCGCTGGAGACCAACGTGGTGGCGGCGCTGGGTCTGGTGCAGGAGGCGCTGCCGCTGCTGCGGGCCGGTGCGCCGGGCGCGGTGGTCGCGGTGTCGTCCGACGCGGCGACCGGGGCCTACGGAACGTGGGGCGGTTACGGGGCGTCGAAGGCGGCTCTCGACCGGCTGGCGGCGGTACTGGCGGTCGAGGAACCGGCGCTGCGGGTGTGGGCGGTCGACCCCGGCGACATGGGAACGGATCTGTACGCGGCCGCGGTACCGGGCGACGACGACCCGAGGCCGGCGCCCGACGAGGTGGTGCCGGGGTTCCTGCGGCTACTGGACGAGCGGCCGGCGAGCGGGCGGTACGCGGCTCCGGCGCTGGTGGCCGGCCGATGAGCGTGCTGGAGGCCCTGCGGGTGCCGGACGGGCTGTCGGCGCGGGTCCCGGCGGAGGAGCGCGGGGACGGGCGCGACGACGTGCGGCTGATGGTGTCGCGGGGTACGGCCGTGACGCACCACGCGTTCCGCGGGCTGCCCGGGCTGCTGCGGGCCGGGGACGTCCTGGTGGTGAACACCTCCGCGACGCTTCCGGCGGCTGTGAACGCGCGGCTGGGCGGGGAGCGGCTGGTCGTCCATTTCTCCACACGCGCGGACCGGGAGCGCTCCGGGACGGCGGCCGGGGGCGGGGGGCTGTGGGCGGTGGAGCTGCGGTCGCCGGACGGGACGGGCAGCACGCTGCCTCGGGCGGGAGGGCCCGCGGGCGCGCGGATACGCCTCCCCGGGGGCGGAGTGCTCGTGCCGCAGGAGCCTCTGGTGAAGGGCTCGCCCCGGCTGTGGTGGGCCGCCGTGTCGGTGGACGTGCCGGGGCTGATGGCGCGGTACGGCAGACCGATCCGGTACGGGTACACCGAGCGGGACCAGCCGCTGTCCGCGTATCAGACGGTGTTCGCGCTGCCCGCGCGGGACGGGGCGGGCTCGGCGGAGATGCCGAGCGCGGCGCGGCCGTTCACGGAGCCGCTGGTGGCGGAGCTGGTGCGGCGCGGCGTGCTCTTCGCCCCGGTCACACTGCACACGGGGGTGGCCTCGTCGGAGGCGCACGAGCCGCCGTACCCGGAGCGGTTCGAGGTGCCGGCGGCCACGGCGTGGCTGGTGAACGCGGCCCGGGCCCGCCGTCGGGCCGGTGCGGGCGGGCGGATCGTGGCGGTCGGGACGACGGCGGTGCGGGCGCTGGAGTCGGCGACGGGTCCGGACGGGACGGTGCGTCCCGCGGCGGGCTGGACGGACCTCGTCGTCACACCCGCGCGGGGGGTGCGGGCGGTGGAGGGCCTGCTGACGGGCCTGCACGAACCGGCGGCCTCGCATCTGCTGATGCTGGCGGCGATCGCCGGACGTGAGGCGCTGACCAGGAGTTACACGGAGGCGGTACGGCATCTCTACCTCTGGCACGAGTTCGGCGACGCCCATCTCGTCCTTCCGGACCAGGACACTCACTGAGTGCATTGCTGGAGCAACGGATCGTGAGTGCGACGGTGGCGCGATGTGAGCCCGCACATAGGACGCACATCACTTACGAAGCGCGCTAGTGGATACATAAAGGACATGTGAGCAGGCCAAGGTGAGTGACTTGTCCGATTTTGGGGGTTCCGGGTCCACTACCGGGGATCGTATGTCACACCTTTGCCACAGCATTTTGCGGCCGCTAAGAATTGCGTCCGTCGCCGCCGAGCAGGCGCTGCGCCGCCCCGGCCGAAGCGACTCCCGCTATTCGAAGAGGTACGTCTCGCATGTCCGCGTCCCGCACCCCCGGCTTCCGCCGTATGTCCAAGACCCACAAGTTCTCGATTGCCGGTGTGGCCGCCGTTGGCGCCTCCGCCCTCGCGTTCTCGCTCGTCCCGGGCAACGCCGTCGCCGGCACGGAGACGCAGGCCGCGCCGGCCTCCGAGGTCGCCTGGTCCACGACCGTCGACACCGCGAAGGCCACCGCGCTGCAGACCAGCATCGCCGAGCAGAACGCCTTCACCGCCGCCCAGGCCAAGGCCGCCGCCCAGGCCAAGGCCCAGGCCGCCGCGAACGCCAAGGCCGCCGCCAAGGCCCAGGCCGCCGCCCGGGCGAAGGCGAAGGCCGCCGCCGCCGCCAAGGCCGAGGCCGCCGCCAAGAAGCGCGCCGCCGAGCAGGCCGCCAGCCGTGCCGCCGCCCGCAAGCCCGTCTACGCGAACAACCTGGACGGCTGGATCCGCGAGGCCCTGGACATCATGAAGAAGCACAACATCCCGGGCACCTACCACGGCATCTACAAGAACGTGATGCGTGAGTCCAGCGGCAACCCGCGCGCGATCAACAACTGGGACATCAACGCCGTCAACGGCGTCCCGTCGAAGGGCCTGCTGCAGGTCATCAAGCCGACCTTCGACGCCTACCACGTCCCCGGCACCGCCAAGGACCAGTACGACCCGGTCGCCAACATCGTCGCCGCCTGCAACTACGCGGCCGACCGCTACGGCACGATCGACAACGTCAACAGCGCCTACTGACGGACGCGACGACAGGGACACACACGTGCCGGAGGGCGGCACCCGATCGCGGGTGCCGCCCTCCGGCGTCGTCCGTACCGCCCGGAGGCCGGGCGGAGGGGTCCGCTACTTGCGCATGACCTCCGGCTCGTGGCGGCGCAGGAAGCGCGCCACGAAGAAGCCGCACAGTGCGCCGAGCGCCAGGAGGGCGGCCATGTCCAGGCCCCAGGCGCCGATCTCGTGGTCCCAGAGAGGGTCGGTGTTGCCGGGGTCGTCCTGGTCGGGCCTGATCCTGTTGAGGTCCAGGGTGGCGCCGGCCGCGGCGACCGCCCAGCGGGACGGCATCAGGTACGAGAACTCGTTCACACCGATGGTGCCGTTGAGAGTGAACAGGCAGCCGGTGAAGACGATCTGGACGATCGCGAACATCACCAGCAGCGGCATGGCCTTCTCGGCCGTCTTCACCAGCGCCGAGATGACCAGGCCGAACATCATCGAGGCGAAACCGAGCGCCATGATCGGCAGCGAGAGTTCCAGCAGCGCGGCCGAGCCGAGGACCAGCCCCTCCTCGGGGATCTCCCGGGCGGCGAAGCCGATCGCGCCGACCAGGGCGCCCTGGAACACGGTGATCAGACCGAGGACGATCACCTTGGACATCAGGTACGCGGAGCGTGACAGGCCGGTCGCCCGCTCCCGCTCGTAGATCACCCGTTCCTTGATCAGCTCGCGGACCGAGTTGGCGGCACCGGAGAAGCAGGCACCGGCCGCGAGGATCAGCAGCACGGTCGTGGCCGTGCCGTTCGGGATGATCCTCCCGCTCTGCGGGTTCACGCCGTTGGGCAGCAGGCCCTTGTCCGGATCGATGAGCAGGCTCACCGCGCCGATGACGGCGGGCAGGAGCACCGTCAGCGCGAGGAAGCCCCGGTCGGAGGAGACCACCGAGACATAGCGCCGCATCAGTGTGCCGAGCTGGGAGAACCAGCCCTGCGGCTTCGGCGGCCTCATCGCCTGCGGCGGAGGCATGTGCACCGACTGCGGGGCGACGGCGTCGATGTCCGCGGCGTACACCTGGAAGTGCTGCGAGCCCTTCCAGCGGCCCGCCCAGTCGTAGTCGCGGTAGTTCTCGAAGGCGGAGAACACATCGGCCCAGGTCTCGTAGCCGAAGAAGTTCAGTGCCTCCTCCGGCGGGCCGAAGTACGCCACCGAGCCGCCGGGCGCCATCACCAGCAGCTTGTCGCACAGCGCCAGCTCGGCCACCGAGTGCGTGACCACGAGGACGGTGCGGCCGTCGTCGGCGAGGCCGCGCAGCAGTTGCATGACGTCGCGGTCCATGCCCGGGTCGAGGCCGGAGGTCGGCTCGTCCAGGAAGATCAGCGACGGCTTGGTCAGGAGCTCCAGGGCGACGGAGACGCGCTTGCGCTGGCCACCGGAGAGGGAGGTGACCTTCTTGTCCTTGTGGATGTCGAGCTTGAGCTCGCGCAGCACCTCGTCGATGCGGGCCTCGCGCTCGACCGCCGTGGTGTCCGCCGGGAAACGCAGCTTGGCCGCGTACGTGAGCGCCTTCTTGACGGTCAGCTCCTTGTGCAGGATGTCGTCCTGCGGGACCAGACCGATGCGCTGGCGCAGCTCGGCGAACTGCTTGTACAGGTTCCGGTTGTCGTAGAGCACATCGCCCTCGTTGGCCGGACGGTAGCCCGTGAGCGCCTTGAGCAGGGTCGACTTTCCGGAGCCGGAGGGGCCGATGACCGCGATGAGGGACTTCTCCGGGACGCCGAAGGAGACGTCCTTGAGGATCTGCTTGCCGCCGTCGACCGTCACCGTGAGGTGGCGGGCGGAGAAGGAGACCTCACCGGTGTCGACGAACTCCTCGAGGCGGTCGCCGACGACCCGGAACGTCGAGTGACCGACGCCGACGGTGTCGTTCGGGCCGATGAGCGCGGTGCCGGACTTGGCGAGCGGCTGGCCGTTGACGTACGTGCCGTTGTGCGAACCGAGGTCGTGGATCTCGAAACGGCCGTCGGGCGTCGCACGGAACTCGGCGTGGTGGCGGGAGACCTGGAGGTCGGAGACGACAAGATCGTTCTCCAGCGCACGGCCGATGCGCATCACACGGCCCAGGGACAGCTGGTGGAACGTGGTGGGGCTGCGGTCGCCGTGGACCGGCGGGGCCCCCGCGGCACCGCCGGGCGTCTTCTGGACGTAGTGGTCGCGCGGGCCCTGCTGGTGCGGCACCTGGGCGGCGGCCGGCTGCTGCCACTGCTGCTGGGCCTGGGGCTGGGGCGCCTGCTGCTGGGCCCAGCCCTGCTGGGCGGGGGCCTGCGGCGACGGCTGGGCCTGGGCGGCCTGCTGCGGTACGGCTCCCTGCGCGCTGTACGCGCCGGCTTCGGTGCCGGACAGGCTCAGCCGCGGGCCGTCGGTGGCGTTGCCGAGGTGCACCGCGGAGCCGGGGCCGAGCTCCATGTGGTGGATGCGCCGGCCCTGCACATACGTGCCGTTGGTGCTGCCGTGGTCCTCGATGGCCCAACTCCGGCCGCCCCAGCTGATCGTGGCGTGGCGCCACGACACCCTGGCGTCGTCGATCACCACGTCACCCTGGGGATCCCGCCCCAGGGTGTACGACCTGGACGGATCGAGGGTCCAGGTCCTTCCGTTCAATTCCAGTACGAGTTCCGGCACTCCATGCCCCACTAGTTGTCCCCCGAGCTACCCCCGCGACGGGAGTCTAGGGATGGCGAACATCGTGGGGAACTATTCCAGGCACGGTCGCGTATCCGAAAGTCGGGCCTTGTGAAGACGGCCACCGCCCGTCCGCCCGTGCGCCGTTGAGGGTGGAGAAAAACGTCCGGAGCGTGGCATGCACCCACGAGCACCCACGGATCATGCGTGAAGGGGGCAAGTCGGGGCGGATCGTGGGCCCGGCACAGACGGGCTCCGGGCGACGAGGCCTGCGAGGCTGCGGACGCTCGGGCGGCGCCACGGGTCGGGCCGGGCGGGGGGCCGTAGGCAACCGCGGGCGCGGCCCCGTGGGAGGACCGCGGGCCAAGCCGTCCGCCCGGCGGTCCCCGCCGCGGGTGACCCGCGGGGACGACTGGCGCACCGGCGATCCGGCGCACGGGACGGCGCGAGCGGCACGCCGGTGGTACGGCGCTCGAGGGGTGGACGGCGACGGGCGCCGGGCGGCTCCGCGCACCGGGCGCGAGGAGGTCCGCCCTCCCGCCCCGGCGCGGACGGGACCGGGCCGCCGGGCGTGCGGGATCCCACCCTTCCGGGTCCCCCGTTCGGCCCCCGTCGGCCCTGCGGCAATCCCGGCGCCACCTGCACGTAGCCTGGCAGGGGCGGGGCTGTCCGGTACGCGGGACGGGGCGGCGCCCGGCACGGAGTGCCCGATACGGTGGGAGCACCATGAGCGCATCGCAGCCCCCGCAGACGCCCGACGTCCCCACCCTGCTGGTGAAGATCTTCGGGAAGGACCGTCCCGGTATCACGGCCGGGCTCTTCGACACCCTCGCCGCCTTCTCGGTCGACGTGGTCGACATCGAGCAGGTCGTCACGCGGGGGCGCATCACCCTCTGCGCACTCGTCACCGAGCCGACCGCCGGCACCGAGGGCGAACTGCGGGCCACCGTGCACAGCTGGGCCGAGTCGCTGAGACTGCAGGCCGAGATCATCTCGGGTCTCGGGGACAACCGGCCCCGGGGCAGCGGGCGTTCGCATGTGACCGTGCTCGGGCATCCGCTGACCGCGGAGTCCACGGCCGCCATAGCGGCCAGGATCACCGGCACGGGCGGCAACATCGACCGTATCCACCGGCTCGCCAAGTACCCGGTCACCGCCGTGGAGTTCGCGGTCTCGGGCTGCGAGACCGAACCGCTGCGCACCGCACTGGCGACCGAGGCGGCGGAGATCGGGGTGGATGTCGCCGTCGTCTCGGCCGGACTGCACCGCCGGGCGCAGCGCCTTGTGGTCATGGACGTCGACTCGACCCTGATCACCGACGAGGTCATCGAGCTGTTCGCCGCGCACGCGGGCTGTGAGGCGGAGGTCGCCGAGGTCACGGCGGCCGCGATGCGGGGGGAGCTGGACTTCGAGCAGTCGCTGCACGCCCGGGTCGCGCTGCTGGCGGGCCTGGACGCGTCGGTGGTGGACAAGGTGCGCACGGAGGTGCGGCTCACCCCGGGCGCGCGCACCCTGATCCGTACGCTGAAGCGGCTGGGCTTCCAAGTGGGCGTGGTCTCGGGCGGGTTCACCCAGGTCACCGACGACCTCAAGGAGCGTCTGGGCCTCGACTTCGCCTCGGCCAACACCCTGGAGATCGTGGACGGGAGGCTGACCGGACGCGTCACCGGCGAGATCGTGGACCGGGCCGGCAAGGCCCGGCTGCTGCGGCGCTTCGCGGCGGAGGCCGGGGTGCCGCTCGCCCAGACCGTGGCCATCGGCGACGGCGCGAACGACCTGGACATGCTGAACGCGGCCGGGCTCGGCGTCGCCTTCAACGCCAAGCCCGTGGTGCGCAGGGCCGCCGACACGGCCGTCAACGTGCCCTTTCTGGACACGGTGCTGTATCTGCTCGGGATCACCCGCGAAGAGGTCGAGGCCGCGGACGCCCACGAGGACTGAGACGGGGACCGGGACCGGCCGGTGCCACCGCACCGGTACCTGCGGACGGACGGCCCCGGCCGCAGGTACGGGCCGCCCGGAACGGTCGGCGCCGGTGGCCGGCGAGGAGTGACGGGCCCCGGTGCAACGAGTGCGCACCGGAACGTTTCCCGGCGGCGTACCCCGGTCAGTCGTGCGGGGCCCAGTAGTCGATGAGCGTGCCCACGCCGTGCTCGACGGACTTCCAGGAACCGGAGAAGCCGACCACGGCGAACGCCGCGGTCGGGAAGCCGCCGCGGCTCATCCGCTGCAGGGTGTCGCCCTCCGCCTTCCCCGCGAGGGCGTCGGCGAGGGCGTGCATCCCTGGGTTGTGACCGATGAGCAGCAGATCGGTGACCTCGTCCGGGGTCTCGTTGAGCAGCGCCAGCAGATCTCCGAGCGAGGCCTCGTAGAGCCGCTCCTCGTACACGGTCCTGGGCCGCTCGGGCAACTCCTGGACGGCGAGCTTCCAGGTCTCGCGGGTCCTCGTGGCGGTCGAGCACAGGGCAAGGTCGAAGGGGATGCCGGTGTCGGCGAGCTTGCGGCCGGCGACGGGGGCGTCGGTGCGGCCCCGGTCGGCGAGCGGCCGCTCGTGGTCGGACACCTGGGGCCAGTCGGCCTTCGCATGGCGGAGTAGGACGATCCTTCGCGGTGTATCGGCGCTCATGCTCCCCAGCTTCGCATGAAATCAGCCAGCGGGCGCAGGGTGTTGAGGGGTCGCCGCACGAAGCGGGAGCACGTCCGCGGCGGCCGGCAAGGCGGTGGTGGCGCCCGGTTCAGGGGCCGGTCAGTGCCAGCTGGATCCAGCCGAGGAACACCACCGGCGAATGGTCGGCGGCCTGTGCCCGGCCCGCGGCGGTGGCGAGCAGGAAGAGCGCGGAGAAGGCGATCACCGGCGGGACGAGGGCCCACCACCTGAGCCCGGTGCCGACAGCCCACGGGCCGATTCCGGCTCCCCGCGGGCCGGTGCAGGCGCTCCGCGGGCCGACGGCCTCGCGCCGTTCCGGGCCGCCGGTGGTCCTCGGCCCGGTACCGGCTTTCCCCGGCCGGGTACCGCCGCTCCCCGCGCAGGCATCACCGCCGTCGGCCGCCGCCGGTGCGTGGTGCCGGGGGTGCGTACGGGCCGACATGGCCGCCTCCGTGAGGTCCGAAGCTGGGCTCCTGCTGAGCTGCTTCCAACCTACGGATCATGGACCGGGCCGCCCATCCGGTGGGCCACCCACTTCCCCCTGACACGCGCCCTTAGGGGACGGTGGGGAAAACCCCCGTCGCCGCGGTCAGGGCGAGGCGATCGAGGCGATGATTCCGATGATCACGGTGATGCCGATCATCGTGCCGAAGACGAGCAGGAGCTTCTTCTGGCCGTTCGGGGGGTTCGGGTCGAGCACAGGCATGGGGTCAGTGTCGCATCCCGGCTTCGTCCTCGACCGTGCGGTCCCGGCCCGCGAGGACACCGGCCGCCATCTGCGGCACGGTCAGCCCCGCCATCAGCGCCAGCGGCAGGCCCCAGCCACCGCTGTGCTGGTGGAGGACGCCTACGAGCAGCGGCCCGGGGATGGAGATCAGATAGCCGGTGCTCTGGGCGAAGGCCGACAGCCGGACGACCCCGGTGCCGGTGCGGGAGCGCATTCCGATCATGGTGAGCGCGAGGGGGAAGGCGCAGTTGGAGATGCCGAGCAGCAGCGCCCAGGCCCAGGCACCGGCGGCGGGGGCGAGGAACAGGCCCGCGTAGCCGGTCATTCCGCACAGCCCGAGCGCGAGGACGATCGGACCCTGTGTCCTCAGCCGGGCGGCGAGCCGGGGGATCACGAAGGCGAGTGGCACGCCCATGACCATGGTCACCGCGAGCAGCACGCCCGCGGTGCCGGCCGGGACGCCTGCGTCGCGGAAGATCCGCGGCATCCAGCCCATGGTGATGTACGCGCCGGTGGCCTGGAGGCCGAAGAAGCAGGCGAGGGCCCAGGCGGTACGGCTGCGGGCGATGCGCGGCGCGAACGCCTGGTCGGCACCGGTGCGGGCGGGCGCGGTCCGGGCCGGGCGCCCGGCGGGCGACGGAGCGGGCGATCCGGTGGCGGGGCCCGGGCCCGGCGCGATGGCAGCGTACCGGGTGCGACCGGGCACTCGCGCCGCGCTGCTGCCCGAGGCGGCGGTCGCGGTCGAGCCCGGCGACTCCTGGCACGGGCCGATGGCCGCGGTCGTGCCGGAGGTGCCCGTGCCCCGGTCGCGGACCAGGGGGATCCACGGCAGTACGGCGGTGGCCGCGAGCCCGGCCCAGACCGCCAGACCGGTGCGCCAACTGCCTCCCAGCGCCTGGGTCATGGGCACGGTCGCGGCCGCCGCGACGGCGGTGCCGAGGGAGAGCGCCATGGAGTAGAGACCGGTGACGCTGCCGATACGGTCCGGGAACCAGCGCTTGACGATCACCGGCATCAGCACATTGCTGACGGCGATGCCCATGAGGGCGAGCGCGCTGGCGGCGAGGAAGGCCGCGGTTCCTCCGGCGAAGGGGCGGAGCGCCAGGCCCGCGGTGACGGCCACCATGCCGGCGCAGACGACCGCGGCGGGCCCGAAGCGGCGGGCCAGCCTGGGTGCGGTGAGCCCGAAGACGGCGAAGCAGAGCGGAGGCACGGCGGTGAGCACACCGGCCACGCTGCCGCTCATGCGGAGCCCGCCCTGGACCTCCTCCAGGAGGGCGCCGAGGCTGGTGATGGCGGGCCGGAGGTTGAGTGCGGCGAGCACGAGACCGGCGACGACGAGCCGGAGGACCCAGGCCGGCGTCCTTCCGGCGGGGGACGCGGAAGAATCGGTGGTGGTACGGATCGCCGTGGCGGCGGGGCTCAGGGTCTGGGTCTCGTCCGACATGGACCCATCATAGAATCATGGGATGATTGGTTGTCCAATCCCGGACCATCGCGCGAGGCCCGGCTGCGGGAGCACCGGAGCCGACGCGGGACGGCCGGGTCGTGGACCCTCCCCCGGACAAGGAGCACCATGGCGCTGACCTCTCCCCGGCGGTCCGCCCTCTCGGACCAGGTCATCACCGAGCTGCGGAACCAGATCACCTCGGGTGAGTGGCCGGTGGGCTCACGGATCCCGACCGAGCCGGAGCTGGTCGAGTTGCTGGGCGTCGCCCGCAACACCGTCCGTGAGGCGGTCCGGGCGCTGGCGCACAACGGACTGCTGGACATCCGCCAGGGCTCCGGCACCTACGTGGTGGCCACGAGCGAGCTGGCCGGGGTGATGCACCGCAGGTTCGCCGACGCCGATCCGCGCCACATCGCCGAGCTGCGCTCCACGCTGGAGTCCTCGGCGGCGCGGCTCGCCGCGGAGCGGCGCACCGAGAAGGACCTGAGGCAACTGGACGCGCTGCTGGCACGGCGCGAGGAGGCGTGGGAGTCCGGCGACGCCGAGCGGTTCGTCACCGCCGACGCCACCTTCCATCTGGCCGTGGTCGCGGCCTCCCACAACGACGTGCTGACCGCGCTCTACGCCGACCTGGGCGATCTGCTGCGCGACTGGCTGCGGGACGACGTGGGCCGGGAGCTGCGCCCGGAGAGCCACATGGACCACGGCCGGCTCGTCGAGGCGATCCGCGCCCACGACGGCGGTACGGCGGCCGCAGAGGCCGCGGGCTACCCGTTCCAGTGCATGCGCGGCGGGACCTGAGCCGCACACGGCGGGATGCACGGCACGCACGCCCCGCGGCCGTCGCCGGGCGAGCGGCGGAGCGTGAGCGGTGCGCGGAGACCGGGCCGACCCGCCGGCCGGCCCCCGCTTCGTACACGTGGGACACGGTGAACGCACCGGAACGACCGCGCCCGCGTCCGGCCGCCGGACATCAGGCCCTGTCCTGGCTGCGCTCGCCGTCGTCTTCGTCGTGTGGGGTCCCGGACGCACCGGACGCCGCCGCCCCGGACACCTCAGCGCCGCAGATGGCTCACCCGCACGCTGCGAATCTCCTTCCAGCAGCGTTCGCTGAGTGTGGCGCGACCGGTCGGGCCGAGGTCGACGGGCGTGCTGTCCGCGTCCACGTCCCACCAGCGTTCGCACTCGACGTGGAGCTGGACCCGGTCGGTGTCCAGGTAGGGATTGTGGCAGTGGGCCGTGGCCCTGGAGCCTTCGACGTAGACGCTGCAGGCGGCCCCGAAGGGCCGGGGCGCGGGCTCGCCCGGCGGCTCGGAGACGGCCGCCGTGGAGGCGGGCCACACCAGGGCCGCGAGCACCCCGAGCACGGACGCGGATCGCCACGACGTAAGCACAACCAGGACCTCCTCGGCCGTACTGCGACTCGCGCCGCTGCTGCACCACAAGGGAGGGATTGCCACTCCAGGGTCCCCCGGCCGGACGCCGGCCCGCCCGTTGCGTTGACCCGAACGGGCGATGCCCCGGCCCCCCGCGCACAGCGGGTGACCGGGGCATCGAAGGCGACCGGGTGAATGCCGTCCGAGGATGACGCTGCGTCACGCACCCATCATGTGCACGCCACCGTCGACATGGATGATCTCGCCCGTGGTCTTCGGGAACCAGTCGGACAGCAGGGCGACGATGCCGCGGCCGGCGGGATCCGGGTCGGACATGTCCCACTCCAGCGGGGAGCGGTGGTTCCACACGTCCGCGAGGTCGCTGAAGCCCGGGATGGACTTCGCGGCCATCGAACCGAGCGGGCCCGCCGAGATCAGGTTGCAGCGGACGTTCTGCTTGCCCAGGTCACGGGCGACGTAGCGGGAGGTGGCCTCCAGCGCCGCCTTCGCCGGACCCATCCAGTCGTACTGCGGCCACGCGAACTGGGCGTCGAAGGTCAGACCGACCACCGAGGCACCCTCCTGCGGGAACAGCGGCAGGCAGGCCATCGTCAGCGACTTCAGCGAGAACGCCGAGACGTGCATCGCGGTCGAGACCGACTCGAACGGCGTGTTGAGGAAGTTGCCGCCGAGCGCGTCCTGCGGGGCGAAACCGATGGAGTGGACGACTCCGTCCAGACCGCCGAGCTCGTCGCGCACGACCTGCTCCAGGCGTCCGAGGTGCTCGTCGTTGGTGACGTCGAGCTCGATGACCTTGGTCGGCTTCGGGAGCTTCCTGGCGATGCGCTCGGTCAACGTGGGCCGGGGAAAGGCCGTCAGGATGATCTCCGCACCCTGCTCCTGGGCCAGCTTCGCGGCGTGGAAGGCAATGGACGACTCCATCAGCACACCGGTGATGAGGATGCGCTTGCCGGCGAGGATTCCACTCATGTGATCAGTGACCCATGCCCAATCCGCCGTCAACCGGGATGACGGCTCCAGTGATGTACGAGGCGTCGTCGGAGGCGAGGAACCGCACCGCGGCGGCGATCTCCTCCGGCTGCGCGTAGCGGCCGAGCGGGACCTGCGAGACGATGCCCGCGCGCTGCTCTTCGTTGAGCACCTTGGTCATGTCGGTGTCGACGAAGCCGGGCGCGACGACGTTGAAGGTGATGTTCCGCGAACCGAGCTCGCGGGCGAGGGAGCGGGCGAAGCCCACCAGTCCGGCCTTGGAGGCGGCGTAGTTGGCCTGGCCGGCCGAGCCGAGCAGGCCGACCACGGACGAGATCAGGACGACGCGGCCCTTCTTGGCGCGGAGCATGCCTCGGTTGGCGCGCTTCACGACACGGAAGGTGCCGGTGAGGTTGGTGTCGAGGACCGTGACGAAGTCCTCCTCGGACATCCGCATCAGCAACTGGTCCTTGGTGACGCCGGCGTTCGCGACGAGCACCTCCACGGGGCCGTGCTGGTCCTCGATCTCCTTGTAGGCCTGCTCCACCTGTTCGGCGTCGGTGATGTCGCAGCGGACGGGCAGGCAGCCCAGCTCCACCAGGTCCGCCGGCGGCTCACCCGACCGGTACGTGATCGCGACCTTGTCTCCGGCCTCGGCGAAAGCGCGGGCGATGGCGAGGCCGATGCCCCGGTTTCCTCCGGTGACGAGAACCGAGCGGCTCAACGGATCACCCTTTCCATAGAGGTCTGACACTGCGAAAACCTATCGGTACCGCCCCTTGTGCAGGGGATCGACCCCTGACAGTGGCGTCACGGATGCACTGTCGGGTCCCTACAGAAAGCGGTAGGCAGCGGGCATCCGGGCGCGACATGATCGGGGCGGCCGGTCCTGTGCCGACCGGTCCCACCATGACAGGAGACATTCGTGGCTCATTCCATCGACGAAGCCTTCACGGCGTTGCCGCTGCGGGCGCTCGCCGACGCGGCGCTCGCGCGGGCGCGCGCGCTCGGCGCCGCGCACGCCGACTTCCGGCTGGAGCGGGTGCGCAGTGCCGCGTGGCGGCTGCGCGACGCGAAGCCGGCAGGCTCGTCCGACACCACCGACCTGGGATACGCGGTGCGGGTCGTGCACGGCGGGGCCTGGGGATTCGCGTCCGGAGTCGATCTGACCATGGACGGTGCCGCCAGGGTGGCGGGCCAGGCCGTGGCGATGGCGAAGCTGTCGGCGAAGGTGATCGCGGCCGCCGGCTCCGACGAACGGGTCGAGCTGGCCGACGAGCCGGTGCACGCGGACCGCACGTGGATCTCCTCGTACGAGACCGACCCGTTCGCCGTCCCGGACGAGGACAAGTCCGCGCTGCTCGCGGACTGGAGCGCGCGGCTGCTGCGGGCGGACGGCGTGGCGCACGTGGACGCCTCGCTGCTGACCGTGCACGAGAACAAGTTCTACGCGGACACGGCGGGCACGGTCACCACACAGCAGCGGGTCCGGCTGCATCCGCAGCTCACGGCGGTCGCCGTGGACGAGACCACCGGCGAGTTCGACTCCATGCGCACCATCGCGCCGCCGGTGGGACGGGGCTGGGAGTACCTGACCGGCACCGGCTGGGACTGGGACTCGGAGCTGGAGGAGATCCCGGAACTGCTGGCCGCCAAGATGCGCGCGCCGAGCGTCCAGGCGGGGAGGTACGACCTTGTCGTGGACCCGTCGAACCTGTGGCTGACGATCCACGAGTCGATCGGGCACGCCACCGAGCTCGACCGGGCGCTGGGCTACGAGGCGGCGTACGCGGGCACCTCCTTCGCCACCTTCGACAAGCTCGGCAGGCTGCGCTACGGCTCACCGGTGATGAACGTGACCGGGGACCGGACCGCGGAGCACGGGCTGGCGACGATCGGGTACGACGACGAGGGCGTGCAGGCGCAGAGCTGGGACCTGGTGAAGGACGGAACGCTCGTCGGTTACCAGCTCGACCGCCGGATCGCGCGCCTCACGGGCCTCGGCCGCTCCAACGGCTGCGCCTTCGCGGACTCGCCGTCGCACGTCCCGGTGCAGCGGATGGCGAACGTGTCGCTCCGGCCCGAACCGGGCGGGCTGTCGACGGAGGACCTGATCGGCGGGGTGGAGCGCGGCATCTACGTCGTCGGGGACCGGTCCTGGTCGATCGACATGCAGCGGTACAACTTCCAGTTCACCGGCCAGCGCTTCTACCGTATCGAGAACGGCCGGCTGACGGGGCAGCTGCGCGATGTCGCCTACCAGGCGACGACGACCGATTTCTGGGGCTCGCTGGAGAAGGTCGGGGGCCCGCAGACGTATGTCCTGGGAGGCGCCTTCAACTGCGGCAAGGCCCAGCCGGGCCAGGTCGCGGCCGTCTCGCACGGCTGCCCGTCCGCACTGTTCCGCGGCGTCAACATCTTGAACACCACCCAGGAGGCCGGTCGATGAGCCCCGTCAGCAAGCCGCACGAGATCGTCGAGCGTGCCCTCGAACTGTCCACCGCCGACGGCTGTGTCGTCATCGCCGACGAGCACTCTTCGGCCAATCTTCGCTGGGCCGGGAACACCCTCACCACGAACGGCGTGACCCGGGGCCGTACCCTCACCGTGATCGCGACCGCGGACGGGGCGCAGGGCACCGCTTCCGGAGTGGTGTCCCGGTCGGCCGTGACGGCCGCGGACCTGGAGCCGCTGGTGCGGGCGGCCGAGGCGGCCGCACGGGCCGCGGGACCCGCAGAGGACGCTCAGCCGCTGGTGAGCGGCGTCCCGGCGGCGGGCGACTTCACCGACGCCCCTGCGGAGACCTCCTCCGCCGTCTTCGCCGACTTCGCGCCCGCGCTGGGCGAGTCCTTCGCACGCGCCCGCGCGGGGGGCCGTGAGCTGTACGGCTTCGCCAACCACGAGCTGACCTCGACGTACCTCGGCACGTCAACGGGGGTGCGGCTGCGTCACGACCAGCCCAACGGGACACTGGAGCTCAACGCCAAGTCGCCGGACCGCAGCCGCTCCGCATGGGCGGGGCGCGCGACCCGGGACTTCAAGGACGTCGACCCGGCGGCCCTGGACGCCGAGCTGGCGACCCGGCTGGGCTGGGCGGAGCGCCGGATCGAACTGCCCGCGGGCCGCTACGAGACGCTGCTGCCGCCGACGGCCGTCGCGGACCTGCTCATCTACCAGCTGTGGTCCTCCTCGGGCCGGGACGCGGTCGAGGGCCGCACGGTCTTCTCCAAGCCGGGCGGCGGAACCCGCATCGGCGAGCGGCTGTCCGAGCTGCCGCTCACGCTCCGCAGCGATCCGGACGAGCCGGGGCTGGAGTGCGCCCCGTTCGTGATCGCGCATGCCTCCGGCGGCGACGCGTCGGTGTTCGACAACGGTCTGGCGGTGCCCTCGACCGAGTGGGTGCGGGAGGGCGCGCTGGAGCGGCTGATCACCACCCGGCACAGCGCGGGGCTGACCGGGCTGCCGGTCTCCCCCGCCGCCGACAATCTGATCATGGACGCGGGCGGCGGGCGGTCGCTGGAGGAGATGGTCGCGTCGACCGGGCGGGGACTGCTGCTGACCTGCCTGTGGTACATCCGGGAGGTGGACCCGGCCACGCTGCTGCTGACCGGACTGACCAGGGACGGCGTCTATCTCGTGGAGAACGGCGAGGTCACCGGCGAGGTGAACAACTTCCGCTTCAACGAGTCACCCGTCGACCTGCTGTCGCGGGCCCAGGAGGCCGGGCGGACGGAGAAGACGCTGCCGCGGGAGTGGAGCGACTGGTTCACCAGGGCGGCCATGCCTGCGCTGCGCGTCCCGGACTTCAACATGAGCTCCGTCAGCCAGGGCGTCTGAGCCTTCGGGCGAACCCATAGACTGCTGGATGCCCCTTCGGGCGGCCATCACCTTCTTCCCACTGTTCGAGGAGAACCGGAACCGTGACGGACATCGTCGACGAGCTGAAGTGGCGCGGGCTGTTCGCCCTGTCCACCGACGAGGACGCTTTGCGCAAGGCGCTCGCGGACGGTCCCGTCACGTTCTATTGCGGTTTCGACCCGACCGCGCCCAGCCTGCACGTCGGACATCTGGTGCAGGCGCTCACCATGCGCCGGCTCCAGCAGGCGGGCCACCGCCCGCTGGCACTGGTGGGCGGGGCGACCGGCCAGATCGGCGACCCCAAGCCGACGGCCGAGCGCACCCTGAACGACCCGGAGACCGTCGCGGCCTGGGTGGAGCGGGTCCGCGCCCAGATCGAGCCGTTCCTGTCCTTCGAGGGCGAGAACGCGGCGGTCATGGTCAACAACCTGGACTGGACGGCGGGCATGTCCGCCATCGAGTTCCTCCGGGACATCGGAAAGCACTTCCGCGTCAACAAGATGCTGACCAAGGACTCGGTCGCCCGCCGGCTAGAGTCCGACCAGGGCATCAGCTACACCGAGTTCAGCTACCAGCTGCTGCAGGGCATGGACTTCCTGGAGCTGTTCCGGCGCCACGGCTGCACCCTGCAGCAGGGCGGCAGCGACCAGTGGGGCAATCTGACCGCCGGTCTGGATCTGATCCACCGCCTGGAGCCTCACGCGAGCGTGCACGCGCTCGCCACACCGCTGATGACCAAGGCGGACGGCACCAAGTTCGGCAAGACCGAGGGCGGCGCGGTCTGGCTCGACCCGGAGATGACGACGCCGTACGCCTTCTACCAGTTCTGGCTGAACGTGGACGACCGCGACGTCTCCGGGTACATGCGGATCCTGAGCTTCCGGAGCCGTGAGGAGCTGGAGGAACTGGAGAGGCTCACCGAGGAGCGGCCGCAGGCCCGAGCCGCACAGCGGGCGCTGGCCGAGGAGCTGACGACGCTGGTGCACGGCGCCGACCAGTGCGCCGCCGTCATCGCCGCGTCGAAGGCGCTGTTCGGCCAGGGCGAGCTCGGGAACCTGGACGAGGCGACCCTGGCGGCGGCGCTGTCCGAGCTGCCGCACGCCCGGGTGGCGGAGCCGGCTCCGGTGGCGGACCTCTTCGCGGAGGTGGGGCTGGTGGCGAGCAAGTCGGCCGCCCGTCGCACCATCAAGGAGGGCGGCGCCTACGTGAACAACGTGAAGGTGGCCGCGGAGGACGCGGTCCCGGCCGCGGACGAGCTGCTGCACGGGCGCTGGCTGGTGCTGCGGCGCGGCAAGAAGAACCTGGCCGCGGTGGAGGTCACGGGCGGCTGAGCCCACGGCCCCGGGCACGGCACCGCACGGCACACAGCACACAGCACACAGCACACAGCGGTACGCAAGACGGCGGCCGGGCGGGTACCTTCCCGTCCGGCCGCCGTGCTGCCCGGGGTCCGTCGCTTCCGTTCTCGCAGGAGTCCGGCTCGCGGAGCGCTCGGGCCCCTCAGGCCACCTTCTTCCTGCCGCGGACGGCGATGTACAGCATGTCGCCCACGCCGACGACGACCAGGGCGGCGATGATCTGGAGGGCGTGACGGCCCCAATCGATACCGGGGGTCTCCCCGATCCCGAAGGCTCCCGCGAGGGCGTTGCCGACGATGCCGCCGATGATGCCGAAGATCGTGATCAGCCAGAGCGGACTGTGCTGCTTCCCCGGCAGGATCGCCTTGGCGATCAGCCCCAGCACGAATCCGACGATGATCGCCCACAACCAGCCCATGGCTTCCTCCCGCTTTCGGATCGACGTAAGCAGTTACGGACAGTTTCGATGTATCCGCTATACAGCGCATGTCGGACAGAGGTGTACGTGGTGCGCGATGCCGACTCGGACCCGACACCCCGGACCCGGTCTCGAACGCGACGGAGCCGCGGCGTACCGTGGAAACAGGTTCGCACCGGGGAGGGCCCGGCGCGGCGGCTGAGCGGCGGAACGACATGCGGAAGCACAAGGAGACCGAGGTCTTCCGGATCACCGGCGCCCGTCAGGGGCTGGCCGAGGACGTGCGCGGCCGCCAGCGCCGTTATGTGATCTCCATGTCGGTCCGCACCCTCGCGGTGGTCCTCGCCGCGGTCCTCTGGAACGTCGAGCGCCATGTGGCGGTCGTGGCGCTGGTGCTCGGTGCGGTCCTTCCCTACATCGCCGTGGTGATCGCCAACGCGGGCCGCGAGAGCGCCCCGAAGCCGCTCGCCACCTTCGTACCGGCACCCACGAGGCCCGCACTCGAGAGCGGTGCGCCGGCGCCTCGGCCGGCACCGGAGGACGCGGCGCACCCCCGGCGCGCGGCATGGACGGAGCAGGCGGAGGGCGATGCGGAATGCCGAGCGGAGGACGCCCCGGCGCGGGAGTCCCGGCGGGGCTGAACGGCGGCTCGGCGAGGCCGGCGGCGGGCGCGCCGGCAGGCTCAGGAAAAGCTCAGATCAATCATGAAGTTCCGGTGCACCACGGCCCGTTCCGCGTGACATACTGCCAGTGCGCTCCGCATCCCCCGTCGGAGCGACGGACCGACGCCGGGCAGCTCCCCCCGTGGCTGCTCGGCGTCGCCTCGTTGTGGAGAATGATCCGGTGAGTACCGACCCGGTGAGCGCCGAGACCCCCGTCTGCTCCGCGAAGGGCTGCCGAGCCGCCGCGGTGTGGGTACTGGCCTGGAACAACCCGAAGCTGCACACTCCGGAGCGCCGCAAGACATGGCTGGCCTGCGAGGAGCACCGGGAGCACCTGTCCCGGTTCCTCGGGGTGCGGGGCTTCCTGAAGGACGTCGTGACGCTCGACGAGTGGGAGGGCCCGGCGTCCGGCGACGGACGGGGCTCAGCCGCCGATCGCTGACATGGGGCGCTGCGGCTGGAGGAACTGCGGGTCGTCCAGGCCCGATCCCGCCTTCTTGCCCCACATCGCGAGCTTCCAGATCCGGGCGATCTCCTCGTCCGGCGCGCCGGAGCGCAGCGCGCCGCGCAGATCGGTCTCCTCGCGGGCGAACAGACAGGTGCGGACCTGCCCGTCGGCGGTCAGACGGGTGCGGTCGCAGGCGCTGCAGAAGGGCCTGGTGACGGAGGCGATGACCCCGACGCGGTGCGGGCCGCCGTCCACGAGCCAGCGCTCCGCGGGCGCGGAGCCACGGGCCTGCTCGCCTTCGGGAGTGAGCTCGAAACGGGTACGCAGGGACTGCAGGATGTCACCCGCGGTGATCATCCCGTCGCGCTTCCAGCCGTGCTGGGCATCCAGCGGCATCTGCTCGATGAAACGCAGCTCGTAGGCGTGCTCGACGGCCCAGGCGAGCAGTTCGGGGGCTTCGTCGTCGTTGAGCCCCGGCATCAGCACCGTGTTGACCTTCACGGGGGTCAGCCCGGCCTCGCGGGCGGCCTCCAGGCCCTCGACGACGTCGTGGTGTCGGTCGCGGCGGGTGAGGGTCTTGAAGACGTCGGGGCGGAGCGTGTCCAGCGAGACGTTGACCCGGTCCAGCCCGGCGGCCTTCAGGGCCGTCGCGGTGCGCTTCAGTCCTATGCCGTTCGTGGTCAGCGAGATCTTGGGGCGCGGCTCCAGCGCGGCGCAGCGCTCCACGATCCCGACGAGCCCGGGCCGCAGCAGCGGCTCACCGCCGGTGAAGCGGACCTCGGTGATCCCGAGCCGCGTCACCGCGATGCGGACGAGCCGGACGATCTCGTCGTCGGTGAGCAGGGTGGTCTTGGACAGCCACTGCAGGCCCTCTTCCGGCATGCAGTACGAGCACCGGAGATTACAGCGGTCGGTGAGCGAGACCCGCAGGTCGGTGGCCACACGGCCGTAGGTGTCGATGAGCACTGTCGGCCCCCTCCCCGTGTTCGGAAGTCTTACTGGCACTCGTCCCATGAGTGAGGAACTCGTCCTGGGAGCGAGCCTACGCGAGACCTCCGACAACGGCAGGGGCCATTTGCCACGAGGTACGGAGCGGCCGCGTCGTAGGACCCTACGACGCGGCCGCGTACGGGCGCATGACGTTCTCCTCCTCGACGCAGGCCGGCGCCCGTGAGGTTCCTCAGTGGGCGCCGACGCCCGTGAGGGACTTGACCTCCAGCTCCGCGTACTTGCCCCGGTCCGGCTCCTCCCCGGACAGCAGGGAGCCGATCCAGCCGAGCAGGAAGCCCAGCGGGATGGAGACGATCCCGGGGTTCTCCAGCGGGAACCAGGCGAAGTCCACCGCGGGGAACATCGACGAGGGCTTGCCGGAGACGACCGGGGAGAACAGCACGAGCACCACCGACGAGACCAGACCGCCGTAGATGGACCACAGGGCACCGGAGGTCGTGAACCTCTTCCAGAACAGGCTGTAGAGGATCGTCGGCAGGTTCGCGGACGCGGCGACGGCGAAGGCGAGCGCCACGAGCCCGGCCACGTTCAGATCGCGGGCCATGGCCCCCAGCCCGATGGAGACGACGCCGATGAGGACGGTCGCCCAGCGGGCCGCGCGGACCTCCTCCCTCTCGGTGGCCTGGCCCTTTCGGATGACGTTGGCGTAGATGTCGTGCGCGAACGACGAGGAGGAGGCCAGGGTGAGCCCGGCGACGACGGCGAGGATGGTGGCGAACGCGACCGCCGAGATCACGGCCAGCAGGACCGCACCGCCGGCGGAGTCGGCGCCGCCGATGTGCAGGGCGAGCAGCGGGGCCGCGGTGTTTCCGGCCTTGTTCGAGGCCGTGATCTCCTCCGGGCCGACCAGGGCGGCCGCGCCGAAACCCAGCGCGATCGTCATCAGGTAGAACGCGCCGATGATGCCGATGGCCCAGATGACCGACTTACGGGCGGCCCTGGCGGTGGGCACGGTGTAGAAGCGGATCAGGATGTGCGGCAGACCGGCGGTGCCGAGCACCAGGGCGATGCCGAGCGAGAGGAAGTCCAGCTTGGAGGTGCCGGTGGCGCCGTACTTCAGGCCCGGCTCCAGGAAGGCCGCGCCCTTGCCGCTCTGCGCGGCCGCGCTGCCGAGCAGGTCGGAGACGTTGAAGTTGAACTTCCACAGCACCAGGAAGGTGATGAGCAGGGTGCCCGCGATCAGCAGGACGGCCTTGACCATCTGCACCCAGGTGGTGCCCTTCATCCCGCCGATGGTGACGTAAAGGATCATCAGCACGCCGACGAGGCCGACGATGGCGATCTTCCCGGCGTCGCTGGTGATGCCGAGCAGCAGCGAGACGAGCACGCCGGCGCCGGCCATCTGGGCGAGCAGGTAGAAGATCGAGACGACGATCGTGGAGGTGCCGGCGGCGGTGCGGACCGGCCGCTGCCGCATCCGGTACGCGAGGACGTCGCCCATGGTGAACCGGCCGGAGTTGCGCAGCGGTTCGGCGACGAGCAGCAGGGCGACCAGCCAGGCGACGAGGAAGCCGATGGAGTAGAGGAAGCCGTCGTACCCGAAGAGGGCGATGGCGCCGGCGATGCCGAGGAAGGACGCGGCGGACATGTAGTCGCCGGAGATGGCGAGTCCGTTCTGGAAGCCGGTGAACTGGCGTCCGCCGGCGTAGAAGTCGGCGGCGTCCTTGGTCTGCCGGCCGGCCCAGACGGTGATGAACAGCGTCGCGACGACGAAGGCCGCGAACAGGGTGATGATCAGCGGGCGGTGCTCGCCGGCGTCGCCCGCCGCGGCGAGCCGGACGGCCTGGAGTGTCGTGCTGCTCATGCGTCGGCCTCCATACGGGACTTGAGCGCATCCGCTCTGGGGTCGAGCTTCTCGGCCGCGTGCCGTGCGTAGAACCAGGCGATGAGGAAGGTGGTGGCGAACTGGGCGAGGCCGAGGACGAAGGCCACGTTGACGTTGCCGAAGAGCCGGGTGCCCATGAAGCCGCCCGCGTAGTTGGACAGCAGGACGTACAGCAGGTACCACAGGATGAAGGCGACGGTCAGGGGGAAGGCGAAGGAGCGGTAGGTGCGGCGCAGTTCGGCGAATTCCGCGCTCTCCTGCACCTCGACGAACGCTTCGGTCGTGGGCTGGGCGGGACCGAGGTCCCTGTCCCCTGCGGGCGGCGGTGCATCGGTGGTCACGGACTCTCCTCGCGCCGCGGGTGCGGCAGTCATGGACGGGACGGGGTCTCGTACGGGGAGCGGGGCGGCTCGCCCCTCTCTCTGACAACGGCACGGCGCACACCGCGAAGCGGTTCACCTCCGGGCGCATTCGTGCTCGCTTCTCCGCCCGTTTTCCGGAACCGGATTCCCGAAGTCATTGATGCGCCAGGATGATCGGCGATAGCTTCACTCGTCATGTACCCGCCCATACGCACGGGGTGTCTGGGCGGCCAACCGGATGATGTGGAGATCCCATGGCTCATCTGCGACCCAGACGGACGCGCGCGATAGCACTGCCCGCGGGTCTGGCGCTCACGGCCTCGCTCGGATTCCTGCCCGCGGGCGCGGCGACCGCCGCCCCCGCCGACGACACGCCCGCCGCCGTCTCGACCAACGGCCCGAAGCTGTCGTACGTCGTCAACGTGGACGGCGGCCGATCGGCCGTCGCCAGGGTGAAGCGGGCGGTCGCGAAGGCCGGCGGCACGGTGGTGATCGCCTACGACCGGATCGGCGTCGTCGTCGTCCATTCGCAGAACCCTGACTTCGCCCGGCAGATCCGCACCGTGAAGGGCGTCGCCTCGGCGGGCGCCACGCGTACCAACCCGCTGGTCCCCCAGCGGGACAACGCCATCGAGGCCGAGCAGCCGTTGACCGCCGCGCAGGCGAAGGCGGCCGCGGCCAGGGCGACCGACGAGCAGGACCCGCTGGAGCCCCTGCAGTGGGACCTGCCCGCCATCAAGGCCGACAAGGCCCACCAGCGCTCGCTGGGCAGCAGCAAGGTCACGGTCGCCGTCCTGGACTCGGGTGTCGACGACACCCACCCGGACATCGCGCCGAACTTCGACCGACGGGCCTCCGCGAACTGCGTGAGCGGCATACCGGTCACGGAGAACGACGCATGGCGTCCGGCGGCGGACGAGAGCGACCACGGAATGCACGTGGCGGGCACCATCGCCGCAGCGAAGAACGGCTTCGGCGTCACCGGCGTCGCCCCCGGCGTGAAGGTGTCCAGCCTCAAGGTGGCGAACCCGGACGGGTTCTTCTACACCGAGGCGGTCCTCTGCGGCTTCGTCTGGGCCGCGGACCACGGTGCCGACGTGACCAACAACAGCTACTACGTCGACCCGTGGCTCTACAACTGCAAGAACGACGACGACCAGAAGGCCCTCGTCGAGACCCTCGCCCGGGCCACCAGGTACGCGGAACGCAAGGGCGTGGTGAACGTCGCCGCGGCCGGCAACTCCCGTGTCGACCTCGCCTCCGACGCGGTCACCGACACGACGAGCCCGAACGACACGACGCCGGTCTCACGGGTCGTCAAACCGCGCGAGTGCCCGGATATCCCGGCCATGCTGCCGGGTGTGGTGACGGTGTCGGCGACCGGGGCCAAGGGGCTCAAGTCGTCGTACTCGAACTACGGCAACGGGATCGTGGACATCACGGCGCCGGGCGGCGACTCCACCGCCCTCCAGCCGCCGGAGGCCCCCGCCACCAGCGGGCTGATCCTCTCGACCACGTTCAGGGGCGGCCACACCTGGAACTACAAGGCGGGCACGTCCATGGCTTCCCCGCACGTCGCGGGTGTCGTCGCGCTGATCAAGTCGAAGCACCCGCGGCTGTCGGCGGCCGGGGTGAAGGCCCTGCTGTACGCACAGGCCGATGACCGTCCGTGCACCAACCCGTACGACATCAACGGCGACGGCACGGTCGACGCGGTGTGCGAGGGCGGCAAGGGCAAGAACGGCTTCTACGGCGCCGGTATGGCGGACGCGCTGGACGCGGTGCGCTGGTAGCCGGTCACGCCGTCCGGTAGGCGGTCCGCCGGGCGGCCGTGGGCGCGCACGAGGGGCCCGGGCGTGGTGGGAATCACGCCCGGGCCCCTTCGTGTGGGCGGCCGGACGGACGGGGGCGGCCCCGGCTGACGCAGTGTCACCGGCCGGGGCCGGCCCGGAGTCCTGCTGACGGGGCGCGGGTGCCGGGCACGGCAGGCCGGCGCGTTCCCCGGCGGCTCAGGGCTTGACGAGGACCTTCAGGGCCGTGCGCCCGTCCATGGCGCGGTAGCCCTCGGGGACGCCGTCCAGACCGACCGTCAGGTCGAAGACCGGAGCCGGGTCGACCGTGCCGTCCAGGACGTCCGGGAGCAGTTCGGGGATGTAGGCGCGGACGGGGGCGACGCCGCCGCGCAGTGCGATGTTGCGGTCGAACATCATGCCGAGGTCGAGTCCGGTGCCGCTGCCGTGCGGCACTCCGACGTAGCCGATGGCGCCGCCGTCACGGGTGATCCCGACGGCGGTGCGCATCGACTGCTCCGTGCCGACCGCCTCGATCACGGAGTGAGCGCCGTGGCCGCCGGTCAGCTCGCGGACGGCGGCCACGGCCTCGTCGCCGCGCGCGGCGACGACGTCCGTGGCGCCGAAGGTGCGGGCGATGTCGGTTCGCCCCCGGTGACGGCCCAGCGCGATGATCCGGTCGGCGCCGAGCCGCCTGGCGGCGAGGACGCCGCAGAGTCCGACCGCGCCGTCGCCGACGACCGCGACGGTGCTGCCCTTGGTGACGCCCGCGCCGAGCGCGGCGTGGTGGCCCGTGCCGAGCACGTCGGAGAGGGCGAGGAGCGCGGTCAGCAGCCGTTCGTCGGAGAGCGCGGCGGCGGGGAGCCGGACCAGGGTCGCGTCGGCGAACGGGACGCGCACCGCCTCGCCCTGACCGCCGTCGCTGCCGGGCGAACCCCAGAAGCCGCCCCGCGGGCAGGACGTCTGCAGTCCCTCGGCGCAGAACTCGCAGGTGCCGTCGGACCAGACGAAGGGTGCGACGACGAGGTCGCCGGTCGCGAAGGCGGTCACCTCGGCGCCCGCCTCCTCGACGACGCCCAGGAACTCGTGGCCGATGCGCTGGCCGGGCTGCCGTTCGGCCTCTCCCCGGTACGCCCAGAGGTCGCTGCCGCAGATACAGGCCCGCACCACGCGTACGACCGCGTCGGTCGGTTCCTGGACACGGGCGTCGGGCACCTCCTCCACACGCATGTCGAACGGGGCGTGGATGGTGGTGGCGCGCATGTCGGACGGACCCTCGCTGCTGAGACGTCGGTACCCGCCTCACCGTACCCCGGTCACCGACGGACGCCCGGCCGAGGGCGCCCACCTGTGAGCGGGCCCTGCACCGCGAGCGACGGCGGGGTCAGATCCCCACGGCCCCCAGCAGCGAGCCCGCCGCGTACGTCACCCCCATCGCCAGCGCACCCCCGCACACGTTGCGCACCATCGCCCGCCCGGCCGGGGCCGCGCCGAGGCGGGCGCTCCACCAGCCGGTGAAGGCGAGGGCGAACAGCACCGACACGACCGTCACCGGCAGCCTGGCGGTGGCCGACGGCAGGACGATGGCCAGCAGGGGCAGCAGGGCGCCCACGGTGAAGGCCAGGAAGCTGGCGCCGGCCGCGTGCCAGGGGTTGGCGAGCTCGTCGGGGTTGATGCCGAGCTCGACCCCGGCGTGGGCGCGGAGCGCGTCGCGTGCGGTGAGCTGCTCCGCCGCCGCGCGGGCGACCTCGCGGGAGAGGCCGCGGGCCGCCAGCATGGCGGTCAGTTCGTCGAGTTCGGCCGCGGGCTGTTCGCTGAGCTCCCGCTTCTCCAGGGCCAGTGCCGCCTTCTCCGAGTCGCGCTGGGTCGAGACCGAGACGTACTCGCCCGCGGCCATCGACATCGATCCGGCGAGCAGTCCGGCGAGGCCGGCGGTGAGCAGCACCGCGCGGTCGCTCGTCGCACCGGCCACGCCGACCACGAGGCCCGCGGTCGACACGATGCCGTCGTTGGCTCCGAGGACCGCGGCGCGGAGCCAGTTGAGGCGGGTGCCCATGGTCGCGTCATGGGGCTCGTGGTGGGGTGTCGGTTGCGTCACGCCAGGGAGGGTCTCACCCGCGGGGCCGCGAACACAGCCGCCACACGGCAGCGGGTACGGGGCCGGCGCACGGGGTGCCGCACGGCCACGCCTGTAACGCGGTTACACCGAGTACCGATGGAGATCAAAGAGGCTTTTCCACAGCGGAGTCGACCGGAGATAGGGGTTTCATGTCACGTACCGCGCTGACCCGCGAGGAGGTGCTGGAGGCCGCGTACGACCTCGTCAAGCAGCACGGTCCCGACGCACTCACCATGCGGGGGCTCGCCGCCCGGCTCGGCACGGCCGTGACCTCCATCTACTGGCACGTCGGCAACCGCGAGTCGCTGCTCGACGCGCTCATGGACCGGGCGGTGGAGGAGATGGGGGCGATCCGGCCGACCGGCCGCACCCCGGCCACCCGGATCGTCTCGGTCGCCCGCCAGTTGCGCGGCGAACTGCACGCCCGGCCCCATCTGATCGCCATGGTCCATGAACGTGGCCTGACCGAGCGGGTGTTCCTGCCCGCACAGCGCGCGCTCGTCCGCGAGGTGCACACCGCCGGACTTCGGGGAGCGCGGGCCGCCGAGGCGGTCCGCGCGGTGCAGTTCCAGGTGGCCGGCTTCGTCCTGGTCGAGTGCGCGCGCGGGCCGGCACCGGCGGAGGAACCCGGTCGGGAGCGGCAGCGGAAGACCGTGAGCGCGCGCAAGGATCCGGCCCTGGCCCGTGCGCTGGCGCGCCCTGCCGACCCCGAGCGGCTGTTCACCGCGTCCCTGAGGGCGCTGGCCAAGTCCCTGCTGGCCCAGGGGAACACCTGAGGCCCGAGCGGGCCGTGCACGCCCCGTCAGGGAATTCCGGACGTATCCGGCAGGATCCATACCAGTCGGTCGCGGTGAACTCCATCGCTCCCGTACGGGGCTGACGGGGCCCCAGGCCTGCGCTCCGCCGCCCGTCACCGGACCGGGGGCACACGGGCCGGAGCTTCCGTGTCGGTGGCGGCCCGTAAGCTCTGTGACCATGCTCGACAACGGTACGACAGCAGCAACGTGGCCGGCCGCGTATCCACAGGGGTACGCGGTCGTCGACGTGGAGACCACCGGCCTCGCCCGTGACGACCGGATAGTGTCGGCTGCCGTCTACCGCCTGGACGCCCAGGGGAACGTCGAGGACCACTGGTACTCCCTGGTCAACCCCGAGCGGGATCCCGGTCCGGTGTGGATCCACGGACTGACGAGCGACATGCTGGAGGGCGCGCCGCTCTTCGTGGACATCGCCCAGGAGTTCGCGCACCGGCTGGACGGCCGGGTGCTCGTCGCGCACAACGCCGTGTTCGACTGGTCCATGATCGCAAGGGAGTACGCGCGGGCGGAGCACGTCGCACCCGTGCGCCAGCGGCTGTGCACGATCGCGTTGTCCAAGGAGCTGTCGCTGCCCCTGCCCAACCACAAGCTGGAGTCGCTCGCGGCACACTTCGGTGTCGTCCAGCGCCACGCGCACAACGCCCTGGACGACGCCCGGGTGCTGGCGGAGGCCTTCCGGCCGAGTCTGCACACGGCGGCCGAGCGGGGCGTGCGGCTGCCGCTGCTGGAGTGCCGTCCGCTCACGGAGTGGTCCACGACACCCTCCGCGCCGCGGATCGGCCGGCAGGCGTCGAGGTCCTCCTACCGGCCGAACGGCTGGCGACCGTCACGCAGGAGGCCGCCGTGCCCGTACCCGAACCCGGGGCGCTACGAGGCGGACAAGCCGCTCAGACAGGGCATGCGGGTGGCCTTCTCCGGTGACACCTCGGTCGAGCGGGAACTGCTGGAGGACCGTGCCGTCGAGGCCGGCCTCCATGTCGCGACGAGCGTCTCCCGGCTGACGAGCCTCCTCGTGACGAACGACCCGGAGGCCCCCACGTCGAAGACGGTCCGGGCGAGGTCGTACGGGACACCGATCATCGACGAGGCCGCTTTCACCCAGCTCCTCAGGGACGTCGCGCCGGCCGAGGCGTGACGCCCCGCCCACGGCCTTCGGTCCGCCGGGCGTACGGGGCGCGGACGGAGGCCGGGCAGCCCGGCGCGTGCGCCGGTCGGGTGCAGCCGCCCCGACCCGCCCGGAGGGATCTTGCTCCGGTCCGCCGCCCTCCGGAGCATGCGGCGCATGGCACGTTGCGAGGTCTGCGGAAACGACTACGGCATGTCCTTCGAGGTGCACGCGCAGGGCGCGGTGCACGTCTTCGACTGCTTCTCCTGCGCCATCCACCGGATGGCCCCCATCTGCGAGCACTGCAGGGTCCAGATCATCGGCCAGGGCGTCGAGGTCCAGGGCCACTGGTACTGCGGCGGGCACTGCGCCCGCGCCGAGGGGAGGACGGGCATCGTCGACAAGGTGTGACCCCGCCGGCTCCCCGGCACCCGCCGCGCCCCCTCCTCCCCGCCGGCACGTTCCCGGGCCACGCCCGGGACCCTGCCGCCGGACGCCCCATGACCGAGTTGTACGGTCGTGGGGTGTACCGCTTCCTGTTGTCCCGGCAGTGGGTGATCCTCACCCTCGTCAGCCTCGTCCTCATTCCCGTGATGGTCGAGCTGGGCTACTGGCAGCTGCACCGGCACGAGCGCCGCGTCGCGCAGAACGAGCTGATCGCGGACAACCTCGCCGCACGGCCGGTGCCCGTCACGGAGCTGACCTCCCCGGGGCACACCGTCCCGCGCGCGGACTACTGGCGGCACGCCACGGCCACGGGCACGTACGACACCGCCCACGAGGTCGTCGTGCGCCGCCGCACCGACAACGACGAGCGGGTCGGGGTGCACGTCCTCACCCCGCTGGTCCTCGCCGACGGCCGTGCCGTCCTGGTCAACCGGGGCTGGGTGCCCGCGGCGGCCGACCAGACCGCGTACCCCGCCGTGCCACCGGCGCCGACGGGCCGGGTCACCGTCACGGGCCGGCTCATGGCGGACGAGACCACCGACGCGAGCGGGATCAAGGACCTCAGCGGGCTGCCGCCGCGTCAGATCATGCTGATCGACAGCGAGCAGCAGGCCAAGAGCCTGGGCCGGCCGGTACTCGGCGGCTACCTGCAGCAGACGGCCCCCGAGCCGGCCGGTGGCACCCCCGAGCTGATCGCGGAGCCCGACCACGACTCCATCGGCGCGCACATGGCGTACGCGGTCCAGTGGTGGCTGTTCGCGGCCGGTGTCCCGGTGGGCTGGGTCGTCCTGGTACGCCGCGAGAAGCGCGACCGGACCGCGGCGGCCGCCGGATCGGCTACCGAACCGGCTGCCGCGGAGACGCCCGCGACGGCGGGTGCGACGGCGAGCTGAGCCGCCGGCCCGGCCCCGGCGACGCGGCCGGGCTCGCGGGGGCGTCCCGGCGGAGCCCGACGGCCGGGACCGGCACGGGGCGGGGCCCCGCCCCCGGGAAGGCCCGTCCAACGGCCCCGAGGCGGCTGAGCCGTGGCCCACCGCCCTCCCCCGAACCCCCGAGGACCGCCCGGGCGCTCTCCGCCCGCGAAGCCCGTCTCCCACGTGGTCGACGCAACCGCTTAGGCGGCCGTCAG
Organism: Streptomyces sp. HNM0645; assembly: GCF_030056615.1. Classification (NCBI taxonomy): domain Bacteria; kingdom Bacillati; phylum Actinomycetota; class Actinomycetes; order Kitasatosporales; family Streptomycetaceae; genus Streptomyces; species Streptomyces sp. HNM0645. The sequence continues at coordinate 27,683 of NZ_JASHLT010000045.1, read as the reverse complement.
CGAGGGAAAACGGCATGTCGTGACCCAACGCATCGAGGACTACGCCCTGATCGGCGATCTGCAGACCGCGGGTCTGGTGGGCAGGGACGGCTCGGTCGACTGGCTGTGCCTGCCGCGCTTCGACTCCGGAGCCTGCTTCGCGGCACTGCTCGGCGACGACGGCAACGGCCACTGGCGGCTCGCGCCCAAGGGCGCCGGGAACTGCACCCGCCGCCGCTACGTCCCGGGCACGCTCGTCCTCGAGTCGTTCTGGGAGACGCGGACCGGCACGGTCAAGGTCACCGACTTCATGCCCCAGCGCGACAAGGCCCCCGACGTCGTACGGATCGTGGAGGGCGTCAGCGGCAACGTCGAGATGAACGCGACCCTGCGGCTGCGCTTCGACTACGGCTCGGTCGTCCCGTGGATACGGCGGACGGACGACCACCGGGTCGCGGTCGCCGGCCCCGACTCCGTGTGGCTGCGGCTCGAGAACCCGGACTCCGTGCCGGTGAAGACCTGGGGCCAGCAGTTCAGCACCGTCTCGTCGTTCACCGTCGGCGCCGGCCAGAGCTTGGCGTTCGTCCTCACCTGGCACCCCTCGCACGAGCCGGCTCCCCGACTCGTCGACCCCTTCCACGCGCTGAGTGCGAGCGTGGACGACTGGCAGGAGTGGTCGGCGCGGTGCGGCTACGAGGGACCGTACCGGGACGCCGTGGTCCGCTCGCTGATCACCCTGAAGGCGCTGACGTACGCCCCGACGGGCGGGATCGTCGCCGCTCCCACGACCTCCCTTCCCGAGGATCCCGGCGGCATCCGGAACTGGGACTACCGCTACTGCTGGCTGCGGGACTCCACACTGACACTCCGCGCGCTCCTCTCCACCGGCTACGTCGACGAGGCCGCGGCATGGCGGGACTGGCTGGTGCGCGCGGTGGCGGGTGACCCCTCGGGGCTGCAGATCATGTACGGGGTGGCCGGGGAGCGCAGGCTGCCGGAGACGGAACTGCCCTGGCTGCGCGGCTACGAGGGCTCCGGCCCGGTACGGATCGGCAACGGCGCCGTCGACCAGCTCCAGCTCGACGTCTACGGCGAGGTCATGGACGCGCTGCGGCTCGGCCGCGAGGCCGGTCTGGAGTCCCCGCCGCACGCCTGGAACCTCCAGCTGAGTCTGCTGGGCTTCCTGGAGTCGACCTGGCGGGAACCCGACGAGGGCCTGTGGGAAGTGCGCGGGCCGCGGCGCCACTTCGTGTTCTCCAAGGTGATGGCGTGGGTGGCGGCCGACCGCGCCGTACGGACGCTGGAGGACGACCCCGGGCTCCCCGGCGATGTGACCCGGTGGCGGGCGATGCGGGACGCGGTGCACCGGGAGGTGTGCGACAGGGGGTTCGACGCGGAGCGGAACACCTTCACCCAGTACTACGGTTCGGACGAGCTGGACGCCTCGGCACTGCTCATTCCCCGGGTGGGCTTCCTCCCGCCCGACGACCCGAGGGTCGTGGGCACGGTCGACGCGGTGCGGGCCGGGCTGGGCCGGAGCGGGTTGATCAACCGCTACAGCACGAAGGGGCCGTCCGTCGACGGGCTTCCCGGCCGTGAAGGAACGTTCCTCGTCTGCTCGTTCTGGATGGTCGACGCCCTGCGTGCGACCGGGCGGGTGGAGGAGGCCAAGGACCTCTTCGAGCGGTTGCTTGAACTGCGCAGCGACGTCGGCCTGCTGGCGGAGGAGTACGACCCGGTGGCGCGGCGGCAGCTCGGGAACTTCCCGCAGGCGTTCAGCCATGTGGGACTGGTGGGCTCCGCCCTGGCTCTCGCCGCACGCGGCGCGGCAGGATAGGGCCATGGATCTTGGACTGAAGGACCGCGTCTACGTCGTGACCGGGGCGACCCGCGGGCTGGGCAACGCCGCCGCCCGCGCACTGGCCGCCGAGGGCGCGAAGCTGATCATCACCGGACGGGACGCGAAGGCCGCCGCGGACGCGGCGGCCGGGATCGGCCCGTACGCCGTCGGCGTCGCGGCCGACAACGCCGACCCCGATACCGCCGAGCGGCTGATCAGCGCCGCCCGGGCGCACTTCGGCCGCTTCGACGGCGTACTGATCAGCGTCGGAGGCCCCCCGCCGGGCTTCGTCGCGGACAACACGGACGAGCAGTGGCAGACGGCGTTCGAGTCGGTGTTCCTGGGCGCGGTCAGGCTGGCCCGGGGCGCGGCGGCGGCGCTGGGTGAGGGCGGGGTCGTCGGCTTCGTGCTGTCCGGCTCGGTCCACGAGCCGATTCCCGGCCTGACCATCTCGAACGGTCTGCGTCCCGGTCTTGCCGGTTTCGCCAAATCGCTGTCGGACGAGCTGGGCCCGCGCGGGATCCGCGTCGTGGGACTGCTGCCGGCCCGTATCGACACCGACCGGGTGCGCGAGCTCGACGCGCTGTCGGGGGACGTGGACGCGGCCCGTGCCGCCAACGAGTCCCGCATTCCGCTGCGGCGCTACGGCACGCCCGAGGAGTTCGGACGCACGGCGGCGTTCATGCTGTCGCCCGCGGCGTCGTACCTGACGGGCGTGATGCTGCCGGTGGACGGCGGGGCGAGGTCCGGTTTCTGACGGGCTGTGCGGGAGGCCGCCGGCCCCGTGCGCACAGCGGCGGGTGACCCGTGCGGTCACCCGGCCGGGCAGGCACGGCCCGGACACCCAACCGGCCGGACACCCACCCGGCCGTCACGTGCCGCCCGGGCGGACGCAACCGGAGCCGCACCGCCCGAGCGCATCCCGGCCGTAAGCACCACGCCCGGGCCCACGCCGGCCGAACGCGCCCCGGACGTACTCACCGGCCGCTGACCCGGACGGTCACCGGCCGGTGTGTACGGCACGGACGGTCACTCCATGGGGTAGATGTCCCCGGAACCCATCGTGCTCTCCTGCTCGCTCTGTTCCTGGAGCCTGCGCGCCTTCTCCTTGAGCCGCCGGCTCTCCTCGGGATCGCTCACGCGATCCGCGGCCTGCTTCAGCTCCTCGGCCTTCTGCCGCATCTGCCGGACCCGGCCGCCGACTTCGTCTGACATGCTCATGGCCTCCTCGGACGTCGCTTTCAGCGGACCCCTCTCAGCGAACCAGTGCACCTGCCCGCTCGCATCCCGAACGCCGATCGAACCCGGAACTCACCCGGGGACGCATCCGGAACACCGGCCGAAGGGCACCGCCCCGGCGGGGCGCCCCGGAACGGCGGCGACCTGCCGAGCCCGTCCCGCCCGCCGCCCACTCCGCCCCGACCCGTCGGCCCTGGTCACATCACACGCTTCGCCCGGTGTCTCTGGGCCCGCAGCCGGACCTCCGCGGGCAGCGACGCCAGCCCCGCCGACTCGCGCGCGTGCGCCAGGGCCTCTGCCGACAGGCGGTGCAGCGTCTCGCCCGGCGACGCGAAGGGTTCGAGGAGAAGGCGCACACGGGCCGCCGGGGCGGTGCGGCGGCCGTGCAGTACGACCTGGGTCCTGGACACGCCGTCCAGGTCCTCGGCCTCCCGCGCGAGCACGGCCTCCATGGCACGCCCCCGCAACAGCGCCCCCTCCCCGTCTCCGCTGTCCACCAGCACCTCGGCCAGCCGCGAGCGGCGGAACTGGGCCAGCAGCCACCAGAGCGCGAGGAGGACGGCGACTGCCAGCGCCGCGATCACCACGGGCCACCACCAGCCATGGTCCTCCCACCGCTGCCGCCGGCTCTCGCTCAGCAGTACGGTCCCGGTCCCCCGCCACGGCCACCAGGACGGGACCGGCAGCCCCAGCCCCGATGCCAGGACCGCTCCCCCCAGAAGGACGAGCACCAGACCGGCCAGCCCGATCAGTACGCGGTTGACGACCCGGAGCATTCCGCTCACCCCTTCTTCGCCGGGCGGCGCACCTGCACGGACAGGGCCGGCCGCCGCACCAGCCCGAGCTCGCGGATGCCGTCGCCCAGCACGGTGTCCAGGTCGGACCGGACCTCGTCGAGTTCACGGAAGTGGGACACCGCCCGCACTCCGACCCGGGACCGCCTCACCCGAACCCGCACGGACTGCACTCCCGAGACTTCCATCGCCCGGTCGCGCAGCACCAGTTCCGCGGCATCCCGGTCGAGTCCCGCCCGTACGTCCTCGTCGCCCGCCCGGCGGCGCATGGGCAGCAAATGCCGCAGCCCCGGTGTCACGGCGAGCGCCACCAGCCACGCTCCGACCACGACGGCCGCCCCCGCGCCCGCCAGCACCCAGGTGTCGTCCACCGGTCTGCTCGCCAGTTCGTCGGCGAGCGACCGCCGCCAGCGCATCCCGGGCCGCTCGGCCCGCACGGAGACGACGTCGAACAGCAGCAGCCCCGCCCCGGCCGTCACGGCCAGCGCGAGCAGCGCGGCGGGAATCCGCCGCCGCGACCAGAAGCGGCGGGGGCCGCCGTCGTCCTCCTCGGGCGCGGGCAGCGGCCGGTACGCGGCGGCGGAGGCCGACTGGTCCAGCTCCCGTGCGGAGCCTCCGGCCGGTTCGCTCCCCCGCACGGATCCCTTCACCGGTTCGCTCATCGGAGCCTCCCCTGGGCAGCCCGGCGCGTGTGGACGGAGTGCAGCCGCTCGACCTGTACGGCGACCTCCGGCACCGCCATTCCCGCCAACGCCTCTACCCGCTCCGCGACATGGCGACGCACGTCACGGCACCGGCCCCCGATGTCGCACGGGTAGTCGAGTTCGAGGCTGATCCGTACCCGGGCGTGGTCGTGGTGCACGGCGACCGTCGCGTGAGGTGCGGATCCGTCTTCCGGCACATGGCTGAGTGCCTCACGGGCCGCCTGGGCGGCGATCTTCGCGACCACCCGGTCGGCGATCGTGGTCGCCCCCCGTTCGGCGGGGCGGACGCCCTTCGCTCCGGGGCGCGAGGGCACCGGTGCGCGCGGACCCGCGGACGGTGCTGACGGGACGGGGGACGGGGGTGTCTCGGCGGCCACGCCGGGTCACCCCCGCCGGTCGCCGTGCTCGCGGCCCCTGAAGAAGTCGCCGGGTTCGAGATCGCCGTCGAGGATGCGCCCGACGACGAACCCGACCGCCCCCAGAGCCGCCACCAGCAGGAACGCCGCGAACCCACCGAAGTATCCGGCGAATCCGAGTGCCATTCCGGCCAGCAGACCGGCCACCGCCATGCTCATTACGGGCTCCTCTCGTGAGCTCCGCTACTGGATCCGCGGTTCCGTCTCTTCGTCTTCCTCGTCCGGAAGTTTCACATCGCCGACGGCGATGTTGACCTCGACGACTTCCAGTCCGGTCATCCGCTCGACCGCGGCGACGACGTTCTCGCGCACGGCGCGGGCCACATCGACGATCGCGACGCCGTAGTCGACGACGATCTCGAGGTCGAGGGCTGTCTGCTTCTCGCCGACCTCGGCCTTCACCCCTCGGGTGACGGGCGGTCTGCCCCCGGGCACCCGGTCGCGCACCGCGCCGAAGGTGCGGGAGAGGCCGCTGCCCATCGTGTGGACACCGACCACGTCACGGGCCGCGAGCGCGGCGATCTTCTCGACGACTCCGTCGGCGATGGTGGTACGGCCCCGGGTGGCCGGGTCGCCGCCCCCCCGCCGTACCGGGCCGGCCGGTTCCTTGGTCACACTGACATCCGTGTCGGTCATCGCCATGCGTACCTTTCCGGGCGGTGGTGAACTCCCGACTACGCTGACCACACTAAGTCCGCTTGCCCGCTCCCGCGCCGGTGGATGCGGCAGGCTGGAGCAATCACGAGGCGGTTCGGATGACGACGGTCGAGGGCTGGACCGGGGCGGTACGGGCCCGGCTGGGGCTGGGCAGGCTGCTTCCGCTCGGTACCGCGGAGGACGGCGCCTGGCTGGCGGAACGGGCGGCGGAGCCGGTGTTGCGGCGGGCCGCGGGGGAGGTGCCCGGTGTGGTGCCGGGCACCATCCGGACCGGACTCGCCTACCCAGGCTCGGCCGGGACGCCGGCCGTCCCGCCGCCCCCGGCCGCACTGCCTCCCGGGCCCCTGCGGATCGAGGCGGAGTTCGCGGCCGCTGCCGCGGTACCCCTGCCGGAGCTGGCCGAGTTGCTGCGCACGGCCCTGTTCACAGCGGCCCGGGAACGCCTCGATCTGGCGGTCGCGGTCGTCGACCTCCGGGTGACGGCCGTGCTGGACGCACCGTCGGAGACACCCGGAGTGCCGACGCCGGGGCCCGCCGGCTCCTACGTGGCCTCGCGGCCGGTCGCCTCCGGACCGCGGGAGGCGGAACCGGACGCGGCGGACGCGGCGTGCCTCATGGATGCTCCGCAGGAGTTGGAACACCCGGCCGCCACTGAGGCGAAGGGCGCGGCCGGTGACGGGGAGCCGCGGGGCGAGGCGGGTTCCGGGGAGCCGCGGGGTGTCGCCGCCGCCGCTGCCGCCGTTACGGGCGTCGCCCGGCTCACCCGCACACTCGGGGCGGCCGTACGGGCCGACGAGTCGTCCGTACGGGTCGAATGCGCGACGGCGCCGGGCCATCGTCCCGTGGAGGTGGCCCGCGCCGTCCGCGCCGCGGTCACCTCGGTCCTGCCGTCGCCCCTTCCCGTCACAATCCTCGTCACGGAGGTCGGCCCCGGCGGATGAGCGCCGTCTGCGGGTGCACGCCCGCCCGCCGGCGCACCGCGGAGGCCCTGCGAGCAGCCGCACTCCGCGGCCCGCCCCGTACCCGGCCCTGCCCCGTCCCGAAGGGGCCGGTCCGCCCGACGCGTGCGAACAGGGCGGCCCGCGCCGTACGAGCCGCACACCGACCGGCTCTGCGCCGCGGCACAGGCGGGACCGGCCCGCACGAGGAGGGGGCAGGGCCCGGGCGCGGGACCGGCCCGCGCCGTTCAGTCCGCGAGGCCCGCCAGATCACGCAGACGGCGTGCCTGCGCGGCGCGCTCTGCGGTGCGCTGGTCCTCGTAGGTGCGGGACTGGGCCCCACGGAGCAGCGCCTTGGTCTCGATCACCGCGTCACGCGGCGCGGCAAGCAGTGCGGCAGCCAGGTCACGTGCCGAAGCGTCGAGTTCCCCGGCGGCCACGGCGAGGTTGGCGAGTCCGATCCGCTCCGCCTCGTCGGCGTGGACGAAGCGGCCCGTGGCACAGATCTCCAGCGCACGGGCGTAGCCCACCAGCGAGACGAGAGGGTGCGTTCCCGTGAGATCGGGGACCAGACCCAGGCCGGTCTCGCGCATGGCGAACTGCACGTCCTGCGAGACGACCCGCAGGTCGCAGGCGAGGGCGAGCTGGAATCCGGCACCGATCGCATGCCCCTGGACAGCGGCGATGGACACGATGTCGTTGCGGCGCCACCAGGTGAAGGCCTCCTGGTACTCGGCGATGACGGCGTCGAGCTCGGCGTCAGAGCCGCGCGCCAGATCGATGAACGACGGCTCGCCGTCGAATCCCTCCGGCGTGAAGGCCTGTCGGTCCAGCCCCGCGGAGAAGGACTTCCCCTCGCCGCGCAGCACGACCACCCGCACGGTACCCGGCAGCGACCGCCCGGCCTCGACCAACGCCCGCCAGAGAGCGGGGGACTGGGCATTGCGCTTGGCCGGGTTGGTGAGGGTCACCGTGGCCACCGCGTCTTCGACGGTGAGCCGTACGCCGTCCTTGTCGAGAACAGAGTCCAGCGAAGTCATGAGGCGCCTCCGGTTCCGGTGCGGTCAGTGCAGCGAACATCAAGTGACTGCACAGTAACCACCCGGTCGACCGCGGGGTCGACCGGGTGGCCGACACCGGAGACCGGTACGCCTCAGACGACGCTCGGGAACTCGGGCGTCAGGTCGAAGCCGCCTTCTTGCCTCGCGTCGCCCCGCCGCGTCCACGCAGCGTGACTCCGGACTCGCTGAGCATCCGGTGGACGAATCCATACGAGCGGCCGGTCTCCTCGGCCAACGCCCGGATGCTCGCACCGGAGTCGTACTTCTTCTTCAGGTCTGCCGCGAGCTTGTCGCGCGCGGCGCCGGTCACCCGGCTGCCCTTCTTCAGAGTCTCGGCCACCCGTGCCTCCTCATGGGAAGTGCGCTCTGGACTCTCATGATCACCCCTACCGGGCTTCATGGCCACCCATTCGACAAGGTCCGTACGACGAGCTTTGACCTGGGTACGCACCGGAGTCCTACCGGAATGCGATATTCCGACGGTCGCCTCCGGGCCGCCCCAACGTCCCGGAGGCTGAAATTCCAGGTCAGGGGCACCCTCGCCGGCACCGTTGGGCCACAAGGGTGGCGGGCCGCTTCGCCACGCCGCCACGCCGCGGTACGAGACGCACTCACTCAGATGAAGGATCACGCGTGAGCCGAATGATCTATACGGAGTGGATCAGTCCGGTTGGATCTTCCCGGAGGGGATCCCCGTCGGAGCCCGTCAGGCTCCCGGGCCCGTCCGGCACGGCACCGTCGGGCCGGTCCCGGGGTGATCCCACGGCGGCCCGGGGGCGTGCCCGGGGTGATCCCACGGCGGCCCGGGGGCGTGCCCGCGGACCGGAACCGACCGTGCCTCCCGGGTCCGGACGCTCGAACCCGGCTCAGCGGACCGGAACCGACCGGGCCTCGCGGACAGGAGTTCCCGGGACCCGGAACCGGACACACGGACCCGTGTCCGACGGCCGGCCACCGGACGCGAGTCCGGGCCGGACTCAGGCCAGGGCGACGAGATCCGCGTAGTCCGCGCCCCACAGGTCCTCGACCCCGTCCGGCAGCAGGATGATCCGCTCCGGCTGCAGGGCCTCGACGGCGCCCTCGTCGTGGGTCACCAGGACGACGGCGCCCTTGTAGGTGCGCAGGGCCCCGAGGATCTCCTCGCGGCTGGCCGGGTCGAGGTTGTTCGTCGGCTCGTCGAGCAGCAGGACGTTCGCCGAGGAGACCACCAGCGTCGCCAGGGCCAGCCGCGTCTTCTCCCCGCCGGAGAGCACCCCGGCCGGCTTGTCGACGTCGTCGCCGGAGAACAGGAAGGACCCCAGTACCTTGCGGACCTCCACGAGGTCCAGATCGGGGGCGGCCGAGCGCATGTTCTCCAGGACCGTGCGGTCCGGGTCGAGCGTCTCGTGCTCCTGGGCGTAGTAGCCCAGTTTCAGACCGTGGCCCTCCAGTACCTCGCCGGTGTCGGGCTTCTCCACGCCGCCGAGCAGCCGCAGCAGGGTGGTCTTCCCGGCGCCGTTGAGGCCGAGGACCACCACGCGGGACCCCTTGTCGATGGCCAGGTCGACATCGGTGAAGATCTCGAGCGAGCCGTAGGACTTGGACAGCCCCTCGGCCATCAGCGGGGTCTTTCCGCAGGGCGCCGGCTCGGGGAAGCGCAGCTTCGCGACCTTGTCGGAGAGGCGCACGTCCTCCAGGCCGGCCAGCAGCCGCTCGGCGCGGCGGGCCATGTTCTGCGCGGCGACCGTCTTGGTGGCCTTGGCGCGCATCTTGTCGGCCTGGGCGTTGAGCGCGGCGGCCTTCTTCTCCGCGTTCTGGCGCTCCCGCTTGCGGCGCTTCTCGTCGGCCTCGCGCTGCTGCTGGTAGAGCTTCCAGCCCATGTTGTAGATGTCGATCGCGGAGCGGTTGGCGTCCAGGTAGAAGACCTTGTTGACGACGGTCTCCACGAGGTCGACGTCGTGGGAGATGACCACGAAGCCGCCGCGGTAGGTCTTCAGGTACTCGCGCAGCCACACGACCGAGTCGGCGTCGAGGTGGTTCGTCGGCTCGTCGAGCAGGAGCGTGTCGGCGTCCGAGAACAGGATCCGGGCGAGCTCGACGCGGCGACGCTGGCCGCCGGAGAGCGTGTGCAGCGGCTGGCCGAGGACCCGGTCGGGCAGGTTGAGCGCGGCGGCGATGGTGGCGGCCTCGGACTCGGCGGCGTACCCGCCCTTGGTCAGGAACTCGGTCTCCTGGCGCTCGTACTGCTTGAGCGCCTTCTCGCGGGTGGCGCCCTTGCCCGTGGCGATGCGGTGCTCGTTCTCGCGCATCTTTCGGATCAGGACGTCGAGGCCGCGGGCGGAAAGGATGCGGTCCCGGGCGAACACATCCAGGTCGCCGGTACGCGGGTCCTGGGGCAGATAGCCGACCTGGCCCGAACGGGCGATCTGGCCGCCGGCGGGGATGCCCTCGCCGGCGAGGCACTTGGTGAGGGTCGTCTTGCCCGCTCCGTTGCGGCCGACCAGGCCGATGCGGTCGCCCTTGGCGATGCGGAAGGTGGCGGACTCGATGAGGACGCGGGCGCCGGCGCGCAGCTCGACGCCGGAAGCGGTGATCACGGGAAGACTCCAGGACGGATGGACGGCGGAAGGACGACGGGGCGCGCGAAGGCTTCTACGCCGTCTGATCCATGAGGAGAATTGCCATGCGGGCCAGTCTACCGGGACCGGGCAACCGGATTTCTGTGGCGCCCGCCACGGTGCCGGGACACCCGGGTCGGGGCAGCGGGCGGGTGTCCGACCGGGCAGGGCGGAACCGGGCAGGGCGGGCGGAACGGCCTCGTGGCAGGGGCGGGCGGGCGGAGGCATCGGCCAAGCGATCAAAAGGGGCGAGGGGCACCGTACTGATCGATACTCGGGCCATGCAGTTCGACGACGACGCCGACCTGGACACCTCGGAGGTCCAGGGTGTGCGCCGCAGCCGCGTCCCCGGAGCAACGCGGTGCGCGTGGAACTGCAGGCGGACTGCTACGCCGGGGTGTGGGCACGGCACGCGACGACCACGCCGGACGACAGGACCGGACGCCCGCTGCTCGCACGGCTGACGGACGAGGACGTCCGCGACGGGCTCGACGCGGCCGCCGCCGTGGGCGACGACCGGATCCAGGAGCGGATCCAGGGCCGGGTCACCCCGGAGACCTGGACGCACGGTTCGGCCGCCCAGCGCCGGCAGTGGTTCTACGAGGGCTACCGCACCGGCGACATGGCCCGCACCGACACCGACACCGACACCGACACCGACACCGACACCAGGATTCCGGAAGCACCGGACCCGACGGCACCGACGGCACCGACGGCACCGACGGCACCGAGGAAAGACCAACGGGACCGAGGAGAAGGGGAGATCGACATGGCTGAGGCACCGGACATCTGTCCCACGCTGCTCTACCGGGACGCCAGGGCCGCGATCAAACAGCTCACCGAGGCCTTCGGCTTCACCCGGAGCGCGGTGCACGAGGGCGAGGACGGCTCAGTGGTGCATGCCGAGCTGGCGTACGGCAACGGGGTGGTGATGCTGGGCAGCAAGGGCACGGGCAGCGAGTTCGACAGGGTCATGGCCTCCGCGGGCCCGGCCGGCGTCTTCGTCCGTGTGGACGACCCGGACGCGCACCACGACCGGGCGGTGGAGCACGGGGTGGAGATCCTGATGCCGCCCACCGACCAGGACTACGGCGCGCGGGACTACATGGCCCGTGATCTGGAGGGGAACGTGTGGAGCTTCGGCACGTACCGGCCGGGGGCCGGGGAGTCCTGAGGCCCGCCGCGGCCGCGTCCACCTCCGGGGTACTGCGCCCCGGAGGTACGCCCCGTCCCGCGCGGTCAGGCGCCCCCGGTGTGCACCTGGAAGGCCGCCCGCCGCACGGCCTTCGCCAGGGCCGGGTCCGGGTGCGCGGCCGCGAGGGCGACCAGCACCTGCACGGTGCGCGGATGGCCGACGGCCCGGATCTCGTCGAGCAGGGCGGGGACGGTGCCCTGCACCGCCGAGTCCAGATGGCGTACCAGCAGGGCGCTCTCGCCGTGGTCCGCGACAGCGGCGGCGGTGTCCACCCAGAGCCAGGTCGCCTCCTCGCGCGTGAGCACCTCGGCCGCGTGCTCGGGGTCGCCGCCCTCGTGCTCGGCGAGCCACAGCAGGGCGTACGGGCGCAGCGAGGGCTCCTCGGCCGCGGCTCGGACGTCGGCCTCGGCGGCCGCACCGACGACCCGGAGGGCTTCGAACGCGAGTCCGCGCAACAGGGCGTCCTCGCCACGCGCGGCGGCGACGAGTTCGGTGACCGCGCTGGAGACGGTGCGGGCGGCGAGCCAGGCCCGGTACTCGGCGCGGGCGGGCCCGGGGCTGAGCCGCGCGCAGCCCCGGAGCATCTCCTCGGCGGACTGCTCGATGTGGCCCGCGGGGCTCTGCGCGGCGACGCAGATCTGCTCGAGCTTGACCCACACGGCCCAGTTGCCGAGCGGGGTGAGGGTGGCGTGGCCGTCGCCGAGGGTCAGTGCGCCGACGGCCGCGAGGCCCTCCAGGGCCCAGTCGAGCAGTGCGGGAAGAACGGCCTCCGGCGGTTCGGCGAGGACCGCGGCCGCCACGTCGGCGGGCTCGGGCCCGTAGGGCACCTCGCAGCGCTCCTCGCGCAGTTCCGCCACCCGCTGCTGGAGCAGGTCGAGCAGGGCCGGCAGAAGCACGGGCCCGGCGGAGAGCTGGAGGAGGGAGAGCACCTGGGGGACGGCCTCCACCACCTCGGCGACGGCGGCGGGCGCCACATCGGCGGGGGCCGGGTGCACGAGGGGCCAGGCGTCGAACAGGGCGACCCAGCCGCGCAGGACGACGGTGTCGTCGCGGTCCCAGGCGTTCAGCCGCCAGCCCGGGCGTGCCGTGCCGCCGTGCAGTTCCACGAGCCCGGCGAGCCGGGCGCGGTCCCAGCCCGCGTGGACCTGCCCCGGTGTCAGCCGCAGGTCCGCGGCGGCCCGTTCCCGCTCGGCGGCGCTGCCCTCGGCATGGTGGGCTGCCGCCCAGCGGGCGATGCGCACCGCGTCGGCGAGGACCTCGCGTGCCTGGCCGGCCAGCTCCGCGGTCGGCGGTGTGCCCTCGGGCGGGCGCGGAGCGGGTCGCGTGCGCCTGTTCGTCACGGCGCGGCGAGCCGTGGCGGTGGGCCGCGGGCGGACAAGACGGAGCCTGGAGTCGCGCAGGTTACGGGACGTCACGGGGAGCAGTCTCCCCGCTGTCGGCCCGAAAGCCCAATCGGAAGCGGGGAACGCGTGCCGAGGGGTCGTCAGAGGGCCTGCCGAGCGGCGTTCGCGGGCTCCCCGCCGGGACCCGGCCGAGCCGCGGTCCCTGGCGCCGCGACCGGGACGGGCCGACGGCACACCGCTCCGGTCACGGCACCGGGCATGTGTCGGACGTCCCTCAGGGCGGGACCGTCCGCGCGCGCACTCCCCCGTGGCCGTTCGGGCACGGAAGGTGCCCTCACGCCGGCGTTGCCGGTCGTCGGCGCGGCCCCCCGCGTCCCCTCAACCCGCCCCGCGATTTCGCACGCCCGTGATCGCCACCGCCCTCGCCCGGCCTCCGTGGGCAGTGCAACCGGTGCCGCGTCAGGCAGGGCTTGCCCGTCGAGGAGCGGCGTCCGGTGCACGAGGTCTCCCCCGGCCCTCCGGGCCGGGGGGAAGGATCGCAAGGCGCCGGATCGGCCTCGTGGTGGGCCCACCCGGTCGATCCGGCAACGCCGCGAGTCGCCGTGCCCGCGCCACGACGGGGCGAACGTCGCCTGACGCGGCACTAGACCAGTGGGGTCAGGAAGCGCCGGAGGGCCTCCTCGTAGCGGGCCGGGTCGGCGTTCCACATGGCCGCGTGCGGGGCGTGCGCCACGGTCTGCAGACTGACCAGATCGGGCCGCCGGGCCGCCAGTTCCCGGGACGGGCCCCAGGGGGCGATGGTGTCGTCCGGGCCGTGGAAGACCAGGGTGGGTACGCGCAGTGCGTCCGGGTCGGCGGCCGCCCTCAGCCGGTCGCCGTGGAGTCCCGTGCGCCCCTGGGCCGCGCGTACCGCGAGCGGCAGCAGGGCGGTCGGCATGCGGCGGGCCGCGGCGAGGGACCGCAGAGTGGTCTCCCAGTCCAGGACCGGGGAGTCCAGGACGAGTCCGGCGATCCGTTCGCGGAGCGCGGAGTTGGCGGCGGCGTGCAGAGCCATGGACGCGCCGGTGGACCAGCCGTGCAGGATGACGCGCTCGGCGCCGCCGCGGACCGCGAAGCGCACGGCCGCGTCGAGGTCGCGCCATTCGGAGTCGCCGAGGTGCCCGAGGCCGTCGGGGGACGCGGGCGCGCCGGGATCGCCGCGGTAGGCGGGCGCCAGTACCGGGAGGCGCTGCTCGGTGAGGAACGGCATGAGGTTCATCGTGAGTTCACGCGTGGTGCCGAGGCCGTGCACCGCGATGACCCAGGTCGAGCGCGGTCCGGGAACGAACCAGCCGGGCAGGGGCCCGAGTTCGCCGGGGATGTCCACGTCCTCGTGGTCGATGCCGAGCGCGCTGTCCGGGTCGCCGACGTGCAGTTGAGGGGTGAGCCGCACCTTGGTGCCGGGGGCGAGGCTGCCGCGCTCGACCCGCTCCAGCCGGCGGACCACGGTGTCCGCCGCGTGCGGCACCTGGGCCAGGACGGGGCCCGCGAGGGCGTGCACGTCGTGCCCGCAGAGCCCGTACGTGCCGGGACGCAGGGAGACGAGGCTGCGGGTGAGGGTGACCCGGCCCGGCCCGGTGGCGTGCACGGTGAGCCGTCCTTCACCGGGCAGGGGCCGCCCTGCGGGGGCCCTCAACGCGGCGTCGCTGGCGTAGCGGCCGGCGGCGAACGCGGCCGCGCCGAGACCGATGAGGGTGGTGACGGCCGCTGCCGTCGCTGTTGCCGGGCGCACCGTTCCAGTGTGGTGAGGTCCGTGCCGGGGTGCCAGTGGACCGGGCGGCGGGAGTGACGTCAGCGGGACTGCCCGTAGCCGCGGAGCTTCTCGGCGACCTCCCGGAGCTGCGCTTCGGAGAGCAGGGTGGGGGTGCGTCCGGGGACGGAGCCGGCGGTGAGCCAGAGGCGGCACATCCACTCCAGCTGCGCGGTGCGGTCGAAGGCCTGGTCGAGCGAGGATCCGTAGGTGACCGTTCCGTGGTTGCGGAGCAGGCAGCCGGTGCGGTCCTCCAGGGCGCGGAGCATGTGCGCCGCCAGCTCGCCGGTGCCGTACAGGGCGTAGGGGGCGACGCGGACGGGGCCGCCGAGGGCCGCAGCCATGTAGTGGATCAGCGGCAGCTCGTCGACGAGAGTGGAGACGGCGGTGGCGTGCACGGCGTGCGTGTGGACGACGGCCACCGCGTCGGTGGTGCGGTGGATCGCGAGGTGCATCGGGAGCTCGCTGGTGGGCGTGAGCTCCCCGAGGACCTGCCGGCCGTCGAGGCGGACACCGACGGCGTCCGCCGCGGTGAGCCGGTCGTAGTGCACCCCGCTGGGGGTGACCAGCACGATGTCGCCGGCGCGTCCGGGGACGCGTACGGAGACGTTCCCCGAGGTTCCGACGACCAGGCCGTCCGTGACGGTTCTGCGTGCGGTGGCCACGAGGTCCGACCAGGCCCGGGATATCGCTTCCCGCTCCTCGTCCTCCGGCTGTTCGTCCGAATGTTCGTCGGGCTGCCCCTGCTCCGTCATGAGGCCGATCGTGTCAGCCCGGACCGGTGGGGGCGACGGCGGGCCGGTGCCGGGCCGCCGTCGCGCACCCCGGCGGCCGGGCGCGGTGACGGACTCGGCGACGGAAAGTCCGGAGTGACCAGAATCTCTTTCGATGTTCACCCAGAAGACGGGGTCCGATCACACAACAGCCATTCTGCGACTACCCGAGAGGGGTAAAGGCCCGAAATTTGGCCGATTCCGATCGATGCGCCCCGGCTCCGAGGGTTGCCGACGTACCGCCGCAGGCGTAAGCGGAGGAGCCTCACCCCACTTGGAGACACTCCAAAGCCCGCCCCAGTTCACCTTCCGTTCACTCAGCGACCCTACGTTCACCCGAGCCACTGCCATCCGAACGATTGCCTGGGTACCCGGTAAATGGAGCACATCACCCTGCTGCTCGCGATTGTCGTCGTGACAGCACTCGTGTTCGATTTCACGAACGGCTTCCACGACACCGCCAACGCCATGGCGACGACCATCTCGACGGGTGCGATGAGACCGAAGGCAGCAGTGGCGATGTCCGCCGTGCTGAACCTGGTCGGCGCGTTCCTCTCCGTCGAGGTCGCCAAGACGATCTCGGGCGGCATCATCAACGAAGAGGGCATCCGCACAGAAGTGATCTTCGCCGCGCTCGTCGGCGCGATCCTCTGGAACCTGCTGACCTGGCTGCTGGGCCTCCCGTCCAGTTCCTCGCACGCCCTCTTCGGCGGCCTCATCGGCGCCGCCGTGATGTCCGCCGGCTTCTCGGCCGTCAACGGCGGCACGATCGTCACCAAGGTCCTGATCCCCGCCGTCGCGGCTCCGCTCGTCGCCGGCCTCGCGGCCCTCGTCGCCACCAGGCTGACGTACCGGATCGGTGGCACGACCGAGAACAAGGCCACCTCCAAGGGCTACCGCGCCGGCCAGATCGCCTCCGCAGGCCTGGTGTCCCTCGCCCACGGCACCAACGACGCGCAGAAGACCATGGGCGTCATCACCCTGGCCCTGGTCACCGGGGGCGTCCTCGCGCCCGGCTCGAACCCCCCGATGTGGGTCATCGTCTCCGCCGGCGTCGCGATCGCGCTCGGTACCTACCTCGGCGGCTGGCGCATCATCCGCACGATGGGCAAGGGCCTGACCGACCTCCAGCCGCAGCAGGGCTTCGCCGCCCAGACCAGCGCGGCGACGGTCATCCTGGCCTCCTCGAACCTCGGCTTCTCCCTCTCCACCACCCAGTCCTGCTCGGGTGCCGTGATGGGCGCGGGCCTCGGCCGCAAGGGCGGTGTGGTCCGCTGGTCCACCGCGACCCGGATGTTCGTCGCCTGGGGTCTGACCCTGCCCGCCGCCGGCCTGGTCGCCGCGGCCGCGGAGTTCCTGACCAAGCAGGGCACCTGGGGCATCGCCGCCGTGGCCGTGCTGCTCGTCGCGGGCTCCGGGGCCATCTGGGTGATCTCGCGCCGCAAGCCGGTCGACCACACCAACGTCACGGACGACGAGGTCGAACCCGCGGGCGTCGTCACCACCGCCATCGCGGCCGTCACCCCGCCCCCGGCCGGTGTCGTCGGGACCTCGGTGACCGAGGCCGAGGCGCCGAAGGCCGCCGTTCCGGCCCAGGCATCCGAGTCCACTGCGGCGCCCGCCGCCACGGTGTAAGGAAAGAACAGCATGAAGATCGACTGGGCAGCTCTGGGCTCCGTCTTCGGCGTGAGTCTCGTCGTGACCGTCGCCCTGGTGGGCCTGTTCACCCTGGGCGTCGCGGGTCTCTCCAAGCAGGAGGCCGCGGCGGCGCAGGGAGGCTCCGCGGGCCTCGCCCGCACGGGTGCGTACGCCTGCTTCGCGCTCTGCGCGGCGGCGGTGGCCTTCGGGATCTATCTGATCGTGGTCTGACGGCCGTACGGCACCTCCTCGCACAGGGGCCGGGCGCACCTCCGGGTGGGTCCGGCCCCTGTCGTGTGTGTGCCCGCAGCCAACCCGTGTGGGCCTCGGCACACTGTCCCGTCGCAGGTCAAGGGCGAGTTGACGGGCGTTCGGGGACCGTGGTGGACTTCCGGAGCCATTTACGGCGGCAGAAGAGGAAGCCGGTGCGAATCCGGCGCGGTCCCGCCACTGTCACGGGTGCGCTCCCCCTCACGGAGCGCCCCGGAGCCAGGAACTCTCTCCCGCCGGTCACGTCGAGCCAGGGCGCGGACCCTGAGTGAGGACGAACATGCCTGCCGAACCGGGGGGGCCGGGCGTGCCGCGCCCGGACATCACGTTCGCGTACGGCGCCGCGGCCGGGCTGGCCGGCGACCTGCTCCTCGGCGATCCACGCCGCGGGCACCCGGTCGCCGCCTTCGGCCGGGCCGCCGCCGCGGTCGAACGGAGACTCTGGCGCGACCACCGCGGCTGGGGCGCCCTGCACACCGCGGTGTGCACCGGCGGCGCGGTCGCCGCGGGCGCACTGGCCGCCGTCTCCGCACGCCGGTCGCGCGGCGCCGCCGTCGCCCTGACCGCGGCCGCCACCTGGGCCGTCGTCGGGGGCACCTCGCTGGGCCGGGAGGCCCGGGCGATCGGCGGGGCGCTGGCGGCCGGGGACATCGAGGTCGCCCGGGAGCGGCTGCCGCATCTGTGCGGACGCGACCCCAAGGCGCTGGACGGCCCCGGCATCGCCCGCGCCGTCGTCGAGTCCGTCGCCGAGAACACCTCGGACGCGGTCGTGGGCGCGCTGTTCTGGGGTGCGATCGGCGGCGTGCCCGGTCTCGTCGGGTTCCGCGCCGTCAACACCCTGGACGCGATGGTGGGTCACAAGTCACCCCGCTACCGGCGGTACGGCTGGGCCTCGGCCCGGCTCGACGATCTCGCGGGCTGGCCCGGGGCCCGGCTCACCGCAGCGCTCGCGACCGCCGCGGGCGGCGACCCGCGCGGCGCGGCCCGCGCCTGGCGCCGGGACGCCGCGAAGCACCCGAGCCCCAACGCCGGTCCCGTGGAGGCCGCGTTCGCCGGAGCCCTCGGCGTACGGCTCGGCGGGACGCTCTCCTACGCCGGCCGGGTCGAGCACCGGCCCGTGCTCAACGGCGCCGACGGCCGGGCCGTCGAGGTCGCGGACATCGAACGGGCGGTACGGCTCTCGCAGCGCGTGGGGGTGCTGGCGCTCGCGGTGTGCGTGGGCGCGCGCCTCGCGGCCGGGGCCCCGAGTCGGAGGCGCGCATGAGCGGGGGCGGGCTGCTGGTCGCCGGCACCACCTCGGACGCCGGCAAGAGCGTGGTCACGGCGGGGATCTGCCGCTGGCTGGTGCGCCGGGGCGTGAAGGTCGCACCCTTCAAGGGGCAGAACATGTCCCTCAACTCCTTCGTCACCCGCGAGGGCGCCGAGATCGGCCGGGCACAGGCCATGCAGGCGCAGGCCGCACGGGTGGAGCCCACGGCTCTGATGAACCCCGTGCTGCTGAAGCCCGGCGGCGACCGGTCCAGCCAGGTCGTGCTGATGGGCAGGCCCGTGGGCGAGCTGAGCGCGCGCGGCTACCACGGAGGTCGCCAGAAGGCGCTGTTCGAGCCGGTGATGGACTGCCTCGACGAACTGCGGAGCACGTACGACGCGGTCGTCTGCGAGGGCGCGGGCAGCCCCGCGGAGATCAATCTCCGGCGCACGGACATCGTCAACATGGGCATCGCCCGCGCCGCACGCCTGCCCGTGCTGGTCGTGGGCGACATCGACCGGGGCGGGGTCTTCGCCCAGTTCTTCGGTACGACCGCGCTGCTGGCCCCGGAGGACCAGGAGCTGATCGCGGGATACCTCGTCAACAAGTTCCGCGGCGACGTCACGCTGCTGGAGCCGGGGCTGGAGATGCTCCACGGACTCACCGGGCGGCGGACGTTCGGCGTGCTGCCGTACGCGCACGGGCTCGGCATCGACGAGGAGGACGGACTGCGGGTGTCGCTGCGCGGCACCGTGCGCGAGTCGGCGGTGGCACCGCCGGTCGGCGAGGACGTGCTGCGCGTGGCCGTGTGCGCCGTGCCGCTGATGTCCAACTTCACCGACGTGGACGCGCTGGCCGCCGAACCGGGCGTGATCGTGCGCTTCGTCGACCGCCCCGAGGAAATGGCCGACGCCGACCTGGTGATCGTGCCCGGCACACGCGGCACCGTGCGCGCCCTGGAGTGGCTGCGCGAGCGCGGTCTCGCCGGCGCGCTCGCCCGGCGCGCCGCGGAGGGCCGGCCGGTGCTCGGCATCTGCGGCGGCTTCCAGGTGCTCGGCCGGCACATCGACGACGACGTCGAGTCCCGGGCCGGAGCCGTGCCGGCGCTCGGACTGCTCCCCGTCCGGGTGCGGTTCGCCGCGGAGAAGACGCTCGCCCGGCCCTCCGGCACGGCGCTGGGGCAGCCGGTCGAGGGCTACGAGATCCACCACGGCGTCGCCGAGGTGCTCGGCGGCGAGCCCTTCCTCGACGGCTGCCGGGTCGGTGAGGTGTGGGGCACCCACTGGCACGGATCGCTGGAGAGCGACGGCTTCCGCCGGGCGTTCCTTCGGGCCGTCGCCGCGGCGTCGGGCCGCCGCTTCGTCCCCGCCCCGGACACCTCCTTCGCCGCTCTGCGCGAGGCCCAGCTCGACCGCCTCGGCGACCTGATCGAGGAGCACGCGGACACGGACGCGCTCCTCCGTCTCATCGAGGGCGGCGCGCCCTCGGGCCTGCCGTTCATCCCGCCGGGCGCACCCGACCTCCCCGGTGCGCCCGCCGCCGGAACCCCTGGAGCCGCACAGTGAGCAACGCACCCCACTACCCGTTCACGGCGGTCGTCGGCATGGACGACCTGCGGCTCGCGCTGCTGCTGAACGCGGTCAGCCCCGCCGTCGGCGGAGTGCTGGTCCGCGGGGAGAAGGGCACCGCCAAGTCGACGGCCGTGCGCGCCCTCGCCGCACTGATGCCCGATGTCGACGTGGTCGCGGGCTGCCGCTTCTCCTGCGCGCCCGGCGCACCCGACCCGGGCTGCCCGGACGGGCCGCACGAGGCCGCGCCCGCCACGGCACGCCCGGCCAGAATGGTCGAACTGCCCGTCGGCGCCTCGGAGGACCGGCTGGTCGGCGCGCTCGACATCGAACGGGCCCTCGCGGACGGGGTGAAGGCGTTCGAGCCCGGTCTCCTCGCCGACGCACACCGGGGCGTGCTGTACGTCGACGAGGTCAACCTGCTCCACGACCATCTGGTCGACCTGCTGCTGGACGCGGCCGCGATGGGCGCCTCCTACGTCGAGCGCGAGGGCGTGTCCGTACGGCACGCCGCGCGCTTCCTGCTCGTCGGCACGATGAACCCCGAAGAGGGGGAGCTGCGGCCGCAGTTGCTCGACCGCTTCGGGCTGACGGTGGAGGTCGCCGCCTCCCGGGACCCGGAGCAGCGGGTGGAGGTCGTCCGGCGCAGGCTCGCCCACGACGACGCTCCCGCGGCCTTCGCGGCCCGCTGGGCGGACGAGGAGGCGGCGCTGCGGGAGCGCATCGTGGCCGCACGGACGCTGCTGCCCCGGGTGGAACTCGGGGACGCCGCCCTGCGGCAGATCGCCGCCACCTGCGCGGCGTTCGAAGTGGACGGCATGCGCGCCGACATCGTGATGGCCCGCACCGCGACGGCGCTGGCCGCGTGGGCGGGCCGTACCGACGTACGCGAGGAGGACGTGCGGCAGGCCGCGCTCCTCGCGCTCCCCCACCGTCGCCGGCGCAACCCGTTCGACGCGCCCGGCCTCGACGAGGACAAACTCGACGAGACGCTGGAGCAGTTCGGCGGGGACGACCGGCCGGACCCCGATCCGGACCCCGACACGGACCCGTCCGGCCCGGACGGCGGCCCCGGCGGCGGAGGCGTCCCGCCGCAGGGCCAGGGGCCCGACTCCGCCCCGCCCGCCGGGCAACCCGAGCCGTCCGAGTCGCCCGCCGGGCAGCCCGAGCCGTCCGAGGCCGCCGGACCGCCCGCGGCGAGCGCCGGCACGGGCGAGCGGGCCGCCGAGCGGGCCGCGGAGCCGTTCCGTACGAAGGTGCTCAGCGTGCCCGGCCTCGGCGAGGGCGCCGTGGGACGCCGCTCCCGGGCCCGTACCGAGCACGGCAGGACCACCGGAGCGCTCCGGCCTCGGGGGGCGCTGACCAAGCTGCACCTGGCGGCGACCGTGCGTGCCGCGGCACCGCACCAGCGGGCCCGCGGCCGTTCCGGGCCGGGCCTCGTGGTGCGCAGGGACGATCTGCGGCAGGCCGCCCGCGAGGGCCGCGAGGGCAACCTCGTGCTCTTCGTCGTGGACGCCTCCGGCTCCATGGCGGCCCGCCGACGCATGAGTTCCGTGAAAGGCGCGGTGCTGTCGCTGCTGCTCGACGCCTACCAGCGCCGGGACAAGGTCGGACTGGTCACCTTCCGGGGCACCGGCGCCGAGGTGGCGCTGCCGCCGACCTCGTCCGTGGACGCCGCGGCCGCACGGCTGGAGGAACTGCCGACGGGCGGCCGGACGCCGCTGGCCGCCGGGCTGCTGAAGGCCCATGACGTCCTGCGGGTGGAGCGGCTGCGCGACCCGTCGCGGCGGCCGCTGCTGGTGGTCGTGACCGACGGACGGGCGACCGGGGCGCGCGGCGGCGACGCCCTGGCGGTCGCGGGGCGCGCGGCCCGTCTGCACGCGGCCGAGGGCACGGCCTCGGTGGTCGTGGACTGCGAGGCGGGGCCGGTGCGGCTCGGCCTCGCCGGGAACCTCGCCCGTGACCTCAGCGGCACCGCCGTCACCCTGGACGAGCTGCGCGCCGACAGCATCGCGGGGCTGGTCCGGGACGTACGGGCGGCGACGACGGGAACCGACAGCACGGTCCGCAACAGGAGGGCAGCGTAGTGCCGCAGGGAAAGCCGGACGTGGTTCCGGACGACGGTCTCACCACCCGCCAGCGCCGCAACCGGCCGCTGGTGATGGTGCACACGGGCATCGGCAAGGGGAAGTCCACGGCCGCCTTCGGGATGGCGCTGCGCGCCTGGAACCAGGGCTGGCCGGTCGGGGTGTTCCAGTTCGTCAAGTCGGCGAAGTGGAAGGTCGGCGAGGAGAACGCGCTCAAGGTCCTCGGGGCGAGCGGCGAGGGCGGCACCGTCCACTGGCACAAGATGGGCGAGGGCTGGTCGTGGATCCAGCGCCCGACGGCCGAGGGCGAGCAGTCCCACGAGGACAAGGCGCGCGAGGGCTGGGAGCAGGTGAAGCGCGATCTGGCCGCCGCGACGTACCGGTTCTACGTGCTCGACGAGTTCGCCTATCTGCTGCACTGGGGCTGGATCGACACGGCCGAGGTGATCGAGGTGCTGCGCGACCGGCCCGGCACCCAGCACGTCGTGATCACCGGCCGCAACGCCCCGCGGGAGCTGCAGGAGTTCGCCGACCTCGTGACCGACATGTCCAAGGTCAGGCATCCGATGGACGCGGGCCAGAAGGGCCAGCGGGGCATCGAGTGGTAGAGCGAGTGGCAGGCAGAACGTGGTAGCGCGTCTCGTCGTCGCGGCACCGGCCTCCGGCAGCGGCAAGACCACCGTCGCGACGGGTCTGATGGCGGCCTTCACGGCCGCCGGGCTCGCCGTCTCCCCTCACAAGGTGGGTCCCGACTACATCGATCCCGGGTACCACGCGCTCGCGACCGGGCGCCCGGGCCGCAACCTCGACGCGTACATGTGCGGCACGGAGCTGATCGCCCCGCTGTTCTCGCACGGCGCGCGCGGCTGCGAACTGGCCGTGGTCGAGGGCGTGATGGGGCTGTACGACGGGGCCGCGGGTGCCGGTGAGCTGGCCTCCACGGCCCAGGTCGCCAAGCTGCTCAGGGCACCGGTGGTGCTGGTCGTCGACGCGTCCTCGCAGTCGCGGTCGGTGGCGGCGCTGGTGCACGGATTCGCGTCCTGGGACCCGGAGGTGCGACTCGGCGGGGTGATCCTCAACAAGGTCGCCACCGACCGCCACGAGGCCCTGCTGAGGGAGGCCCTGGAGGAGTCCGGGGTGCCGGTGCTGGGGGTGCTGCGGCGTGCGCCCTCGGTGGCGACGCCGTCGCGGCACCTGGGGCTCGTGCCGGTCGCCGAGCGGCGTGGTGAGGCGGTCGACGCGGTCGCGGCGCAGGCCGAGCAGGTACGCGCGGGCTGTGACCTGGAAGCGCTGCTGGCCCTGGCGCGCAGCGCGCCGCCGCTCCCCGGGCACCCCTGGGAGCCCGGGACGGCGCTGGGCTCCCCCGCCGTCCGGGCGCGGGACCGGCGGCCCCTCGTCGCCGTGGCCGGGGGCGCCGCGTTCACCTTCTCGTACGCCGAGCACACGGAGCTGCTGGCGGCCGCCGGCGCGGAGGTCGTCACCTTCGACCCGCTGCACGACGAGGAACTGCCCGCCGGCACGGCCGGCCTGGTCGTCGGCGGCGGCTTCCCCGAGGTGTACGCGCCGGAGCTGTCGGCCAACTCCCGTCTGCGCAAGGCGGTCGCGGAGCTGGCCCGCTCGGGGGCACCCGTCGCCGCCGAGTGCGCCGGGCTGCTGTACCTCGCGCGCTCCCTGGACGGCCGGCCCATGTGCGGGGTGCTGGACGCCGACGCGCGGATGTCGGAGCGGCTGACGCTGGGCTACCGGGACGCCGTGGCAGTGAGCGACAGCGTCCTTGCCCAGGCCGGGACCCGGATGCGCGGCCACGAGTTCCACCGCACCGTCACGGAGCCGGGCGCGGGGGCGAACCCCGCCTGGGGGCTCCGGCAGCCGGAGCCCCGGGTGGAGGGCTTCGTCCGGGGCGGGGTGCACGCGAGCTATGTGCACACGCACTGGGCGGGCGCGCCGGGCGCGGCACGGCGGTTCGCGGAGAGGTGCGCGGCGTGGGACGCGGCGGTATAGGCGCCCCAGGGCGTGTTCCGAAAGCAGCGTCGTCCGCCCCCGCCCAGACGAAACTCTCGACACACGTCCCAGGCCCCGGCGCGTCACTCCGCCAGGCCGGTCACCAGCCAGATGAACGCCACGCCCGAGACCGTGCACAGCAGGGTCGACCGGGCCGGGTGCGCGTGGTGGGCCTCCGGGAGGATCTCCGCGGCGGCGAGGTAGAGCAACGCGCCGCCGAAGAAGCCGAGATAACTGCCGAGCACCTCGGGCGGCATGGTGAACAGCAGGGGCGAGGCGGCGCCGACCACCGGGGCGAGGGCCGCGGCGAACAGCATGGCGACGGCCCTGCGGCGCTCGTTCCCGTACAGGCTGGTGACGGTGTACGTGTTGAACCCGTCGGCGAAGTCGTGGGTGATGACCGCGAGCGCGACGGTGGGCCCCATCCCGCCGCCCGCCTGGAAGGCCGCGCCGATGGCGATGCCGTCCATCAGGCTGTGCAGCACCATGGCCGCGGCGGCGGTCATACCGACCTGCGGTACGCGGTGGTCGTGGGCGTGCCGGCCGCCGTTGTACGCCCCGTGCGCGGCCTGCCGGCCGGCGAGCAACCGCTCCACCACGTGGGCCAGCAGAAAGCCGCCGACGAACAGCAGCATCGCCTGCGGTACGCCGAAGACCTCCTCCCCCGCGGCCGCCATCGCCTCCGGCAGCAGATCGAGTCCGGCGACCCCCAGCATCAGTCCCCCGGCGAGGCCGAGCACGAGGTGCCGGCGGTCGGTGACGCGCTGCGCCGCCCAGCCGCCGAACAGCGTCATCAGGAACGCGCCGAGCGCGACGAACACCGCCATGGGTTCTTGCTAGCCGATCCCACCACCGCGCCACCGGGTGCCACGCCATGACCGGCCGCGCGGGCCGGTTCGTCGTCGGTGTCGGGGCGCGCAGGGGCGCGTCCGCGGACGAGGTGCTCGCTCTCGTCCGGGACGCGTTGCGGGAGGCGGGGGCGCCGGCGAGTTCGGTCGTGGCGGTCGCGACGGTGGCGGTCAAGGCGCGCGAACCGGGCATCGCGGCCGCGGCGGCCGCGCTCGGCGTCCCGCTGCGGACGTACGCCGCCGCGGAGCTCGCCCGGGTACCGGTGCCGAACCCGTCCACGGCGGCGGCCGCGGTGGGCACACCTTCGGTGGCGGAGGCCGCGGCCCTCGCGGACGGGGGAGAACTCGTGGTGGGGAAACGGAAATCCGGAGGTCAGGGGCGACCCGGTGGGGTGACCTGTGCCATCGTGCGGCTTGCGGATACTTCGAGTCCGGGACCGGTCCCGCCGTGCGTGGAACCGGTGACGCCGGACATGATCTCGGACGTGAACGACGGCGGGCCGGTCGGCCGGCACCGGCGGCATCGCCACCACCGCAAGGAGAACCTGTGACTTCCCCGCCCGCCCTGCTCATCGCCGCGGACGGCGTCCAACACGACGCCGGAGCCGCGGCACTGCTGGACTTCGTGGAGCACCTGGGCAGCCGCCATCCCGGAATACCCGTCGCGGCCGGCCTCGTCGGCACCGGCCGCTGGCCGATCGAAGAGGCCGTGGGCGAACTCGTCGCCGCCGGAGCCGACCGGCTGGCCGCCGTTCCCCTGGCGCTGGTACCGGACCGGCGGAGCGGGGAGGCCCTGTCCAGGGCGCTCGACGCCGTCCGCGAGGAACGGCCCGGACTCGCCGTGGGCGCGAGCCGCGCACTCGGCCCCGACCCGGTGCTGCTCGCCCTGCTGGAACAGCGGCTCGACGAGGCGCTGGGCGGCGGTGCGCGCTCGCCGCGGGACCGCGCCGACGTGACGGTGCTGCTGGTGGCGCCCGGCTCGGCCGACCCGCAGGCCAACGCGGAGGTGTACCGGGCGGCGCGGCTCCTCTGGGAGGGCCGTGGGTACGCGGGGGTGGAGACCGCGTTCGTCTCGACGGCCGCGCCCGACGTGCCGACGGGGCTCGACCGGTGCGTACGGCTCGGGGCACGCCGGATCGTGGTCCTCCCGTACGCCCTGTTCGACGGCGGCCCGGTCGAACGGGCCGTGCTGCACGCCGAGGGCTGGGCCGAGGCCCACCCGGACACGGAGGTGCGGCCGGCCGGAGTGATCGGCGCAGCCGAGGAGTTGGCCGATCTGGTCGTCGAACGCTACCGGGAGGCCGTCGCCCCGCCGGTCCCGGCCCCCGCGGGGCGCCCGTGAACGGCGACTTCCACGATCTGCGGCACCACGGTGACGCGGAGGTACGCGACGGCCGTCTGACCGACCTCGCGGTCAACGTCCGCACCGGCACCCCGCCGGAGTGGCTGCGGGAGCGCATCGCGGCGTCGCTGATGTCCCTCGCCGCCTACCCGGACGGCCGCGCGGCACGGGCGGCCGTCGCGGAGCGGCACGGGCTGCCCGTGGAGCGGGTACTGCTGACGGCGGGGGCGGCGGAGGCGTTCGTGCTGATCGCACGGGCCCTGCGGGTGAGCCGGCCGGTCGTGGTGCACCCCCAGTTCACGGAGCCCGAGGCGGCACTGCGGGACGCCGGGCACGACGTGGCGCGCGTGGTGCTGCGCGCGGAGGACGGCTTCCGGCTGGACCCGGCGGCCGTGCCCGAGTCCGCGGACCTCGTCGTCGTCGGCAACCCCACCAACCCCACCTCGGTGCTCCATCCGGCCGGCGAGTTGGCCCGGCTCGCCCGGCCGGGGCGGATCCTGGTCGTCGACGAGGCGTTCATGGACGCGGTCCCCGGCGAGCCGGAAGCCCTCGCACCGCGGACCGACGTACCCGGACTGGTCGTGCTGCGCAGCCTCACCAAGACCTGGGGGCTCGCGGGGCTGCGGATCGGCTACGTCCTCGCCGAGCCCGGGACGGTCGCCCGGCTCGAACGGGCCCAGCCGCTCTGGCCGGTGGGTACCCCCGCGCTCGCCGCCGCCGAGGCGTGCATGTCGCCGCACGCCCTCGCGGAGGCGGCGGAGGCGGCGGAGCGGATCGCGGCGGACCGGGCGCATCTGCTCGCCGGTCTCGCGGAGTTCGACGAGGTACGCGCGGTGCCGGCGGCGTCCGGCCCGTTCGTCCTCGTCCGCATCGACCGGGCGGACGAGGTGCGCGGACGACTGCGGGCGCTCGGCTTCGCGGCCCGGCGCGGGGACACGTTTCCGGGGCTGGACCGTGACTGGCTGCGCCTCGCGGTCCGCGACCGCGCCACGACGAACCGTTTCCTCCAGGCGCTGGACCAGGCACTGACCCTCGTCGGCACGTAGGCGCCGCCGCGGTCGCGGGCACGGGCGTCGCTGGGCGTCGCGGTTTCGTGCGGGTGGCTGCGCCGAGGACGCGTGACGCGTGTGTGCTTCGCCCCCGTGGGGCCCATCGGAGGAGCCCGGAAGGCCCCACGGACCCGCCCCGGCGGGCGCGGCGGCTAGATGAGTGAGTCCGATGTGTGTGCTGGTCGCAACCATGGCGAAGGGCGCCCGTTGGTCAGTGTGTGAAGACAAACCTGGACGCCCTTCTGGCGGCACTGTACGTGTTCATCGACGACCATGTGGCGCCTTGTCGCCGGATCGGGCGACCCC